>MEDW01000010.1 GCA_001724215.1 Erythrobacter sp. SCN 62-14 | reverse complement strand
CCGGCGGGCGCGTGCTCAATGTCAGCGCCTTGGGCGAGACTGTCACCGAGGCACGCGAGCGCGCCTATGCAGCGGTCGACAAGATCCACTTCCCCTCGGGCTTTTGCCGCCGCGACATCGGCTGGCGCGAAGTGGCGCGCGAAGCGTCAGCCAAGGAGTAACCCCGGATGATCCGCACCGCCCTCACCCTTACGGCCCTCGCCGCGTTCACAACCGCCTGCCAGACCAGCGCGCCGCAAGCTGCCGCGCCCAAGCCGCCTGCCTTTGTCGAGGCGGCCTGCGGCGGGTGTCATGCGACAGAGCCTCCGTTCCTCTCACCCAATCCGGAATCGCCCAGCTTTGCCGCCATTGCCAACCGCGAAGGGCTGACCGAAGGCACGCTCGCCAGCTGGCTTTCCGACGCGCATAATTACCCCGAGCAGATGGATTTTGATCTCACGCCCGCTCAGGCCGAGGCGATTGCCGATTACATGATTACCCTGCGCCGCGCGGATTACCGACCCGAGCCATAGGCGAGACTTTCCTACCACCCGCGCGGCGCGCTAGGATGCGCGCGGCTCTTTGGCATCGTCAGTCCCCGGCACGCAGCACCGCTCCATCTAAAGCGGGCAGGATTTTGCGCTTTAGACTGTGTCTCACTTGTCTCAGAATTCAGCTTTCGGCACCGAAATATAACAATTTTTCGTTCATCAGCGCGATCCTATCGGCTGCCAAGCAGCCGCAAGCGCGACTGCGCGCCCGCAGGCGCTCAAACCCGCAGGGTTTGAAATTGCGCCGAGGATGTGCCCGCGGAGGCGGGCACGCAGACAAAGCGCGCTTACAATCTTTCCGCCATCAGCGCCTGCATATCGGCTTCAGGACGCGGGCCATAGTGCGAGATCACTTCGGACGCGCAGATCGCCCCGCGCTTCAAACAGCGGGTCAGCGGCTCGCCGCGCGCATAGCCTGACAGGAAGCCCGCCGCGAACTGATCGCCTGCGCCCGTCGTGTCGACCACCTTCATCACCGGCACGGCAGCGACTTCAGCGCGTGTCCCATGGGCAATCGCGACCGCGCCCTTTTCGCTGCGGGTTGCGACCAGCACCGGCACCTTATCCCCCAGCCATTGAATACCCGCCTCGAAATCCTCCTCGCCCGTCAGGGTGGCGAGCTCGCTTTCATTGACGAAGAGAATGTCGATCACGCCGTCATCGATCATCTGGCAGAAATCATCGCGGTGGCGTTCGATCACGAAGCTTTCGGATGCGGTGAAGGCAACCTTGCGGCCTGCCGCGCGCGCAACTTCGATGGCACGGCGCATGGCGCTGCGCGGCTCTTCGGGATCCCACAGATAGCCTTCGAGATAGAGGATGCCGGCGCTCGCGATCAGCTCCTCATCCAATGCTGAGGCGGGGAGATATTGCCCGGCGCCAAGGAAGGTGTTCATGGTGCGCTCGCCATCGGGGGTTACGAAAATCAGCACACGGCCCGTGGCCGGTTCGCCTTCGCGGGCGGGCGTATCGAAATCGATGCCGGTCGCGCGCATATCGTGGCGGAACACCTTGCCGAGCTGATCATCGGCCACCTGCCCGATGAAAGCGCATTCAAGGCCGAGCGTGGCAAGGCCCGCCAGCGTGTTCGCCGCCGAACCGCCCGAAACCTCGCGCGCGGGCGGCATGGCTTCGTAAAGTTCATCGGCGCGCGCCTCGTCGATCAGGGTCATGCCGCCGCGGCTCAATTGAAGCTCTTCGATCAGCTCCTCCTCGCACGAGGCGATCACATCGACCACGGCATTGCCAATCGCGATAACATCATAACGGGGCGCGGTTGTGTCGGGCACGGGCATGGGTTCCTGTTGCTGGAGAGGTCAAATGCTTTGTTGACGCGCCTAGCCCGCTTGTCGCCGCTCGCCAAGTGCTGCTTGCAGCTTTGCGGATTGACTTGCCGCGCGAGGCTGAGCATCGCTGATGATGATGCCGCGCCGCGCCTCTTTCATGCCTGTGCTCGCCAGCGCCTTGGCGGTGGCAGGCTGCGCGAGCGCGCCTGCGCCCAAACGCCCGATCATGGCCGGATCACAAGGCAGCGCGATCATCCGCGTGCCCGAGGTGATGCAGGCCGCAGGGCTCGAAAGCGTGATCGGAGCACAGGCTGCATCGCTCACCCGAAGGCTGGGCGAACCGCGGCTCGATCTGTTCGAAGGCGATGTGCGCAAGCTGCAATTTGCCGGGCGCGCCTGTGTGATGGATGTCTATCTCTATCCGCTGCAACCGGGCGCCGAACCCGTCGCCACCCATGTCGAGGCGCGGCTGCGCGAAGGCGGCGCCCCGGTCGATCGCGGCCAGTGCCTCAATGAGATAGCACGGCGGTAACCCGGTCTTAAGCCTGTTCATGGCATGACGCGGTGCAAATAGCAGGGATTAGGCCGCGCCATGACAACACATTTCAACGAAATTGCCGCCCGTGCAGCGTCCGATGGACAGATTGCGCCGGAAGAACTGGCCGAATTGCGCCGCTATTTGTGGGGCGATGGGATCGTCTCTCAGGCCGAAGCTGAAGCCCTGTTTGCCGCCAACCGCGCCCTGTCGCACCGCACGCCGGAATGGTGCGATTTCTTCGTCGAGGCGATTGGCGAATTTGTCCTCAACGGCACGCCGCCGCGTCTGCAATGCTGCGAAGCCGAGGCGGAATGGCTGATCGGCCAGATCGATCACGATGGCGTGGTGGAAAGTCTGGTTGAACTGGAATGCATGGTGCGCATCATCGAGCGCGCGCAGAATGTGCCGGTGCGGCTCAAGGATTATGTGCTGGGCGTGATCGAGCGCGAAGTGCTCTCTGGCGTCGGCCCGACGCGCTGTGGTGGGGAACTTTCCGCAACCCACATCTCAGCCGCTGAATGTCGCCTCATCCGCCGCGTGATCTTTGCCAGCGGCGGCCATGGCCCGGCCGCGGTCAGCCGCTATGATGCTGAAATGCTGTTCCGTCTGAAGGACGCAACGCTTGGCGATGAAAATGCGAGCGAGTGGGATGATCTGTTTCTCGATGGGGTCGCCAATTACCTCACCGGTTTTGCCTTGCCCAACGCCCAGATCAGCCGCGAGCGTGCGCTGGAGCTGAAAGCCTTTGTCGAGGATGCCAAGCCCAATGTCCGCAACTTCATGGGGCGCATGGCGCGCGAGGTTCCGGGGGCGCGCAACCATTTCGGCAAGGTGTTCGGGCGGCGTCAGAGCGGCCCTGATTACGCAAGCCTTGCAGAAGAAGGCGCAGCAATCACCGATCACGAACAGGAATGGCTCGAACAGATGATCAGCGCGAGCGGCGAGGTCGATGATCTCGAACGCCGCTTGCTGGCACGGCTTGCGCGGGGCGGCTGAACGCGCGCCCCGCAAAGCTTACACCATGAAGCTTTCGCCGCAGCCGCACGCGCCCTTGGCGTTGGGGTTTTCAAACACGAACCCGGCGGTGAAATCATCCTCGCGCCAGTCCATAACGCTGCCGATCAGGTAGAGCACGCTCGCCCCGTCGATGTAGAACACCCCGCCGGGGGTGACGATCTTCTCGTCGAACTTGGCTTCACTGGTGACATAGTCGACCGAATAGGCCAGCCCCGAACAACCGCGACGCGGGGTCGACAGCTTCACCCCGATCGCATCGGCCGGAGCCTTGGCCATCAATTCGGCAATCCGCGCTTCCGCGCTTGGCGTCAGAGTCACGGCCGCCTTGGGCGCAGGGCGTGTGGTGGTGGTAGCCTCGGTCATTACAGCATTCCCAATTCGAGCCGGGCCTCATCGCTCATCTTGTGCGGGCCCCAGGCCGGTTCCCATACCAGATTAACCTCGGCATCGCGAATCCCCGGCACCGACGAGGCGCGCAACTCAACCTCGCCCGGCATGGTTTCGGCCACCGGGCAATGCGGTGTGGTGAGTGTCATGGTGATGGTGACATCGCTGTGATCGTCCACCTCAACCCCGTAGATCAGCCCGAGATCATAGATATTGACCGGGATTTCCGGGTCATAGATTTCGCGCAAAGCCTCGATCACAGCGGCTTGCAGATCGCTTCCCGGCCCACCCGGAGCGCCCTCGGGCGGACGCGCGGCAAGGAAGCCGTCGAGATAATCGCGGCTGCGCGGAGCATCCGTGTCCACTGCATCCTCAACGCGGGCGCGGGGCGGCTTTTGTGCGGTCATGCCGGAAGGATCGTTGCCGGGAAGATCGCGGGTCGTGTCCATAGCCTCTTATCCTTTGCCAAATATCTTGCGGGTGCGGGCGATGCCTTTGATGAGCGCCTCGACATCCGCCTCGGTTGAATAGAGCCCGAAACTGGCGCGCGCGGTGGCCGGCACCCCCAGATAATCCATCAGGGGCTGCGCGCAGTGGTGGCCCGCCCGGATCGCGACATTCGCCTCGTCAAGGATCGTGCCCAAATCATGCGGGTGAATGCCATCAATCGCAAAGCTGACAATCCCGGCGCTGTCTTCGGGGCCAAACACGCGCACATCATTCATCGCGGTGAGTTCGCGGCGCAGGTGTTTCACCAACTCCGCCTCGCGCGCGTGCATCGCGGCAAGGCCGATGCTGCTCACATAATCGGCTGCTGCACCAAAGGCGATGGCTTCGGTGATGGCAGGCGTGCCGGCTTCAAAGCGCTGCGGGGCAGGCGCATAGGTGGTGCGTTCAAAGGTCACGCGGTCGATCATCGCCCCGCCGCCTTCCCATGGCGGCATGGCATCAAGAATGTCGGCCCGCGCCCACAGGGCTCCGATCCCGGTGGGGCCATAAAGTTTGTGCGCTGAAAAGACGTAGAAATCGCAATCGAGCGCCGTCACATCCACCGGCATATGCGGCGCGGACTGGCAGCCATCAAGCAGCAGCTTGGCGCCGTGCCTATGCGCCAGCGCAGCGGCGCGGGGCGCATCGAGCACGCTCCCAAGCACATTCGAGACATGGCCGAAGGCGACCAGCTTGTGCGCCTCCGTCAGCATCGTCTCGGCTGCACCCAAATCGATCTGGTGATCGCTCGTCAACGGGCACACATCGATCACCGCCCCGGTTTCAGCGGCAATCATCTGCCAAGGCACAATGTTCGAATGATGCTCCAGCTGCGAGAGCAGAATGCGGTCGCCGGGCTTAAGGTTTGCGCGGCCCCAAGTGTTTGCCACCAGATTGATCGCTTCGGTCGCGCCGCGGGTAAAGACCAGTTCCTGCTCATTCCCGCCGATAAAGCGCGCCACCTTGCGCCGCGCCTCTTCGAACGCCAGCGTCATTTCGGCCGAGCGCGCATAGACCCCGCGATGCACCGTGGCGTAATCCTCGCCCATGGCGCGGGCCATGGCGTCGATCACGGCGCGCGGTTTCTGCGCGGTGGCGGCGGTGTCGAGGTAATGCCACGCCTTGCCATCAGCCGTGGTGAGGCCGGGGAAGTCAGCGGCAAAGTCGCGGGTGAGAGTGGCGGGCGCGCTCACAGCTTCGCGCCCTCCAACGCGGCGAGCGCGGCATCGAGCAGGCGCTCACGCTCGGCCTCATCCTCCAGCGCGACAAAGGCATCGCCAATAAAGGCCTGCACCAGCAAGCGCTGCGCAGTCGCCGGATCGACCCCGCGCGCCATCATGTAGAAGCGCGCCTGTTCGTCCAACTCGCCCACAGTGGCTCCGTGCGCGCATTTCACATCATCGGCGAAGATTTCGAGCTGCGGGACGGCGTTGGCGCTCGCGCCAGCTTCAAGCAAGAGCCCCTTGAAATCCTGCGCCGCGTCGGTCTTTTGCGCGTGGCGCGCAACCTTGATCTCGCCGAGGAAATTGCCGGTTGCGCCTGCCCAATGGACCGCGCGGATGATCTGGTTGCTGGTCGCCTCGGGTTCGGCATGGGTGACTTGGGTGACGAATTCGCGGGTCACAGCTGCACCGCCAATCGTCACCCCGCCGAATTCGAAATGCGCAGCCCGCGCGAGCCGCACTTCCACTTCGAACCGGGTGTAATCACCGCCGCGATTGACCACGAAGAACGCCGCGCTCGCCCCTTCGCCAAGGGTGACGCGCAGCCGCTGCACTTCCGGCGCATCGGAGCCGACGACGAGGCAGCGCGTCAGGTTTTCGCCAGCGGGGACATCAATCACCTGCCACTGATCGAGCGCCGCCGCACCGAGCCGCTTCAGCCCATCCATATCGGCATAGCGCCAGGCTTCATCGCGGCGCGTGGGAAGGGTCGCTGTCGTCACGCCATCACCGCGTCATAGCCTTCGGCCTCAAGCCGCAGAGCCAGTTCCGGCCCACCGGTCTCGACGATCCGCCCGCCCGCAAGGATGCTCACCTTGTCGGGCGCAACCACATCGAGCAGGCGCTGGTAGTGGGTGATCAGCAGCACCGCCTTATCGGGGGCGCGCATGATCGAATTGATGCCTGCGCCCACGATGCGGAGCGCGTCGATATCGAGGCCAGAGTCCGTCTCGTCCAGCACTGCGAAAGCGGGATCGAGAATGCCCATCTGCACCATTTCGGCGCGCTTCTTCTCGCCGCCGGAAAAGCCGACATTGACCTGCCTTTTGAGCATTTCCATGTCCATCTTCAAGAGCGCGGCCTTGTCCTTGGCGAGTTTCAGGAACTCGCCCCCACTCAAGGGTTCTTGCCCACGCGCCTTGCGCTGCGCGTTCAAGGCTTCGCGCAGGAACTGGACATTGGAGACACCGGGGATTTCCACCGGATATTGGAAGCCGAGGAACAGCCCCGCCGCCGCGCGTTCATGCGGTTCCAGCGCCAGCAGGTCCTCTCCCCGGAAGGTGACGCTGCCTTCGGTAACTTCATAGCCCGGCTTGCCGCCGAGCACGTTCGAAAGCGTCGACTTACCCGCGCCATTGGGGCCCATGATCGCGTGGATTTCGCCTGCGGGGACAGACAGGGTGAGGCCTTTCAGGATCGGCTTGTCGCCAACAGAGGCGTGGAGGTTGGTGATTTCGAGCATGTCAGTTCTTCCGTTCCTCGCGGCGCTTGGGGCGCTCGTAAGTCTGCTTGGGATTGGCGGCCTTATGCGCGCGGGCGGCGGCTTTGCGCTCCTCGATCCGCTCGCGCATGACTTGGGTGAGTTGCTTCAGCACCGCGTCGATATCGGTGAGGATATCGCTCGCCGCGATGCGCATCACCTTGATGCCAACGCTCTCAAGGCTCTTGTCGCGGCGCTTGGCGAGGCGATCGTTCTGCCCCTCCTCGTCAATCGCCAGCGCTAGCCCTAAGTTGTGGCAGTTGAAATCGACAATCGCGGAGCCGACCACGGCGTGGCGCTTGAAGGTGTAGCGGCCCATGTCGGCAGCGGCGAATTTCTCCGCCAGCGCCTTGTGCGCAGGGCTCGAATGACGGCGGAGCTCGCGCGCCTGTTCGTGTAGCGCATCGAGCCGCTTGTCCGAAATCTCCCACCCACGGCCCTTCTTCTTGAGCGCGGGGGCTTCGGCGGAAGCGGCAGCCTCGGGGTTGAGGGCGAGGGTTTTGCGGGTGGTCACTTCAGTCAATGTCCTTCGTCATTCCAGCGGTTGCGAAGCACAGCCGGAGGCTGAACGCTGGAACCCAGAGCGGCAAGGTGCTGCGCCTGATGGCCTGAGGCCCCAGCTTTCGCTGGGGTGACGGTTGTGGTGAGGGCGGAGTTCATCCCACGCTCCCCTCAAGCGAAATCGCCCCTTCGTCACCCTGAACTTGTTTCAGGGTCCATTTCTCCGCTTGCGCTGTCCGCGCTTGAGGCAGGATGGATGCTGAAACGAGTTCAGCATGACGGATGTGGCGGGCGGCGTTCATCCAACCGAACCTTCCAGCGAAATCGCCAGCAGCTTCTGCGCTTCCACGGCAAACTCCATCGGCAGTTCTTTCAGGACATCCTTGGCAAAGCCGTTGACGATCAGCGCCACGGCTTCCTCTTCGCCGAGGCCGCGCTGCATTGCGTAGAACAGCTGTTCGTCGCTGATCTTGCTGGTGGTCGCCTCGTGCTCGATCTGTGCCGAGGGGTTCTTCACCTCGATATAGGGCACAGTGTGCGCGCCGCATTGATCGCCCAGCAAGAGGCTGTCGCACTGGGTGAAATTCCTCACGCCGCTTGCCGTCGGCCCGACGCGCACCAGCCCGCGATAGGTGTTGTTCGAACGCCCTGCCGAAATGCCCTTGGAGATGATCGTCGAGCGGCTGTTCTTGCCGTTGTGGATCATCTTGGTGCCGGTGTCGGCCTGCTGATAATTGTTGGTGACCGCGACCGAGTAGAACTCGCCCACGCTATCCTCACCATTCAGCACACACGAGGGATATTTCCACGTCACCGCCGAGCCGGTTTCGACCTGCGTCCAGCTGACCTTCGAGCGGTCCCCCTGACACAGCGCGCGCTTGGTGACGAAATTGTAGATGCCGCCCTTGCCTTCGGCGTTCCCCGGATACCAGTTTTGCACGGTCGAATACTTGATCTCGGCATCGTCGAGCGCGACCAGTTCCACCACGGCGGCGTGAAGCTGGTTTTCATCGCGCATCGGCGCGGTGCAGCCTTCGAGGTAGCTGACATAGGCGCCCTTGTCGGCGATGATCAGCGTGCGTTCGAACTGGCCGGTGTTTTCGGCATTGATGCGGAAATAGGTGCTGAGTTCCATCGGGCAGCGCACGCCTTCGGGCACATAGACAAAGGTGCCATCGGAGAAGACCGCGCAGTTCAAGGCCGCAAAGTAATTGTCGCGCACCGGCACGACCTTGCCGAGCCACTTCTTCACGAGGTCAGGATATTCGCGGATCGCCTCGGAAATGGAGAGGAAGATCACGCCTGCGCGCAGCAATTCCTCGCGAAAGCTGGTGGCGACGCTGACGCTGTCAAACACGGCATCGACCGCGACCTTCTTCGCGCCCTTGACCCCTGCCAGCACTTCCTGCTCGCCCAAGGGGATGCCGAGCTTGTCATAGACGCGCTTGATCTCGGGATCGAGGTCATCAAGGCTGTCGAGCTCTACCTTCTTCTTCGGCGCGGCGTAGTAATAGGCGTCCTGATAGTCGATCTTGGGATAGCCGACCTTGGCCCAATCCGGCTCTTCCATGGTCTGCCACAGGCGGAAGGCCTTGAGGCGCCATTCGAGCATCCATTCCGGCTCATTCTTCTTGGCGGAGATAAAGCGGACGGTGTCTTCGTTCAGCCCCTTGGGCGCGAATTCGGTTTCGATATCGGATGACCAGCCATGCTCGTAATCAGCAACCTTGGCGGCGGCTTCGCGGGCGTCCTTGTCCAATTCTGGGCGGTCTTGGATGTCGATGTTGTCGCTCATGCCAGATGGTCCTCGATGAAGGTGGGGGTGGGCGCTGGTGCAGGCGGATAGCGCAGCTGGGCAAGTGTCACGCCCGCCAGCGCAGAGCGCAGCGCGGTGTTGATGATCGGCCAATGCGGGCGCATCGAACAGCCTGCCTCGAAATCGCACGGGGTGTGATCGACACAGGCCGTCAGCGTGATCGGGCCTTCGATCGCCTCGACAATATCCGCCACCGTGATCGCCGCTGCGGGCCGTCCAAGCTGCAAGCCGCCATGCGCGCCGCGCACGCTCCGCAAAAGGCCCGCTGCCGTCAGTTTCGAGACCAGCTTTTGCACTGTCGGCACCGGCAGGCCGGTTTCAGCCGCCAGTTCCGCCGCGCTCACGCGCCCTTCACCGCAGTGAAGCGCGGCCTGGCACATCGTGATGACGGCGTAATCGGCAAGGTTGGACAGGCGCATTTGCGAGCGGTTCTCAATTCGGACGGATTCGGTCTGAATTGGAAATAGGAGCAATGCGCTCTTATTTCAATCGCAAAAACGCCAGTCGCCTAGCCACCCTTCTGGCTAGCCACCCAGCCGCGCACATTCTCCTCCATGATCGACAGCGGCACCGGCCCACTTTTGAGGATCACATCGTGGAAGGCGCGGATATCAAACCCATCACCCAATTCGAGCCGCGCCATTTCGCGCAGTTCCATGATCTTGAGCTTCCCGATCATGTAGGCGGTCGCCTGGCCCGGATAGACGATGTAGCGTTCAATCGCCTTTTCGATATCGCCTGCCGGGTTCGGCGTGTTGTCGGCGAGCCACTGCATCGCCTCTTCGCGGCTCCAGCGCTTGTGGTGGAGGCCCGTGTCCACCACCAACCGCCCCGCGCGCCACAGCTCCATGCCGAGCCGCCCAAAATCGGAATAGGGATCGGTGTAAAAGCCCATGTCCTTGCCCAGTTCCTCGGTATAGAGGCCCCAGCCTTCTGAATAGGCCGTTACCCCGCCAAAGCGGCGGAAGGCGGGCAGATCGCCGAGCTGGGTCTGCACCGAAAGCTGCAAATGGTGGCCGGGCAGGCCTTCGTGATAGGCGAGCGCTTCAAGCTCGTTCTTGCTCATATCGCGCAGGTTATAGAGGTTCACATAATAGATGCCGGGGCGCGAACCATCGGGCGCGGGGCGCTGATAAAAGGCCTTGCCCGCACTCTTTTCGCGGAAGGCTTCGACCGCGCGGATTTCGAGCGGATCGGTGGGCAGGGTCGCGAAAAATTCAGGCAGTTTGGCTTCCATCGCGGCGAGATATTGCTCGGCCTCGGCGAGATAGTCCTCGCGGCTGGTGTGGTAGAAGCGCGCATCGTCGCGGGTGAAGGCGAAAAATTCCTGCAAGGTGCCGGTAAAGCCAACCTTCGCCATGATTTCGCGCATTTCATCATGGATGCGCGCCGTTTCGCGAAGGCCGATTTCGTGGATTTCGTCAGCGGTCAGATCGGTGGTGGTGTAGCTCGCAAGCAGCGCCGCGTAATATTGCTCGCCTTCCGGGAAACGCCACACGCCATCATCGGTGGGGGCGATCTGCTGCTGGCGCTCCATCTCGGCGGAGAGACGCTGATAGGCGGGCACAGCCGAAGCGTTCCACGCCGCTTTGGCGCGATCTGTCAGACCAGCCTTGTGTTCACTCGTCAGATCGAGCGCGGCAACTTTCTTGGCGAAGTCTTCCAGCACCGCATTGCGGTTCCCTGCGCCGAGCAGATTGGCGATGTCGGACAGGACGTAAGGGAAGACCCAGCGTGGCGGCATCACGCCCTTGTCCGCCCGCTCGCGCGCCTTGGCGGTGAGCGCGTCAAGCTGCGGACCCATGCCCGCGATGCGCTCGAGATAAGCGAGCGCCTCGGCCTCATTCGCGACGCGGTGCGTGCTGATGAGGAAAGCGGGCATCCGGCTTTGCGCGCCGTTCATCTGATCGAAGATATAGCCGTAATCGCGAAAAGGATGGAGCGAGGCGCGGCGCTCTGCGAGCTGTTCGAACAGGCGATAGGACAGGGCCTGCTGCGCGGGCAGGCGGGCCGGATCAAACCGAGCGCGCATCTCGGCAGCGGTGTCCATCAGGCGGGCAAAATCGCGCTCCGCCGCTTCGTCGGAAGGGTCATCCCACTTGCCATAATCCGCATCCCGGATGCCGCGGCTGGCCTTGGACAGAGGCGAGGCGGCAAGGCCGGCTGCGTCATATTCGGCAAACAGCGCATCAATCGCCGCCGCTTCGCTCGCCGCCTCCGCCGCGGCAGGCGCAGCATCCTGAGCGGCAAGGCCGGCAGGCGCCAGCGTCAGAGCAAGGGCAAACAGCGAGGCATTGAGAACACTTTGGCGGGGCATCGGCACTCTCTTGTGTGGGGTTATGGATTGCCGCGATGCTCTAGCCCCCAAGTCGGCGCGCGACTAGACCCCCAACTCGCGCAGGTTCTGCGGCGCGATAATTTCAGACAGATAAGGCGTTGTCTTGTCCGCAAGCCGCGCAGGCGTGCGTCCGACAAAGCGGGTGATCTCGCGGATCATATGCGACTGATCGAAAAAGGCCTCGCCCAGCTCCGCCTCGACCTCGCTCGAAAGCGCGGGAAAGGACATCAGCGCAGCGGCCCGCAGCGCACGATATTTGCGCGCCAGCGCCTTGGGCGGCAGGCCGAAAAAGCGCTCGCACAGCCGTTGCACCTGACGCTGCGAATAGTCCGTGCACGCCATCAGATCAGCGATCTGCGGATTGAGCGAGCTGCCAAGCCAGCGATTGACCGCAGCGATCAACGCAGCGTGGCGCGGATCGACGGGCCGCACCTTGCGGGCAATATACTGGGCAAGTTGCAGCGCGCATTGAGGACCCGTCATCAGCCCTGCGCGATAGCCCGCGATCCATTCGGTGCCCAGTTCGGCAATCTCGGGCCCCAGAATGCTTGGCGCTGGATGCATCCTGTTGCCGTGCTCGCCTGCATGAAGCCCCGTCAGCGCCGCCCAGCCCAAGGGCGATAGCGAGGCGCCAATCGCATGAAATGGCCCCTCCACCTCCATCGGGCAGGCCGCGCTTAAGGGGGTGAGCAAAGCCACCTCGTGATTGGGATCACGCCAGCCATTGCCGAAACTGAGGTGACCCTTGCCATAGGGAAACAACGCCAGCATCCCCACCGAAGCGGGCTGAATGTCGCGGATCACCGGCTCGTCACAGCGGAAATGATAGAGGATCGTTATGTAATCGCTGACCCCGGCAGGCGGAGCAATGTAATCGATCTGGATAAGGGACGCAGCGGTAAGTTCATCGCGGCAAGGCGATGATGCCGCATCGCCCAGCTCCGACCCCTGTTCGCTGATGATTCGCACCCCACGCTTCACAACCAAGACAGTTCAGCAAATCTGACGGCATTGCCAGAAAAAAGCTTGGCTGAAAAAGTCGCATAGACAAAGGGGTGGGCGGCAAAAAAGGGCGGCCTTCACTAGGAAAGCCGCCCGTTTGAGTTGAGGAACTCATCGCATCGCTGCGCCGAGCCCTTCGGGTCGCAAGGCAGCCTATAGCGATCAAATCATGCTGCGGATTGTATGCAAACGACAAGATCTTCGCAGCTACTAGAAGATTCTTACTTAGTTCATCTTTTCAATAATTTAGATGGGGTGAGCTGACTGGAGATCACCCCCCCTCTCGACAGCAACCCTGCTTTGCGCATAGGCGATCAGGCTATGCTGTTCCGCCTCTTGCGTCCTGCACTTTTCGCCCTTGATCCCGAAACCGGGCACCGCCTGGCGCTCGCCGGATTGAAAGCTCTGCCTGCGCGGGCGCCCATGCCGATCCAGGCGGCGCTCAAGATCGAAGTGGCGGGCCTTGCCTTTCCCAATCCGGTGGGCGTGGCGGCTGGCTTCGACAAGGATGCCGAAGTGCCCGATCAATTGCTCGATCTGGGCTTTGGCTTTGCCGAGGTGGGCTCGATCACACCCCTGCCGCAAGCGGGCAATCCCAAACCGCGCCTGTTCCGGCTGGTGGAAGATCGCGCCGTTATCAACCGGATGGGTTTCAACAACCAAGGGGCCGAGGCCGCGCTCGAACGGCTGCGCGCACGGGCAAGGGCAGAGCGCGGCGGGATTGTCGGCGTCAATATCGGCGCCAACAAGGACGCAGCCGACCGGGTCGCGGATTATGCCCGCATGACTGAAGTGATGGCGCCTGTCGCCAGCTATCTGTGCGTCAATATCTCCAGCCCCAACACGCCGGGCCTGCGCGCGCTTCAGGATGAAGGCGCGCTCACCGAATTGCTCGATGCCGTGATGGCCGCGCGCGCCAAGGCAATGCCAAGCGGCGCGCCGCCGGTGTTCCTCAAGGTCGCGCCCGATCTTGAACCTGCCGATGTCGACGCGATCGCCCGCATCGCCATCGACAAGGGCCTCGGCGCGCTGGTGGTGTCGAACACCACGATCACGCGGCCTGCCTTGCGCTCGCACCATGCGAAGGAAACCGGCGGGCTATCGGGCGCCCCCTTGAAAGCGCTCGCTCTCCAGCGCTTGCGCGATTTCCGCAAGGCAACCGGCGGGACGATCCCGCTGGTCGGCGTAGGCGGCATCGCCAGCGCCGAAGACGCATGGGAACGCATCCGCGCAGGCGCCTCGCTCGTGCAGCTTTATTCCGCGATGGTTTATGAAGGCCCCGGCCTTGGCGCGCGGATCGCGCGCGGGCTGATCCCGCTGATGCACCGCGATGGTTTTGCCAGCATTGCCGAAGCGGTGGGAAGCGAATAGCAAGGCAAGCCATGAAATTCGCTCTTGTCCTTGCAGCGCCGCTTGCGCTTGCCTTCACCTCGTTCACCGCCGCGCCCGTTCTCGCCAAGCGCGCACCGGCTGCCGTCCCCGCGGGCGCGGTCAGCAGCCCCGATCCGCGCGCCAGCGCGGCGGGTGAGGCGATCCTTGCAGCGGGCGGATCTGCGGTCGATGCGGCGATTGCGGTGATGCTGGCGCTGACTGTGGTCGAACCGCAAAGCTCCGGCATTGGCGGGGGCGGCTTTCTGGTGCGCGCGGATGGCAGCGACGGGATGCTTACCACTTTCGATGGCCGCGAAACCGCACCCGCCAGCGCTACCGCGCAGCGTTTTCTGGATGCCGATGGCACGCTGCTTGCGCGTGAAAGCCGGGTGACGTCGGGGTTGAGCGTGGGCGTTCCGGGCAACATTGCGCTGGCTGCCAAGGCCCATCAACAGTTTGGCAATCTGCCGTGGGCGGCGCTGTTCGAACCTGCGATTGCGCTCGCCCGCGATGGGTTCCGCATGAACCGCCGTTTGCACGAATCGCTGGCCCAGCAAAAGACCCGCGCCGGGCTGACGCCGGAAGCGCGCGCGGTGTTTTTTGGCGAGGATGGCGAACCGCTGCCGATTGGCGCGCTGGTGAAAGTGCCTGCTCTGGCCGAAACTTTCGCAAGGCTAGCGGCACAAGGCCCGGCGGCACTCTATGGCGAAGAAGCCGCTGGTGCGCTGGCTGAATATATCGCTGCCGAAACCCCGCAGGATGGGCGCATGACCGCCGCCGACATCACCGGCTATGAAGCCAAGGAGCGCGAGGCGGTGTGCGGTGCCTACCGCACTTACAAGGTGTGCGGCATGGGGCCGCCGTCCTCGGGCGGGATCGCAGTGATCCAGATGCTTGGGCAATTGGACCGGTTCAATCTTGCCGCACTCGGGCCGCAGAATCCGCAGTTCTGGCACCTGTTCCTCGAATCGCAGCGCATCGCCTATGCCGACCGCGAAATTTTCCTTGCCGACAGCGATTTCGTGGATGTCCCGGTCGCCGGTCTGATCGCTGCCGATTACGTCTCAGCCCGCGGCGCGTTGATCAATCCCGACGCCGCCTTGCCCAAGGTCGAGGCTGGCGCACCTGACGGCGCCGCTCCCCGGCAAGCGGGCGTGCCAGTCGAGCCCGAGAACGGCACCACCCATTTCGCCGTGGTCGACGCTGCGGGCCATGCTGTCAGCTACACCTCGACAGTCGAAGGGCCGTTTGGATCAGGGCTGTTCTGGGGCGGGTTTTATCTCAACAACGAACTCACCGATTTCGATCTGGAGCCAGAAAAGAACGGTGTGCTGGTCGCCAACCGGGTCGAAGGGGGCAAGCGGCCGCGCTCCTCGATGGCGCCCAGCGTGGTGTTCGACGAGGAGGGCCGCATCGTGCTGGTGATTGGCGCAGCCGGCGGCCCGACCATTCCGGTGCAGGTCGCGCGCAGCATTATCGGCGTGGTCGATTTCGGCCTCAGCGCCGAGCAAGCGCTTGGCCTGCCTTTCATCATGAGCTTTGGCCAGGCTGCCGTGATCGAGGACGGTGGTGCGTTGGTGCCGATGACAGCGGAATTGGAAAGCTTCGGGCACACCATCCGCCGCTTTGCCCCGCCCCTGAAAGCCAATGCTCTGCGCCGCCTGCCGGGCGGGACATGGGAAGTGGCGGTGGACCCGCGCCTCAAGGGCAAGCTCGACTACGAATAGGCGGACTATTCAGCCATGGGCAATGCGCTTGCCTGCAGGGGCGCGCTCCGCGAAACTTGCCGCCAAGGCAATCTGCGCCTAAATTTTGCCTTATAAGCGGGCCAGACGCGGCGCCCATACTCACAATGAAGGGACGAGGAACCTTTGCCAGTGCATTCCCCCAATGTGCCCCATTCCGCCCGCCCGGTGGCGAACCCGGCTGACGATCAGATCCTGCAGGACATTGATAATGCCCGCAATCTGGTCGATCTGTTTTTAAAGCGCGCCGATCAGAAAGGCGATGCTCCTTTCCTCGGCCACCGCGAAGGCGGGCAATGGGTGACGCAAAGCTGGCGCGAGGCAGCGGACACAGTGTGCCTGCTGGCGGAATCCTTGCGCGCGCTTGGGCTGGAAGATGGCGACCGGGTGGCGCTCGTCTCGGAAAACCGCCCCGAATGGTGCATGGCCGATCTGGCGATCATGGCGGCTGGCTGCATCACCGTGCCGACCTACATCACCAACACCCGCCGTGATCACGCCCATATCCTTGATAATTCGGGCGCGCGCGCGGTGTTTGTTTCCGATGAAAAGCTGCTGAAGCCGCTTGCGGGCGCGATTGCGCAGACGGGCCTGATTGAACACGTTATCGGCATTGAGGACCTGCACCGCCAGCAATCGGGCAGTTTTGATTATCACAGCTGGGCCGCGCTCACGACCGGCGATGCAGCAGCGGCGCGAGCGGCGGTCGACAAGCGCATCGCCTTGATTGACCGCGATGACACCGCCTGCCTGATCTACACCAGCGGCACGGGCGGCGCGCCGCGCGGCGTGATGCAGCACCACGGCGCGATTTTGTGCAATATCGCAGGCGCTGCCCAAGTGCTGATCGAGGATTTCGGCGTGAAGGACGAACGCTTCCTCTCCTTCCTGCCGCTCTCCCACGCCTATGAACACACCGGCGGGCAATATCTGCCGATCAGCGTGGGCGCGGAGATTTTCTATTCCGAAGGTCTGGAAAAGCTCGCCAGCAATATCGAGGAAACGCGCCCCACGATGATGGTGGTGGTCCCGCGTCTGTTCGAAGTGCTGCGCACGCGGATCATGAAGCAGGTGGAAAAGCAGGGCAAGCTTGCCAACTTCCTGATGGATAACGCGCTCAAGATCGCGGACAATTCCAAGGAAGGCAAAAAACGCCTGCGCGATAGGCCGATGGATTTTTTCATCGAGAAAACCCTGCGGCCCAAGATCCGCGCCAAGTTCGGCGGGCGGATCAAGGCGATGGTGTCAGGCGGCGCGCCTTTGAACCCGGAAGTCGGCAATTTCTTCGAAGCCATGGGCCTCACCATGCTGCAAGGCTATGGCCAGACCGAGGCAGGCCCCGTCATCAGCTGCAACCGGCCCAAGGTCGGCCTCAAGATGGACACAGTCGGCCCGCCTTTGCGCGGGGTTGAGGTGAAAATCGCCGAGGACGGCGAGATCCTGTGCCGCGGCGAATTGGTGATGCACGGATACTGGCGCAACGAGGCCGAGACCGCGCGCACCTTGAAGGTCGATCCAGCGGACCCCAATGGCGCGCCGTGGCTCCACACCGGCGATATCGGCTATCTCGACGAGAAAGGCCGCATCAAGATCACCGACCGCAAGAAGGACATGATCGTCAACGACAAGGGCGACAATATCGCCCCGCAAAAGGTCGAAGGGATGCTCACCTTGCAGCCCGAAATCGCGCAGGCGATGGTGAGCGGGGACAAGCGGCCCTATGTCGTCGGCCTGATCGTGCCCGATGCCGAATGGGCCTTGGAATGGGCGCGCGCCAATGGCGAGAAGTTTGATCTTTCCGCCCTGCAACAACTCCCCGCCTTCAAGAACGCAGTGCGCGCGGCGGTGGACCGGACCAATGTTGACCTCTCCGTGATCGAAAAGGTGCGCCAGTTCGCTTTCGCGGACGAGGCTTTCACCATCGAGAACGAGGAAATGACGCCAAGCATGAAGATCAGGCGCCACAAGATTCGCGAGCGCTATCAGGAACGGATCGACGGGCTTTACAGGGGGTGATTCAGTTCAATGTTCGCTTTTCCATCACCCCGGCGAAAGCTAGGGTCTCGTGATACCGGCGCCGCGGCTTGCCGTTACAGATCGCGGCCTTCGCCGGGATGACGGCTGTCACTCACGCCGCTTCAACATGCTCGACATATTCGGGGAAGAAGCTCGGCTCGCGCGGGGACCAGCCGGGCGCGGTGGCGGCGGCTTCGCTCAAGGATTGCAGCAGCAGCTTGCGGCGCTCCGGGCGGATTTGCGGGAGAGCGGCGGCGGCGCAAAAGGCTGCCGGCAGCCACGGGCGCACCTTGGCCCCCAAGAGCCGTTCATAAAGGAACCGGAAGGCGGCAAAACTGGCGATGCGCTCCTGTTCGAGATCAAAGGCGGCGAGGCGCACCAGCTTGCCGAGCAGGTGCTCAACTTCGGTGGCGCTGCCTTCCTGCGGGATCATCACGCGCAGGGTCTTCAAATCCTGATAGGCGACATATTGGCGGCGGATCGCGGTGTTTTCCGCCTCGCCCCGGCCCCACAGGCGGAACGCATCACAGCGCGCCAATCCAATATCGAGGCTGCGCTTGATGTAACGCTGCTCAGCAGGTGCGAAGCTGGCGAATTCCCGCATTTCGGCGATTGGCATCATCATGGGCGAGCCCTCCTGTTTCGACAGGAAGGACGGTCGCAGACTATGGTTAATTAAGCGTTAGGTGGAAAAAGGGCTGCGGCTTGCCGGAGGCAAGCCGCAAGGGCGACCGCCCGCCCGCAGGGGTGGCCCGCAGGGCCGGACCCCCGGAGGAAAGCCAAGCGCGCGGATGCGCGCGCCGGCGCTTGAGGCTAAATCAAATAAGCCCTGCAAGCGGGCTGCTCGGATCGGCATACATCCGCCGCGCCATGCGGCCTGCAAGGTAAGCCTCGCGCCCCGCTTCCACTGCCAGTTTCATCGCACGGGCCATGCGGATGGGGTCCTTCGCCTCGGCAATCGCGGTGTTCATCAAGATGCCATCGCAGCCCAGCTCCATGCCGACGGCTGCATCCGACGCCGTGCCCACGCCTGCATCGACCAGCACGGGAACCTTCGCGCCTTCGACAATGAGCCGGATGGTGACGCGGTTCTGGATGCCAAGCCCTGAACCAATCGGCGCGCCCAAGGGCATGATCGCCACCGCGCCTGCATCTTCCAACTGCTTGGCCGCAATGGGATCATCGGCGCAATAGACCATGGGGAGAAAGCCTTCTTTCGCAAGGACTTCCGTGGCCTTCAGCGTCTCGCGCATATCGGGGTAAAGCGTGCGCGCCTCGCCCAGCACCTCCAGCTTCACCAGATCCCAGCCGCCCGCCTCACGCGCAAGGCGCAGCGTGCGCACCGCCTCGTCGCCTGTAAAGCACCCGGCGGTGTTGGGCAGATAGGTGATTTTCTTGGGGTCGATGTAATCGGTCAGCATCGGCGCCTTGGGATCGGAAACATTCACCCGCCGCACCGCGACTGTCACGATCTCCGCGCCGCTCGCCTCAACGGCGGCCGCATTCTGTTCGAAGCTTTTATACTTGCCCGTCCCCACGATCAGCCGCGAGGTGAAAGTGCGCCCCGCCACTTCCCAAGTGTCGGCAGCAGGCGCGCCGCCGCCGACAAAGTGCACGATTTCCAGCGTGTCACCCTCGGCCAGCGCAGCCTCGCCCAAAGTCGAGCGCGGGACAATTGCGCCGTTGCGTTCAACCGCAACCTTTTCGGGTGCAAGTTCAAGTTCACGGACAAGATCTGCGATGGTGGCGGCGCCGGTGCGGTGGGACGCACCATTGAGGGTGATGGTCTTGGGATTGGTCATGGCGCGAGACATAGGGGCTGAAGCAGCGCGCGCAACCGCAAGTTTGATGAGAATCAGCGCGCGGCGCGCAGGTTCAGCACATGGCCTGCCGAAACCAGCGCCACGCCCGCCAGCGTCAACAGCAATTCGCCGGTCCCATGTTCCACCATCAGAGCCCCAGCCATCAACGCAATCCCCGCACCCGCAATCACCAGCGGCGCCAGCAGCCGGTGGCGCACAAAGCCCCAGCCGATCGCGACCGCAGCCACCAGCACCGCCAGCGCAAGACCAGTGCGGTGGATGCTTTCAGCCAGCAGGAAATGGCTGCCCAGCCCCAGCGCCGAGACGATCAGCAAAGTCGCCAGGCAATGCACCGCGCACAGGCCCGCGAGCGCAATCCCGACATGATCGAGACGGCGGCGCAGCGAAGTGCGGGAAAAAGGCGCAGGAGACGAGGCCACCGCACCGCCCTATGTAATGTTGTGACATTTCGCAAGGCAAATTGCGCCGCGCGCCACGGGACCTGGCCCGGGACCTGGCCGGTGCGCTTGCAAGCTGCGCATCGGCCTTTGCGGCAAACAGGCTTGCAGATTCGCGCGCTTGAGCACATTTGCGGGAGATCATGGCTACCCAAGCATCCCCCATGGGCCTCATCGCGCCCGGCATCGCGAACAAGGCGCGTCCTTTGGCGATTGCCCGCTGGCTCGAAGTGGTGGCCTTCATGGTGGTGATGATTGTGATGGTGGGCGGCATTACGCGTCTTACCGAAAGCGGGCTGTCGATTACCGAATGGGAAGTGGTGACTGGCATCCTCCCGCCGCTCAGTCAGGCGGCATGGATCGCCGAATTCGAGAAATATCAGGCCACGCCGCAATATCGTCTGATGACGTCGATCGGCGGAATGACGTTGGCCGAGTTTCAGTTCATCTATTTCTGGGAGTGGTTCCACCGCCTGATCGCCCGCGTGATCGGCATGGCCTATGCCCTGCCGCTGGCGTGGTTCTGGGCGCGCGGCGCAATCCCTAAAGGCTTCAAACCGCGCCTTGTCGGCCTGCTCGCACTGGGCGGGCTGCAGGGCCTGTTTGGCTGGATCATGGTGCAATCGGGTCTGGTCGGGGACATGGTCGCAGTGAGCCATTTCAAGCTTTCGCTCCACTTGCTCACCGCGCTTTTGCTGCTAGCGCTGTTGGTGTGGACGGCCCGCGATATGCGCAACCTTGCGCGTGACCCCGCTGTGAGGCCCGCGCGTTTCACCGGCTTTGCCGCCATCGTGGCCGGGGTGCTGTTCATCCAGCTGCTGCTCGGCGCGTGGGTGGCGGGCTTGCGCGCAGGGCACGCAGCCTATGACTGGCCGCTGATGAACGGGCGACTAGTTCCGCAAGTGGACTGGTCGGGCGGGGTGCTATGGACGCTCACCCATGATCCCTTCCTGCTGCAATTCCTGCACCGCTGGTGGGCTTTTGTCGCCGTAGCGGCGCTGATCGTGCTGGCGCGCCGGGTGCGGGGGCGTGACCGGCTTGCCTCGGTTATGCTCAACATTACCTTCGGCACGATGCTGCTGCTCGGGATTGCCACGGTGATGAGCGGCGTGTCGCTGTGGGTTGCCGCCTCGCACCAGCTGGTCGGCGCGCTGCTGGTGGCCAGCACGGCGTGGGCGATGCACGCGCTTGGCACTCAGCGCACGGCATGAAGGCAGCGCTGATCTGGTGTCCTTTCCCTGACAAGGACACAGCGCGCCAGATCGCAGGGCAATTGCTGGCCGATGGTCTGGTCGCCTGCGCCAACATCATGCCCGAGGTGGAATCCCTGTTCATCTGGGAAGACAAAGCAGACAGCGCGAAGGAAGTCGGCGTATTGTTCAAGACCACGGCTGACAAACTGGATGCCGCGATCGAACGCCTTGGCGCTCTCCACCCCTATGAAACACCGGCCATTCTTGGCTGGCACGCCGATGCAGCGCATCCCCTGACGACCCAATGGCTGGGCGGTTTCGATGGGCTCGTCTAGGTTCAAGGTATTATTTTACCGGCCCTGAAACGCGCGGTTTTGCTTGACTTAAACGGCCTCGAGCGACAAATGCGCGCCACTTCGCCGATGCTGGGAGACCCCGGATAAGGCGATTCTCCGGCGCGAGTATCCCTCGCCGCCCGATATTCGAACCTAAGGACACACAAGCCATGAAGGCGCTCAGCAAGCAGACCCGGTCGATCAAACCGGCCGAGGTCGAAAAGAACTGGCACATTATCGATGCCGATGGGCTGGTGGTTGGCCGCGTTGCCGCCATTATCGCCAACATCCTGCGCGGCAAGCACAAGCCGAGCTACACCCCGCATGTTGATTGCGGCGATCATGTCATTGTGATCAACGCCGACAAGGTGCGTTTCACCGGCAACAAGATGACCGACAAGGTCTATTACAAGCACACCGGCCACCCCGGCGGCATCAAGGAAACCACCCCGGCCAAGGTGCTGGGCGGTCGTTTCCCCGAGCGCGTGCTGGAAAAGGCGGTTGAGCGGATGATCCCGCGCGGGCCGCTGGGCCGTCAGCAGATGAAGGCGCTGCATCTTTATGCCGGCACCGAGCATCCCCACGCAGGCCAGCAGCCGCAGGTGCTCGACGTTGCTTCCATGAACCGCAAGAACAAGGTCACCGCATAATGGCTGACGACAACAACACCGTCTCGGATCTCGCTGATCTCAAGGAGATCGCTGGCAATGCCCCGCAGGGCGATGCTGCTGAAATCGCCCGCGTGACTGCGCCGCTGCGTGAACGCGAAGTCGATGCGCAGGGCCGCTCCTACGCCACCGGCCGCCGCAAGGATGCGGTCGCCCGCGTGTGGGTCAAGCCCGGCACCGGCAAGATCACCATCAACGGCAAGGATCAGGAAACCTATTTCGCACGTCCGACGCTGCGCCTGATTATCAACCAGCCCTTCGAAATCACCGATCGGGTTGGCCAGTATGACGTAATCGCCACGGCCAGCGGCGGCGGCCTTTCGGGCCAGGCCGGCGCGGTCAAGCACGGCATCGCCCAGGCGCTCAGCAAGTACGAGCCCGAACTGCGCGGCACGGTGAAGGCCGCTGGCTTCCTCACCCGCGACAGCCGCGTGGTTGAGCGTAAGAAGTACGGCAAGGCCAAGGCCCGCCGCAGCTTCCAGTTCTCGAAGCGTTAAGCGCGCTTCTGGGGGGCAGTTCTCGAACCGCTAAGCGCGCTTCTGGGGGCAGTTCTCGAACCGCTCAGCGGTTTTGCCTTTTGCGATACGGAAAAGGGCGGCTCCTGCTGGGGTCGCCTTTTTCTTCTGGGATCACGCGTAATTCGGTGGTGATCGGTTCGCCCAGCGCGCAGGTGATAACGCGGTAAGAAGGCGGGGCGCCGTGCCGCAAACGCGTGGAGAGGGTGCCCGCGCCGATCATCCGCATCGGCTTGCCGCCGCGCACCCGCACCTCGTCAAGCGGCACATGGATATGGCCCGAAAGCGCCGCATCCGCGCCTGCTGCTGCCAGCGCAGCAAAGGCCGCATCGCCGCCAATCGTCGGATTGGCGCCGGCATCATCGGGCCCCAACAAGGGGTGGTGGGCGATCACCAGCTTGTGGCGCGGATCATCCTGCAAAGCCTCCAGCGCCGCCACTGTCTCCGCCAGTGCGAGCGGCTTCACCACTCCATCCGACCACGGGAAGCGCCACTGGGCAGGCACAGTCGTCAGCAGCGCCACCAGCACCACGTCCGCTGATTCGAGCTCGGTTCCCACAGCATCATTCAACCGCCGATAACGCCGGAAGGGATCGGAAAACCGCTCCCACGGGTTGTAATAGGGCATGTCGTGATTGCCGGGCTGCAACACCACAGGCGCAGGCAGGCTGGCAAACCATTCGCGCGCGGCGGCGTATTCAGAATGCTTGGCGCGCTGGGTGAGATCGCCGGTGCACACCACCGCACAGGGCTGCTCGGCCGCCACGGCGCGCGCCACCTCGGCCAAAGCGGCGCGATTCTCAACCCCGAAATGCACATCGGAAATGTGAAACAGCCGCGTCGCCACGGCTCACACCCGCCCGCTCAACATCAGCCACGAGGCAAGACCATTGCACGCGGTGTAAATCGCATAGGCAATGGCAAAACCCGGCCAGCCATGGCTCGCCAGCATCAGCGCAAGCAGCAAAACCAGAAATTCCGTCCCGAAGGCAATCTTGCGCCCAAGCGGATGGGCAAGACCCGGCCATGCCCTGAGCAGTGGGTGGCCGCTTTCCATCACTGCGCGGTGCATGGTGAAATTGCCGATTCCCAGCACAAAGATGATAATCACCGCCACATTCATCGCATCTGTCACTATGGGCGCACGCCGGTCGGTTGAAAACCACCTTTTGTCGGCGCGTTTCAGCAGGCCGTCCTGACCGCACCTCGCCAATCGGATTGCAGGCCGGGTTTGGTCGAGCATCCGGTGAAGCCTGCAATCGGCCAGAGTAAACCAATCTCAGCAGGCCCCCCGGCAACCCCGCCGCCCCTACGCCCCGGCCCCCGCCCGGCCTTTGAAAACAGCCTGCAAGTTGGAGGATGTGATGAACCTGAATGCCTTTATCCCCGCCGCCCTCGGGCTGGTGCTGGCCGCGACCCCTGCGCTGGCCCAGCTGCCCGATCAACGGCCCGATCAACGGATCATGGCTCTTTCGATCAGCGACCTCGATCTGGCCACTCCCCAAGGCCAGAAAGAGCTCAACTCGCGCATCAACCGCGCGATCCGCGACGTGTGCCAGACCAGCCGTAAGGCGACCGGCACGCGGCTGATGAGCGAAGAAACCCGCACCTGCATCGCCAAGGCCCGTGCCAGCGCACAGGCGCAAGTTGCCGCAGCCATGGCCCAGCAGAGCCAGAAGGGCGGCTGAACGCTGTGACCCACTGACACCCTGCATCCTTACCCGCGGATGCAGCCCCCTGACCCGGCGCGCTCTCAGTCCCTTGGCGTGCCGGGTCTTTTTGTGATGAGCTGATCCCAAGGTTCACTGGCGTGAACCCATACACCTCCCCGGCAGCCGATCACCGCCCAGCCATCGCCTTGACCTTGGGCAAATAGGTGCGCCCGATGCGCAGCGCCTCGCCATCAAGCAATTCTGCCGACCACACGCCAAGTCCGTCATGGCGCAATCCGCGAATGATGTCGCGCCGCAGGATTGTCGAGCGGTGGATGCGGATAAAGCGTTCCGGATCGAGCCGCGCTTCGAGCCCGGCGATGGTCTGAAGCAGGAGATAGGAGCGCGACGCATCCGCCGTCCCGACATGGAGCCGCACATAGTCGCGCTCGGCGTCGATGCGGTGCACTTCGCTGACCGCAATGCGCAGCAGTTCGGAGCGGTTGGGGACCCACAATTCATCAAGATAGCGGCCAGCCTTCGTCCGCACCGGTCCGCGCCGCGCCAGCGCGCGTTCAATGGCGCGTTCAAGCCGGTCGGCGGCCACGGGCTTGAGCACATAATCAACCGCTTCCAGATCAAAGGCTTCAACCGCGAAATTGTCATGCGCGGTGACGAAGATCACAGCGGGCGGATTTTCCGCCTCTGCCAGCCTGCGCGCGACACTGAGCCCATCGAGTTCGGGCATGGTCATATCAAGCAGCACCAGATCGGGGTTCAGCTTTTCAGACAGGCGCAGCGCGGCCGCTCCATCGCTGGCGGTGCCGACCACGCGGATCACCGGAATCTCGGCGCAGATCACCTGAATGCGCTCCACCGCGAGCGGTTCATCATCAACGATCAGGGTGCGCAAACTGCGCTGTTCTTCGCTGTCACTTGCCATGGCCAGCCTCAATGCAGGTCAAAGGGATGCGAATTTCTGTGCGATAGCCGCCATTTGCCGCGCCCGATGCAAACCCCACGCTCGGCCCGAAGCGGGCCTGCAGCCGGTCGCGCACATTGGCAAGGCCAATGCCGAGCCCATGTTCGCTGCCTTTGGGAAGGCCGGGCCCATCATCGCTGACAGTGATCACCAGTTCGCCCAACTCCTCACGCGCGCTGACTGTGATGGTGACCGGACGGGTGACAGCGGAAACGGCGTATTTCACCGAATTTTCCACCAGTGGCTGAAGGATCATCCCCGGCACGCGCGCGTCAGCCAGAGCCGGTGGCAAATCAAACACGCAGCGCAGCCGGTCGGGAAAGCGCACCGCTTCGATGTCGAGATAGAGCCGCTGCAGATCGAATTCATCGCGCAGCGCCACATCATTGGTGAGTTCATCCGCGAGGCTGTGGCGATAGAACCGGCTCATCGTCTGGATCATCGCCTCGGCGCGATCGGCCTTGCCTGTCATCACCAAAGCCGAGAGCGAATTCAGCGTGTTGAACAGGAAATGGGGATTGACCTGATAGCGCAAGGATCGCAATTCGGCCGCCTTGGCGGCGGAGCGAAACTGCTCCTCGCGGCGCTCCGCCTCACGCGCCTGCACGCCTGCCAGCAGCGCGAAATAGGTCGTCGCCCAGGCCAGCAGCAGGAAATAGCGTCCCAGTGCGACCTCAAGAAACCGGCGCCAAAAATCGGCCTGCGCATCGGCTGGCGCAATAATGACACTTTCCTGTCCAACCACTTCTTCGGTGGGCTGGCTGTTGTCCTGCGCCGGGCTGATGCGGCGCACCGGCACATCGACCAACAGATTGCCGGCCTCGTCGCGGCGCAGATTGAGATTGTATTTCTGCGCATAGGCCTGTTCCTGCCGCTGCTGGATGTCTTCGAACACCCATTGATTGATCTGGCCGATCACCATCGCCACCGGCATCGCCAGCACTGTCGCCGCGCCAATCTTGACCGCCAACGTCTTTCTGTCGAACAGCCTCAGCAGCAGCCACAGCACAATGGTGAGGCCCACGCCAATCACCGAAACCAACCCGCGCCGCCACGCCAATTCATATTGCAGGCCGAAATCCATCACCAGCCCGCGAATGCTCACGAGCAGGAAATAGGTTGCCCACAGCGCCACCATCGACAGCAGCACCGTGCGGAACGGGACGCTCGCGCGCACGGGAGCTGCGCCAGGCTCGGGTGTGAAAATCGCCATTATGGCAAGGGGAGATACCCCAGCCGTTCAGCCGATGCCATGCCCGCAGGCGCGGGTTATCGGGCCCGGTGGCGCTTTGGTCGAAAGCGCGTTTGCCGGGAAACAGACTGGCCGTCCCGCGTCCGTGCTTCGGGCCTTAATCCGGCCACCCTATCGCGCCATCCTATCGCGATAGTGTGCTGGATAGCCGGATAGAGACGCAGGGCCCAGCGGCCCGCTCACGCGTCGTCGGCGCGAGCGGAACCTCAGTCTCTGGGCTTGATCATGTCCGACGGCACGACCCACTGGACAAACTGCTCTTCGGTAAGCAGGCCCAGTTCCAGCGCCGCTGCCTTCAGCGTGGTTCCTTCGGCGTGGGCTTTCTTGGCGATTCTAGCCGCGTTGTCATACCCGATATGCGGATTGAGCGCAGTGACCAGCATCAGGCTTTCATTCAAAAGCTGGGTGATGCGGGTCTGGTTCGCCTCGATGCCGACAACGCAATTATCGGTGAAGGCGTGGGCGGCATCGCCGATCAGCTTCATCGATTGGAGCACGTTATAGATCATCACCGGCTTGAACACATTGAGTTCCAAGTGCCCATGCGATCCGGCGACTGTCACCGCCACATGATTGCCCATCACCTGCGCTGCGACCATCGTCATCGCCTCGCACTGGGTCGGGTTGACCTTGCCCGGCATGATCGAGGAACCCGGTTCATTGGCAGGCAGCGACAATTCGCCAAGGCCAGAGCGGGGCCCAGAGCCAAGCAGGCGGATGTCGTTGGCGATCTTCATCAGGCTGACGGCAAGCACATTCAATGCGCCCGAGATTTCCACCATCGCATCATGGGCAGCGAGCGCTTCAAACTTATTGGGCGCGGTGACGAAGGCATGGCCCGTTTCGGCGGCGACTTCGGCGGCAAAGGCCGTGTCAAAGCCGACCTTGGAATTGATGCCCGTGCCAACAGCCGTTCCGCCCTGTGCCAGTTCCAGCACCCGCGGCAGCGCGGCTTCCACGCGGGCAATGCCATATTCGACCTGCTTGGCGTAGCCGGAAAATTCCTGCCCCAAGGTCATCGGCGTGGCATCCTGCAAGTGCGTGCGCCCGATCTTGACGATGCTCGCAAATTCCTGCGCCTTGGCATCAAGCGCGCCGTGCAGTTTCTTCAGCGCGGGCAGCAGGTGATCCAATGCCTCGCTGGCCGCGGCAATATGCATTGCGGTGGGGAAAGTGTCGTTGGAGGATTGCCCCATGTTGCAATGATCATTGGGGTGAACAGGGCTTTTGCCACCCTTTTGGCCAGTGAGGATTTCATTGGCACGGCTGGCGATCACTTCATTGGCGTTCATGTTGGACTGCGTGCCGCTGCCGGTCTGCCACACCACCAGCGGGAATTGATCGGCCAGCGTGCCGTCGATCACCTCGCGCGCGGCTTGCACAATCGCCTCGCCCAGCCCTGCATCGAGCACGCCGAGCTTCATATTGGCGCGGGCCGCGGACAATTTCTGCACGCCCAATGCACGCACCAGCGCGGGCGGCATTTTCTCGCCGCCAATCGGAAAGTTCACGATCGAGCGCTGCGTCTGCGCACCCCAGTGGACATGGGCGGGAACCGCCACTTCGCCCAGCGAATCCGTTTCAATCCGTACGTCTGCCCCTGTGCCCGTCGTCATGTCACTCATCGAAACTATCCTTATCCCGGTCGATGCGCGCTCCCCTAAACATGGCAGGGCGGGCAGGTCAAAGGTCTTGAAGCATGAAAGGCGCGGCAAAGCGCTTGGAACAATCGCGCGGCGTGGCTAGAGAGGGGTTGATCTGCTGTATTGCGCAAATAATACAGCAGGCACGGAGTTGACATGATCGAAGCCACCATGACGCAAAACACCTCTCTCCCCGATAGCCAGGTCGCGCGCCGCGCGATGATCGACAGCCAGTTGCGCACCAGCGGCGTGAACGAGGAATTTGTCCTCGCCCGGATGCTCGCTGTCCCGCGTGAGGCGTTTCTGCCCGCCGACAAGGCAGCGCTCGCCTATATTGATCGCTCGATTGCGCTGGATGCCGGTGGTCACCTTGCAAGCCCGCTGTTTTATGGCAAATTGCTGCTTGAAGCAGCGCCGATGCGCGATGATCGCGTGCTGGTGGTGGAAGGGGGCACGGGTTACCTGCCTGAATTGCTGCGGCCGCTGGTTTCCGACATCGCCACCATCTCGGCAACCGATGCAGCAACCGGCAAGCCGGCCGCCGGCGCGCCGTTTTCGTTGATCGTGATTGATGGCGCGGTGGAACAGATCCCCGATGCACTCGCCGCGCAGCTGACCGATGATGGCCGGATCGTTGCCGGACTGGTGCTCAGGCAGGTGACTCGCCTGGCTGCCGGGCGCAAGATTGACGGGCGCGTGACTTTACGCGCTGTTGAGGATCTTGGCATTCCGGTGCTGCACGCCTTTGATGCGCCCAAGGGCTGGTCTTTCGCGTGATCCGCGCCCGCGCCATCACGCGGATTGCCGGGGGGGCAAGCTTGCTGGCGCTGGGGGCGCTGACAGCAACGCCTGCTGCGGCAGATAGTTTGCGCGATGCGCTGGTGTCAGCCTATCAGACCAACCCGACCTTGCAGGCCGCGCGCGCGCAGCAACGCGCCGTGGATGAAGATGTTGTGATCGCCAAGGCGCAGGGCTTGCCGCAGGTCGATGTCAACAGCAACTATGTTGAAAACATTATCATTTCCCCCAACGCCTTTGCCGCGCCGCAGCGGGTGTTGCGCACAGGGCCTTTGCTGACAGTCCCGATCTATAATGGCGGTGCGATCAAGAACGCCACTAAAGCGGCCAAGGAACGCGTCTCGGCAGGCGAGGCGGATCTGCGCGCCACCGAGAGCGCCGTTTTCAGCCAGACCGTCGCTGCCTATATGGACGTACTGCGCACCGAGGCGCTGGTGGGCCTTGCCACCAACCAGATCGAAGTGCTCAAAGTCGATCTTGAGGCAGCACGGGACCGCTTCCAGATTGGCGACCTGACGATCACCGATGTTGCCCAGTCCGATTCGCGCCTCGCGCTGGCCGAGGCCGATTTGCGGGCAGCCTTTTCCGATCTGATTGGCGCGCGCGAAACCTATATCCGGTTGGTGGGCCGCGCCCCTACCAATCTCGAGGCCCCGCCGCCGCTGCCGGGCCTACCCGAAAACGCCGCTGCTGCCGTGGAAATTGCGCTCAAATACAACCCCGATCTGATCGCCGCGCGCGAGCGCGCCGATGCAGCCGGGTTCGACACCAAGGCGGCGGCCGCCGGGCGCAGGCCAACCCTCGGCCTCACCACAGGCGTTGATTACACCAATTACTTCAACACGCTGGGCGGGCCTTTTGCCGATCAGTTGTTCCAGGAAGAAACCACTTCCAACATGGCGCTGCAACTGCGCATCCCGCTGTTTCAGGGCGGGGCGATTTCGGCGCGCTATCGGCAGGCAGGTGCGCGCGAAAGCGCAGCGCTTGAACAGATGATCGCCACCGAACGCGATGTGATCGCCCAGACGCGTTCGGCCTATGCTGCGTGGCAGGCTTCCAATGCAGTGATCGAAAGCTCCAAGCAGGCGGTGGCGGCCGCCGAGCTTAGCCTTGAGGGCGTGCGCGCGGAAAACTCGATCGGCAATCGCACCGTGATCGAAGTGCTCAACGCCGAACAGGAATTGCTGCAAGCCCGCGCGCAATTGGTGACAGCGCGGCGCAACGCCTATGTCGCAGGCTTTACCCTGCTGGCCGCCATGGGCCGAGCCGAAGCGCGCGATCTCAACCTCGACACTGGCGGGCCGCTGTATGACCCGCACGAGCACTACGACAAGGTGCATCACGATCTGTGGGATTTCGGACGCAAACCCAAACCTGCTCCGGTTTCGACCAGAACCGTTGACATTCCGGCCCCTGACGCAACAATCACCCCTGAGGAAGGCTCGAACTAGGCGCGCATTTCCCGATTCGGGACAGGCGCGTTTCGGGCGACAAATGGGTTCGGGCCATAAAAAAGCTTCGGGCCACACACAGGAAAGCGGGGCGCCATGTCGCAAGCATCAGAACCTTCGGTCGAGGAAATCCTCGAATCGATCAAGAAAGTGATCGCTCGCGACAATCGCGCAGGCGCGCTGGAAGCGCGGCGCAGGCGCGAACAGGCAGGCTCAGCCGATGAGGCGGGGCTGATCCTCCAGCCCGATGGCAATGCGCAATCACCGCACACGGTGCGCGACGAAGCTGACGTGCTCGATCTGGCCGATATGGAACTTGCGGCGGAAAATATGAGTGCAGACAGCGCAGACGCGCCGCTGCTCACCCCGGCTTCTCGTGAGGCGATGCAGGAAAATCTCGCAGCGCTGGCGATGCTCGCAGAACCCGGCGCACGCCCGCAGATTGTGCGTTCGGGCGAAACCTCTCTTGAAGGTCTGACCCGCGAATTGCTGCGCCCGATGCTGGCCGAATGGCTCGACCAGAATCTGCCGGCCATGGTCGAACGCATGGTGCAGGCCGAAATCGCCCGGATCGCCGGCAAGCGGATGTAAGCCCGCGCCACAACGCAGGCTCTCCCCTCTGGCCTTGGCGCGCGAGCGGCGCTAACCTGTGGCTCATGCGTAAAATAACCCCCCATGGCAGGCCCGTGCTGGCCGCCCTCACCGCCGCTTTTGTTGTTTCCACCCCGCTTGCTGCGCAGACTGCAGCGCCAGACGCCGGCCGCGAGATTACGCAAACCGCTCCGGCCAAACCGGCCGTGAGCGCGCGCGATCTCGTCACCTTGCCGCGGCTTGGTGCACCAGTTGCCAGCGCCGACGGCAGCTTTGCAGTCTATTCGGTGAGCGAGACCGATCCTGAAACATTGGATCGCACGCCGCGCCACTACGTGCTTGATCTCATGACGCCGGGGGCAAGCCCGCGCGCGCTGGATCTCGGGCTGAAAGCATCAAACCTGCAGCTGGGCAGCGACGGGTATCTCTATTTCCTGAGCACCGAACACACCGCCAAGGACGCACCGCGCCGCACCCGTGTGTGGCGGCGCGGCATTTCGGCCGGCGGGCTGGCTGGCCGCGCGCAGGTGGTGGCTGAATTCTCCAGCGCCGAAATCGCTGGCTTCAAATTGTCACCCGACACCAAGCGCATTGCCATATGGGGCCGCGTGCCCCGCGATTGCACCAGCCTGGGATGCGCAGATCAGGTGAACGCCCATTTGCCCGGCCCCGGCACCGGGCGGCTTTATGAAGGGGGCAAAGGTTTTGTGCGCCACTGGGATACCTGGAGCAATCCCGCCTCGCCCAGCCGCGTTTTCGTCTTCCCGCTCGACAGCGGGCGGGTGAGCGGCGAGGGCATACCTCTGGATGGCGGGGTGGCCAATGGCGCCATCACTGCCAATGTGCCGACCTTGCCGTTTGGCGGGGCAGAGGACATTGCCTTTGCCCCCGGTGGCAACGGGGTCTATTTCACCGCGCGCCTGCTGAATGCCGCAGAGCCCGGTTCGACCAATCTCGATATCTATTTCTCCGACCTGTCGGGCTATGCCCCGCGCCTGCTGACAGGCGGCAACCCGGCGCATGACAGTCACCCGACGCCTTCGCCCGATGGGCGTTATCTCGCATGGCTCGCGATGGAACGCGCAGGCTATGAAGCCGATCGGCTGGTGGTGCACCTGCGCGATCTGGCGAGCGGGGAAACCCGCAAGCTGACCGAGGCGATTGATCTGTCCTTCAGCGAATTGGCGTGGAGCGCAGATGGCTCCTATCTGTTGGCCACCGCCGGCGAAGTGCTTGACACGCCTGCCTTCCGGCTTGATCCGGAAACCGGTGAGGCGCGCAGGCTTGATCTGATGGCGGGCAATGAAGCGCACATCGCCAATCTCACCCCGCTTCTCGGTGATCGCCTGCTGTTCACCCGCGATTCGATTGGCCAGCCGGGCGAATTGTATCTGTCGCAGGGGCTCGAACAGGCGACCCCGCTGACCGATGTCGTCACCACCCGGATGGGCAACATGGCCCCGATCATCACCACCCGTTTCAGCTTTGAAGGGGCAGGCGGTGCAACGGTGTGGGGGCAGATTACCCGGCTGAAGGATCAGCAAGGGCCGATCCCTGCCATCCTCAACATCCACGGCGGACCGCAGGGCAGCTATAACGACGCTTGGTCAACCCGCTGGAATCCCCGCGTTTTTGCCAGCCAAGGCTATGCGGTGATCTCGATCGATTTCCATGGCAGCACCGGATATGGGCAAGCCTTCACCGATGCGATCAATCAGGATTGGGGTGGCAAGCCGCTGGAAGACTTGCAGAAAGGCTTGGCGCACGCGCTCACGCTTGATCCCCAGATCGACGGCAGCCGCGCCTGCGCCATGGGGGCAAGCTATGGCGGCTACATGGTGAACTGGATCGCGGGCCAATGGCCGGATCGCTTCCGCTGCCTGGTCAATCACAACGGGTTGTTTGACACCCGCGCCTTTTATTATTCGACGGAAGAATTGTGGTTCCCGCGCTGGGATTTCGGCGGAACTTACGCTGAAGCGGCCAAGACTTACGAGAAATGGAACCCGGTTCTCCACGTCGACAAGTGGCAGACCCCGATGCTGGTGGTGCTGGGGGAAAAGGATTTCCGCGTGCCTTACACGCAGGGGCTGGGCGCCTTCACGGCCTTGCAGGAACGGGGGATTCCCGCACAACTGCTGGTCTTCCCTGATGAAAACCACTGGGTGCTGGGCGCAAAGAATTCGCTGCAATGGCACAACACTGTGTTCGCCTGGCTCAATCGCTGGATCGGTGAGGGCGAGGCCCAAAAGTGAGCGCGCCCGCACCGGACCCTATGCCGCTGATGGCGGCGCAGAACGCGCTTGCCCGGCATTATGGCGGGGACAGGCAGGGCAATGCGCCCGGCAATTCGATCACGCGCCACATCTTCCTGTGCGCCCTGTCGGACAAGGAAAAGTGCTGCTCACGAGAACAAGGCAAAGCCAGTTGGCAATTCCTGAAAGAGCGTCTCAAGGCGCGCGGGCTGGTCGGCCCCTTGCGCGGGGCTGACCACCCCAAAGGGCCGGGCGGCGGCGTCCAGCGCACCAAGGCTGACTGTTTTCAGGTGTGCGGCGCAGGGCCCATTGCGGTCGTGTGGCCGGACGGCGTGTGGTATCATTCCTGCACCCCGGCGGTGCTTGATCGCATCATCGAGGAGCATCTGGTCGGCGGCGTTCCGGTCGAGGAATACCGGCTCCATCCGGTCAGGTGAGCTGGGTGAGCGGCGCACCTTGGCCTGTCGGCCAAAGCGAGCTCAGGGCCACTGGCGAGAGCCCCTTGGGCGCACCTTCGGGCGTTTGGGGCTAAAGGCATTTGCGGCCCGGGTGATTGGGCAGAAGCGCTACTTGTCGTCCGGGGTCCAGAATTCGTCTCGACCGGGCAGCCGGTTATCGACCGATTCGTCGTGGCCCGTCCCGTTCGATAGGAACGCCAAGCCCATCAACCCGCCGCCAAGCAGCATCGTGAAGCTTATGCCAAGCGCCACCGCGATATAGTAATGCACCGAAATTGCACCGTTAAAGGCAAACAGCAAGCCCAGCGCCAACGCCACGGTGATCACCGTCACGCTCATCAGAACTTTCATGATCTGGCGATAACGCGCCCAAGCGTGTGCGGCGTTCACAGGGTCATCAAGCGGAGATTTCTGCACCATCGCTCCTCCATGCGCGTGCGCGCGCGGCATTGCAACCGGATCGAGGCAGGGCGTGGCCTGAGCAGGCTTACGCAAGATTCGCTTTTCACTCACAAAACTGGCATTCTGCCATGCGGGAGAGAGGGAGAATGTCATGAACGTCGCCACCATAATCGCCGATCGCAGCACGGATGCGATCATTTCCTGCAACGCCGACACCCCCTTGGTCGAAGCGATCCGGATTCTTGGCAAGCAGCGCATTGGCGCCATGCCGGTGCTGCGCGAGGGGCGGGTGGTTGGCATCATCTCCGAACGCGACGTGGTCTATTGCATCGCCGATGATGCGGGCGCCTGCCTCAACCAACCGGTTGAAAAACTGATGACTTCGCCCGCGATCACAGTTGCGCCCTCAACCTCGATTGACGAGGCGTTGGCCCTGATGACCCGCCGCCGGTTTCGCCATTTTCCGGTGGTGGAGGAGGGGCGGCTGATCGCCTTTATCTCGATCGGCGATCTGGTGAAGCACAAGATGGACGAGATCGAGCACGAGGCGGCGGCCCTGCGCGATTACATCCAGACAGTGTGACCTCTTGAGCATCGCGGCTGCCTGACCTACATTTACGCCATGGCCGAAGCTCTCACTCTCACACCCGCCGCGGCGACCCGCATTGCGATGATCGCTGCCAAGCAGACGCGCCCTGCCATCCTGCGCCTGTCGGTCGAAGGGGGCGGCTGTTCGGGCTTTCAGTACAAGTTCGATCTGGCCGACAGCGCCGAGGCCGATGACAGCGTCAGCGAAACCGACGGCGTGAAGCTGGTGGTGGACCCTGTCAGCCTGGATCTGATTGCGGGCAGCACGGTGGATTTCGTCGAATCGCTGGGCGGGGCGGCTTTCAAGGTCGAAAACCCGCAAGCCGCTGCCGGATGCGGCTGCGGGGCGAGCTTCGGGATTTGAGTTAGACGCTTTGGGTTAGACAGGCGCGCCCATCCGGGGCATCAAGCGCGCCATGAAAATCGCCACTTTCAACATCAACGGCATCAAGGCGCGGCTCCCCCGGCTCAAGGAGTGGCTGGCCGAAACGCGGCCCTCGGTTGCCTGCTTGCAAGAGATCAAAAGCCAGGATGATGGCTTTCCGGCCGAGGAATTTGCCGAGCTGGGCTACGGCGCGATCTGGCACGGGCAGAAAAGCTTTAACGGCGTGGCGATCCTCGCTGATACTGAGGCAGGGCTGACCATCACCGAAGTGCAGCGCGGGCTGGGTGTGGATGGCCCAAATGAGGGCGAGGGCGAGCAGGCCCGCTATCTTGAGGCGGATATCGGCGGCGTGCGCATTGCCTGCCTTTATCTGCCCAATGGCAACCCGCATCCGGGGCCAAAATTCGATTACAAGCTGCGCTGGATGCAGGCACTGCGCGCGCGCATGGCGGCGATCTGGGCCGAGGAAGTGCCCGCTGTGGTGCTCGGCGATTTCAACGTTATTCCCGAAGACGACGATGTCTGGTCCGTCAAGGCGATGGCGGATGATGCGCTGATGCAGCCCGAATCGCGCGCTGCCTATGCGCGCCTGCTTGGCGATGGCTGGACCGATGCAATCCGCACCCATAACCCGCGCGGCGGGGTGTGGACCTATTGGGACTATCAGGCAGGAGCTTGGCAACGCGATCACGGCTTCCGGATCGATCACATCCTTTTGTCACCCGAATGCGCCGACCGGCTTGAGGCCTGCGGGGTCGACAAGGAATATCGCGGCCGCGAGAAGGCCAGCGATCACACGCCTGTTTGGGTGCGCCTGAAGGCGTGATCCTCGCCGCGTCCTTGCTGCCCTACCGCTGCGCTACTTGAGGGCGGGTTTGCGAACCCCGGCCCGCAGGGCCGCAAGGGCGACTGCCCGCCCGCAGCCGCTCGCCCGAAGGGCGAAACCCGGCGAGGATTACCTGTAAAAGATATGCGTGTTGATCTGGGCAAGGCGCTGCTTGCGCTGGCTCCAGCCGGGACGGACATAGCGCGCGTGGAAGAACACCGCTTCGTTGGCTTCCGATTCCCACAAGCCCTTGTGCGCGATTTCGGCAATGGCGCGGGCGCGGACCCAGGCGGCTGAATGTTCGCGGATTTGCGGCATGCGGCCTTTCTTGATGAAGGAGAATTGGCCCGGCTGTGTCACCACGCTGCAATAGCTGGCGGGAAAGCGCGGGTCGTCCGCACGATTGATGATCACTTGCGCCACCGCAAGCTGGCCGGACAAGGGCTCACCGCGCGATTCGAAATAGACCGCGCCAGCAAGGCACTTCATTTCCTCGCTGAGCACTTTGGGCGCGCCAACCTGCTGCACCAGTTCGCCAAGCGAGGCGGCCTGCGCGACCGGCTGTGCAGCGGGTTCGGGAAGGGGCTGGACGACTTCGTTGGAGACAAAAATCGGATCGGGCACGATCTCGATTCCATCATCCTCAGCTTCGATGCCGGGCGCCGCAATCATGGGGGCGGCGAGCACTTCGGGCACTTCGGCTTCAGCGCTGTGAGCGCTGGAGAAAATCACATTGGCGATCGCAAAGGCGGCAATCGCACCAAAAGAAAAGGTCTTGCGACTCATTTATTCTACATTTTGGGCGGTGAGCACGCACAGACGCAGGCGGGAACCTGTTGCGATTTTTCGCAGCAAAGAGAGGGTGGTTCGCTTAAAGCCTGCCGGCTGCTCCCCGTCTGCGTGCTGTCCAGACGGCCGGATTGCCGCCCCAGTCAGCCTGCGCGAGAAAATTGAGGTGGCCGCTTAGCGATCAGCGAGTGCGGGTCAAGCAATTATGGCAAAATTGCGGTGAAGCGTTCTGCCTCGTCGATATCCACCTCCAGAATCCAGATATCGGGGTCGCGGCGGCGGCGGCGTTCCAGATAATCAGTGAATTCTGTTGGATCATCAGGATTTTGCGCCTTGGTGGCAACAAATCGCCGCGAACCATCGAGCGCGGGCATCCTTTCATAAAGCTGAGCCGCGCCGCCGCGACACAGAATTGCGATAAGGATTGTGCCCGCATCGCGCTCGCCCTTGGCCAGCACTGTCGCAAAGCCGCCAAGCGATTCGGCGAGCCTTAGAATGCTGGCCGCTTCGAGATGCGCGGGCAGGCGCTCGTCCATTACCCGAGCGCGCTGCTGTAACCTGCAAGGCCGGACAGAGCGATGCGCGAGCGCATGAAAGTGCCGGTGCCGCGCCCGATTTCCTCGCCTTCCTCGTCCACCAGCCGTGCCTCGGCCACGAAGACCCGCCGCTTGCCGCTGACCCAGCGTCCTTCGGCCACCACCTGACCTGCGCGCACCGGCTTGGTGAAGTGGAGGTTGAACCCGGTCGTCAGCAGGAAGCGATCCGTCACCAGCGTGTTGGCAGCATAGAAGGCCGCATCATCGAGCATCTTGAAATAGATCGTCCCATGCGCTGCGCCCGCCGCGTGGTAATCGGCCTCGGTGATGTCGAACACCAGCCGCGAGAGCCCTTCGCCCGGAATGTGCAGACGCGAGGCGAATTTGCGGTTGATCGGCGCGGACGCGTAAAGCTGCTCCAGCGCGCGGTAATGCAATTCGGCCCCAAGGGGCCCCGTGGCCGAATCTGCAGTGCTCATAGTGTCACGAAACGCGCTCAGGCTGCGTCCTGCAGGAACTGGTTGGTGAGCAGCGCATAGAGCCCCTCGGGCGTTTCGGCATCCATCAGCAATTGCATCATGGCTTCATCACGCGTGAGGCGCGAGATCGCGGCCAGCGCGTGAAGATGGGTTGCCCCGGCGTTCTCGGGCGAGACAAGGCCGAACACAAGGCTGACAGGCACGGCATCCGGCGAGCCGAAATCCACCGGCGCTTCCAGCTTGATCAGCGCGAGGGTGGGACGCCTGATGCGGGCAGAGCGACAATGCGGAATTGCAATCCCGCGCCCGAACCCGGTGCTGCCCAGCATTTCGCGCTGCTCCAGTCCCTCCATCACTTCGGCTTCTTCAAGACCATAAGTGGCAGCGAAGCTGGCGGCGAGTGCGGCGAAGACCTTGGGCTTGGCATCGAGGCGGGCAAAGGTCACGGCTTCTGGCAAAACGACGATGTTGATGTCCATTGCGTAAAGAAATCCAGACTTGGTGTGCCCCCAATTGACGGGCGAATAGTCGCCTTCGCGACTGGCGTCCAGTGTGCGCCAGTTCACGGGGGCGAGGCGGAAGCCCCTCCTGCATCCGCCGATCCGGGCCTTCTGGTCAAAACTCCGGGCTACAGCCCGGCGAAGCCCTAGCGCGGTTCGACCCAACCGATCGAACCATCGGCACGTCGATAAATCATATTATGCCGCCCGGTGCCAGCATTTTTGAAAAACAGCGCAGGCGTGTTGCGCAAGTCCATCAGCATCACGGCATCCGCGACGCTGGCGGTGGGGATGTCGACGCGGGTCTCGGCAATCACCAAGGGGGCATCGCTGGTCACCTCCTCTTCCTCTTCCTCGGGCAGAGCGAAGATGGTGTAGGCGGCCTCTTCCTCGGCGCGGGCTGAAAGCGCCTGCTGGTGGTGATCGGTGAGGCGGCGCTTGTAGCGGCGCAGCTGCTTTTCAATCTTGGCCACCGCCTCATCAAGCGCCACGTGCGCGTCTTGTGCCGCGCCTTGCGCCTTGAGGATCAGGCCCTGCATCACATGGGTGACGATATCGCAGGTAAAGCTGCCTGCCGGAGCTTTGCCAAAAGTCACATGGCTGGACAGCGCGCGGTCAAAATATTTCTCGACGATGGCGCCGAGTTTTTCCGAAGCGTGTTCCTGCAACGCGGCTCCGGTGGCCATCTGGTGGCCGGAAATGCGGATGTCCATAGCATTACCCCTTTTTTCCAAGTGATCGGCGGGCCGTCCCTTACCCGCTGGAATTCGCTGCATTCAGCGCGTCCAGAGCGCCTCCTTGACCTCGGCAGCAAGAAAAGCCTCCCACCGCGCGCGTTCTTCGGGAGAGGCTGCATGAGGCCGCGGCTCACGCCTCTGGCGGCTGACCGCAGGCTTGTGCCAGGGCGCGTTATCGCCCGGTCCGGACCCGCGCGTATCATCGACCAGTTCCAGTCCGATCTGCCGCCCACCGGTGAGTTCGACATAGACCTGCGCCAGCAGTTCTGCATCCAGCAGCGCGCCGTGTTTCACCCGATGCGAGCGATCAATGCCATAGCGCGTGCACAGCGCGTCCAAGCTGAGCTTGGCGCCCGGATGTTTCCGGCGCGCAATCGCCACGGTGTCGATCATCCGCGCCATATCAATCGGCGCACGGCCGCACAGGGTCAGCTCATTGTTGAGAAAACCCATGTCAAAGCCCGCATTATGCGCCACCAGCGGGGCATCGCCGAGGAAGGCGAGCAATTCATCGGCCGTATCGGCAAAACGCGGCTTGGTGGCGAGGAAGGCAGCGGAGAGCCCGTGCACCTTTTCCGCTTCGGCCGGCATATCACGTTCGGGGTTGAAATAGGCGTGAAAAGTGCGGCCCGTTTCAACCCGGCCCACCATCTCCACACAGCCGATTTCCACCATGCGATCGCCCGTCTTGGGATCAAGCCCGGTGGTCTCGGTGTCGAAAATTACCTCACGCATTTGATGCACTATCTGCCTTGCCTGCGCGCGACGCAAGCGAAGTTTTGCAAGCCAGTGCTGATCCCTAACGTTTCAACAATTTGCCAAGCAAAGCGGTGACTTGCGCGCGGGTTTCTGCGAGCGATGTGCCGGTGTCGATGACGTGATCGGCGCGTTTGCGCTTTTCGGCATCAGGGGTTTGCAAGCCAAGAATATGCGCGAATTTCTCCGCTGTCATGCCGGGGCGGGCCAGCACACGGGCGGCTTGCTGATCGGCAGGGGCGGAGACAACCACGACCACGTCCACCGCCTCATGTCCGCCGCGTTCAAACAGCAGCGGGATGTCGAAAACCACGGCAGGCTTGTCGGCATGGGCGGCAAGGAAAGCGGCACGCCTGGCGCCAACAGCGGGGTGAACAATGGCTTCGAGCCGCGCAAGAGCCTGATCATCGCCAAACACGGCTGCACCCAAGGCTTCGCGCTTGACGCCTTCAGGGCCGGTCGAGCCGGGGAAGGCGGTTTCGATGGCGGGGACAAGTTCGCCGCCTGCACCCTGAAGCTTGCGCACTTCGGCGTCGGCATCGAAGACGGGCACGCCGCTGTCTGCAAACATCGCGGCAACGGTGGATTTGCCCATGCCGATGCTGCCGGTCAGGCCAATGATAAGAGGCTTGGTCATGATGTCAGCAACTCCCGCAACTCGGCGTCATATTGGCGCGGAGGGGCCTGTGCGAAGAACCGCTCAAAAGCGACCGCCGCTTGTCCGATCAGCATGGAAAGCCCGTCCACCGTCCTATAGCCGGCAGCGCTTGCCGCCTTGAGCAAGGGCGTTTCCACCGGGTGAGTAACGATGTCGTAGATGATGCTGCCGGGGGGCACATGGCTGAAATCGAACTCGAGCGGGGGCTGGCCCGCCATGCCCAGTGGGCTGGCATTCACCACCAGGTCGAAGCATCCGGCGCGATCGTCAAACTCGAAATCGGTCGGCTCCGCAAAATGGGCAAGCGGAGCAACATGATGCTCACCCTTGGGGTCCAGTTCGTCCAGCAGGGCACGCGCCTTTTCGGGATCGCGGCCGGCCAGGACGATCACTACGTGCTCTTGCGCTAATGCGGCGATGATCGCTCGAGCTGCCCCCCCTGTACCCAACACTCGCGCCATGCGGAACAGATGCTCTTTGGCGAGCACGGGCCGCAGCGGTTCAAGGAACCCGCCAGCATCGGTATTGTAGCCGGAAAGCGATCCGTCAGGCTCCCGCACGATGGTGTTCACGGCACCGATCCGCGTCGCCAGAGGATCAAGGCGATCAAGCAAGGGGATTACCGCCTGCTTGTGCGGCATGGTCACGTTACAACCCCGCCATTCCCAACGCCGAGGCGTTGACGATAAGATCGCAGCAGCCTTCGCGATCATCAAAGGCAAAATCGGTCGGCTCGGCAAAATGCGACAGGTGCGGGGTGTGGTGTTC
>MEDW01000009.1 GCA_001724215.1 Erythrobacter sp. SCN 62-14 | reverse complement strand
ACTCTGCCAAGCCGGTGGCCATCAAAAGTCGCCTCATCGCCGGTTCCGCCCAGCCCGAACCACCCGCGATGCCGCCCTGCGCGCTGGAGCAAAGTGGTTGAATGAAACGGGCGGCCAAAACCCATGGTGATGATAACGCCGCGAAACACCGTTACCCAGCGGCGATTGCGCCCTGAGCCGCGCCGTTCCTCAAGATGGGCTTCGTAGAGGCTGAAAGGATGCCCTTCGAGCGTGCCGTGCCAATGATCTTCACAGGTGGCGCGCGTGTGTTTGGGCACAAGACCATAGCGTTTGGCGGCGGCAAATTCAGAGCCCGGTTCGATGTCATGGGCATACTCGATGCCAAGCGAGCGCGCGATGGCGGAATTGATGCCGATCTTGATCGCTTTCTTGGCTTCTTCGATGGGCTGATAGCCCCAAAGGGCAAAAATCGATGTCCCACCCAGCGTTGCTATGGCGCGTAGCCCTCCGCTTGCATCCAGCCCGAACCATACCAACGCCAGCACCGGCAGCATGATCGCCGCGCCCCAAGTCCAGCGCCACGTCGCCTTGTTCCAGGCCTTGGCGCGCATTTCGGATTGCGCGGCGAGCCATTGGCCAAGCTCTCCTTGCATCAGACTGTCAATATCGGCTCGCATGAGGAAAGCTTTACAGGAAATTGTTCTGCGATCTCTTAAGAATTTCCTGTTACCTTACGTGACAGGCGAAGGAGGCTGATTGCGATGGGCGGAATTGGTTTTGTGGGCGTGATATTGCTGATAGTGCTGGCCATGCTGGGCCTTGTGATCAGCATTTACAATCAATTGGTCCGTTTGCGGCAGAATGTGCGGCAGGGCGTTGCCGATATTGATGCCCAATTGCGCCAGCGCCATGATCTGATCCCTAATCTGGTGGAAGCGGTCAAAGGCTATGCCGGCCACGAATCGGCCACCTTGGAAGCGGTGATCGCCGCGCGGCAGGCTGCGACGCGGGGGGAGCCTTCCTCGGGCACAGAACAGCAATTGCGCGCAGCCCTTGGCAATCTGCTGGCCTTGGGCGAGGCCTACCCGACTTGAAAGCCAGCGCCAATTTCCAGTCGCTCCAGTCTGATCTGGCTGATGTCGAGGACAAGCTGGCCGCCGCGCGCCGTGCCTTGAACGCGGCAGTCGCCCGCTTTAACAGCGCGCGAGAGGCCTTCCCCGCGGTGCTGTTTGCAGGGGCCTTGGGTTTTGCCGAGGCCGATTTCCACCGGCTCGATGATAGCGAGCAGGGCAGCGTCGATCAGGTGCCGCGCATCGCCTTCTGATTCGCAGGCTTGTGCTGCTGCCTCGCCATTTCCGTCCATTTTTGGTACCTTGCGGCCTGTCCCAGTGTGCTGGGATTGTCGTGTAATGGTCAAGAAAGGACGTGAGCCATCAGATTGTCTTCAAAAAGTAACATTTCGCCCCTGCGCGGGGTGATTTTTCGTTTGCATTATCCCCCCAAGGCCCTATCTGCGCCGTTCCCGCTGCCCCAAGGGGACTTCCAAACCGCAAGGCAGCTTGTCGTTTTATGGTTTCAACGAACCGTTTTGGGGGTCCCTTGAGTTGCACATCTATCCTGACGCATTGGCTGTAGTCCGCGACCTTCGTCCGGACGAACCTGTAATCCTCAACCGCCCGCATGCAGCGCGGCGCGCCGCCCGCTTCTTTATCGAGAAGTTTCCGGGCAAGGTGCTTTATGCGGTGAAGGCGAACCCGGCCCCTGACCTCATCCAGATCCTGTGGGATGCAGGCGTGACGCATTACGATGTCGCCTCGATTGCCGAGGTGCGTCTGGTGCGCGCCCTGCTGCCTGAGGCTGTGCTGTGCTTCATGCACCCGGTAAAGACGGCGGCCGCCATCCGCGAAGCTTACTTCGAACACGGCGTGCGCACTTTCAGCCTCGATACCGCAGAAGAGCTCGCCAAGATCGTCGATGCCTGCCGCGACCCGGAAACGGGCGAGGCGGCGGCTGACCTGCGCCTGTGCGTGCGCCTGCGCGTTTCCTCGGAATATTCCGAGCTCAGCCTTGCATCGAAGTTCGGCTGCGACCTGATCGAAGCCCCTGCGCTGCTTCAGGAAGTGCGCCAGCATTGCGATTGGCTCGGCGTGTGTTTCCACGTCGGCAGCCAGGCGATGACGCCCTTTGCCTTCGTGCAGGCGCTGGACCGCACCCGCGCGGCGATTGCCGAGGCAGGCGTGGTGATCGACATGATTGATGTCGGTGGAGGCTTTCCCAGCACCTATCCGGGCCTCGAACCGCCGCCGCTCGAAGATTATTTCGCGATCATCGCGCGCCATTTCGAAGCGCTGCCGATTGCCTACAACGCCGAGCTTTGGTGCGAGCCGGGCCGGGCCTTGTGCGCGGAATATTCCTCGATGATCGTTCAGGTGACCAAGCGCCGGGGCGAGGAGCTTTACATCAATGATGGCGCTTACGGCGCGCTCTATGATGCCGCTCACGTCGAATGGCGCTTCCCGGTGCGCGCGCTCGAAGATGACCTGATCGAGCCTTTGAAGGATTTCTCCTTCTACGGGCCGACCTGCGATGATGCCGATTACATGAAGGGGCCGTTTGCGCTCCCCGGCGACATTCAGGCAGGCGATTACATCGAGATCGGGATGCTCGGCGCTTATGGCGCAGCCATGAAAACCGGCTTTAACGGTTTTGGTGAGGCCATTGTCGTGATGGTCGCCGATGAACCGATGGCGAGCCTTTACACCGGCCAGCGCACCCGCGAGGCCGTTGATAACGTCGTGTCCCTGCGCTGACCTTAGATTGCGGGCGGGGCGCTTGCCGAATGGCAGGCGTCCCGCCCGCTAAGTCGCCTCACAATTTGCGTTCGATCAAGAACCGCGCTCGCCGCTGTGCTATGTTCCCCTTGCCCAAGAGAGTGAGGAGAGCGCCGCCATGACATCCCCCTACATCGTCGTTGCCACCGATTTCAGCGCGCGGGCTGACCGCGCGATTGACCGGGCGCGGCAATTGTCGCTCGAACTTGGCTGGGGCCTTCGCGCGGTGCACGCGCTGGAGGTGGAGGAGGCAGACCATGCCGAGCGCGCGGCTCTGGAACGGCGGATGCGGCAATGCGTCATGGCAGGGCCAGAGGATGGGGTGGAATTTGCCTTTCCGGTCGGCTCACCCCCGCGCGCGGTTGCCCGCTGCGGCGAGGCGGAGGATGTCGACCTGCTGGTGGTGGGCCCTGCGCGTTACAATTCGCTGGGTGATTATCTGATGGGCACGGCGGTGGATTATATCCTGCGCCACACCGCAAAGCCCGTGCTGGTGGTGAAGAACCGCCCCTATCAGCCCTATCGCAGCATCATTGCTGGCACGGATTTCTCCGAGGCTTCTGCCGATGCCATCCTTGCCGCTGCACGCCTGTTTCCCAAGGCGAGTGTGCATATTGTCCACAGCTGGCATGTGCCCTTCGATGGCTGGCAGCAGGATCGCTATGTCGAGGGGCAAAGCGAGGCGGGCTTTGCGGCGCAGATGGAGCAATTTGTCGCAGCGCTTGCTGCCCAAGAACCGCGCCTTGGCGATGCCACCCACGAATTGGTGCGCGGCGCACCGGGCGATGCGGTGCGGCGCGCGCTGGAGCTTGATCCGGCGGCACTGGTGGTGGCAGGCAGCTATGGCGCAAGCGGCTTGCGGCAGGCAGTGCTGGGCAGCGTGGTCAGCGATCTTCTAAGGCAGATTGACGCCGATATGCTGGTGCTGACGCCGGGCAAGCCTTAGTCAAACCCCACGAACCGCGCTGCCTCGCTCACCTCGCGGCGGGTGATTTTGACAGGGTTCGCCGGAAAATCGGGATCGGGCCAGCCCATCGCAACTGCTTTCATGATGACCTGATCATCTGGGATCGAGGCGTGTTCGCGCACCACCGGGCTTTGCATGATGCCTTGCGAATTGATGACGCAGCCAAGGCCCTTGCTCCACGCCGCATTGACGAGCGCGGTGGTCACCGCGCCGCAATCGAACACGGTATCGTCCGCATCTGAGAGTTCCTTGTCATAGGTGATAATCACGCAGACGGGCGCATCGAACTGGCGAAAGCCGCGCAGCACCCAGTCCTGGCGGGCTTCCTTGTCGTCGCGGGCAATGCCCATGGCTTCGAACAGTTGGATCGCGCAGCCCACTTGCCGGTCGCGGTGGACGCCTTGAAATGGGTGGCCCTTGCGAAACTCGCGGCTGTCGGGCTCGCCTGCGAGGATCCGCTCGGTATTGCCCTTGCGGATGCGGTCGAGCGGCTCTCCGGTGATGACGTGGAAATGATAGGGCTGCGTGTTCATCGAGGAAGGCGAGCGCATCGCCATCGTCAGAATTTCCTCGATCAGCGCGCGCGGCACGGGCTTATCAAGATAGCCGCGGATGCTGCGCCGCCCGAGGACAACCTCGGCGTAGGTCTGTTGCGGATTACCGCTCATATTCGTCTCTCCCGAATCTGTTTCGGAGAGAGGGGTAGCGCAAGGGTTGGCGTGCTCAAAGGACGCTAGGGCATCGCCGCTTGCGTTAGGCCGCTTCGGCAAGCCGCAGTTCCAGCCGGTCCCAGATTTCCACCAACGCGGCGGTCAATTCGTCCATCATCGCCTCGGTATGGGCAGGGCCGGGGGTGAAGCGCAGGCGTTCCGTGCCGCGCGGCACGGTGGGGAAATTGATCGGCTGTACATAGACGCCGTATTCAGCCAGCAGGATGTCGCTGATCTTCTTGGCGCGCACCGGATCGCCCACCATCAGGGGGACGATGTGGGTGACGCTGTCCATCACCGGCAAGCCAGCCTCGGCAAACTTGAGTTTCAGCATGGCAGCGGCCTGCATCTGGGCGTTGCGTTCGACGCAGCTCTCTTTCAAGTGCCGCACCGATGCCAGCACACCTGCCACCAGCACCGGCGAGAGCGATGTAGTGAAGATGAAGCCCGGCGCATAGGAGCGGATGCAATCGACCACCTTGGTGCTGGCCGCGATATAGCCGCCCATCACGCCGAACGCCTTGCCGAGCGTGCCCTCGATAATGTCGATGCGGTGGGCTGCATTATCGCGTTCGGAAATCCCGCCGCCGCGCGCGCCATACATGCCGACGGCGTGGACTTCGTCGATATAGGTCAAGGCGTTATATTTCTCGGCGAGATCACAAATGGCATGGATTGGCGCCACATCGCCGTCCATCGAATAGACGCTTTCAAAAGCAATCAGCTTGGGCGTTTCGGGGCTTTCTGCTGCGAGCAATTCTTCGAGGTGCGCCACATCATTGTGGCGAAACACCCGCTTGGGACAGCCCGAATTGCGGATGCCGGCAATCATGCTGGCGTGATTGAGTTCGTCGGAAAAAATCACGCAGCCCGGCAACAGCTTCGCCAAAGTCGAAAGCGTTGCATCATTCGAGACATAGCCCGAAGTGAACAGCAATGCGGCATCCTTGCCGTGCAGATCGGCCAGCTCGGCTTCGAGTTCGAGATGGAAGTGGGTGTTGCCGCCGATATTGCGCGTGCCGCCTGAGCCTGCGCCCACATCATGGAGCGCGGCTTCCATCGCGCCGATCACTTTTTCGTGCTGGCCCATGCACAGATAGTCATTGGAACACCACACTGTGATCGGCTTGGGCCCATTATGCCCGTGAAAACACCGCGCATTGGGATAGGCGCCCTTGTTGCGCATGATGTCGATGAACACACGATAGCGACCTTCTTCGTGAAGGCGGTCAATCGCGGCATCGAAGATCTGATCGTAGTTCACGTCGGCGGCTCGTCTCGTTGCGTGTCTGGGTCAAACCACTATCCGGCCCAAAGGTTTCGCCCCCGTCCCTAGAAGGGGCAGGGATATTTGGCCAGTCAGGATGTTTGCGATTGCTTTGCACAGGGTGAGCGGGTTTTTCGATCAATCGCCATTGCAGCAGCGCTCAGAATTGTTCTGCATGAGCGAAACCGCGGGCTGCCAGAGCATTTTCAAGGCCAGCGGCGCTTTCAACCGGGCCGGTGATGACAAAGCGATTGGGAAGGGCTGCTGCCATGTCCTGCCCTTCGACGAGATGCGCGATGCGCCGCGCGATGCCTTGCGCGCCGTCCACCAGCGCCACATCAGGGCCGAACACGGCGCCCAGTTCGTCTGCCAGCAGCGGGAAATGCGTGCAGGCGAGCACCAGCGTGTCAATCGCCTCGCCCCCCGGCATAGCGCGCAGGCGGTCTGCAATCGCGCGCAGCGGCGCAGGATCGACAGGAGCCCCGCGCAGCTTGGCCTCGGCAAGACCCACGAATTCGGGCGCGGCAATGCGCAACAGCTTTGTGCCATTGGCGAACTCTGCCTCCAGCCTGTCCACATAGGCTTGGCGGATCGTTGCCTCGGTTCCGATCAGCCCAATCGTGCCCGAACGGGTGAGGGCGGCGGCGGGCTTGATCGCGGGAACTGTGCCAACAACCGGCACTTCGAGCACCTCACGCACCATGCCAAGCGCAATGGTGGAAGCGGTGTTGCACGCGATACAGACAAGGCGCGGGCGAAACCGCTCCGCCATGCGCCCCAGCAACCCCGCGACCCGCGCGGCGATTTGCGGCTCGGTCTTGCTGCCATACGGCAGTCCGGCAAGGTCTGCAGCGTAGATGACCGGCGCATGGGGCAGGATTTCGCGCAAGGCATCATAGACCGTCAGCCCGCCAACGCCGGAATCGAAAATCAGGATGGGGGCAGATGCCGTGATTTCCAAAAAAATCTCCGTTCAGGCTAAGCTTGCCCAAGCCTTGTCTTTCTTTTGGCTTTGAGGGCGCTAGAAGAACTGCAGCCCTTCGACAAGGTCAGGGCAAACGGGATGGGGTATGATGGACGTTTTTCTTGCCGCGATGCTGGGGTTCTTATGCGGCTCGGTCCCCTTCGGCCTGATCCTGACGCGCGCCGCTGGCTTGGGGGATGTGCGGCAGATCGGCAGCGGAAGCATCGGGGCAACCAATGTGCTGCGCACCGGTAACAAGGGGCTGGCAGCGGCCACTGTTCTGCTGGATGGGTTGAAAGGCGCCGCGCCCGTATTGGTGGCCGCCCAGTTCTGGCCCGGCATGGAAGGGCTTGTCGCGGTCGCAGCAGTGGCAGGGCATTGCTTTACGCCCTGGCTCGCGTTCAAGGGAGGCAAGGGTTTCGCCACCGCCGCCGGGGTGCTCGCTGCGCTGGCATGGCCTGCGATGCTCGCTTGTGCGGCAATTTGGGCGATTACGCTTTATCTCAGCCGGATTTCGAGCGTGTCTTCAATGACCAGCGTGATCGCATCGCCCGTGGTGGCGTGGACGCTGGGTTACCCCCAAGTCATCGCTCCGCTGATCGCGATCGCCGCCATCGTCATCGTCCAGCACCGCGCCAATATCGGGCGGCTGATGCGCGGGGAGGAGCCGCGCGTGGGGGCCAAATCATGAGATCTCGGCGCATCTGATGGAGCACGAGGGGTCGCAGCCGGTGCTCTCGCAGAAAGAAGCCTTCGCGCGCATTCGCCTGCTGCGTTCGCCCAATATCGGGCCGATTTCCTATCGCCAATTGCTGGGGCGGTTCGGTAGCGCTGCCGCAGCGCTGGATGCGCTGCCTGATCTGGCGAGCCGGGGGCGCGGGCCCTATCGGCCAGCCAGTGCCGAGAGTATCGAGCGTGAAGTGGCTGCCGTGCGCAGGGCAGGCGCGCGCTACCTGTTTCACGATCAAGGCGATTACCCCGCGCTGCTGGCAGAACTCGATTCCGCCCCGCCGATCATCACCTGTCGGGGGCGGCTGGAGCTTGCGTCCAACCCTTGCGTGGCCATGGTGGGCGCAAGGAATGCGAGCGCTGCTGCCGTCAAGCTGGCGCGCGAATTCGCCGCACACCTCGCCTCGGCAGGGTTTACTGTCGTATCCGGGCTTGCGCGCGGAATTGACGGCGCAGCGCATGAAGGCGCTTGTCCAAGCACCATCGGGGTGATCGCAAGCGGTATCGACATCGCCTACCCGCCGCAGCACGCCGATTTGCAAGAGCGCATCGCGAGAGAGGCTCTGCTGATTGCCGAGCAACCCCCCGGGACCGAGCCGCGCGGCCGGCATTTCCCCTCGCGCAATCGCATCATTGCAGGCCTCGCCAGCGGCACGCTGGTGGTGGAAGCCGCGCCGCAATCGGGCAGCCTCATCACCGCTCGGCTTGCCGGCGAGGCGGGCCGCGAAGTCATGGCAATCCCCGGCTCGCCGCTCGATAGCCGCGCGCTGGGTTGCAATCAGCTCATTCGCGAAGGCGCGGTGCTGGTGCAGAGCCCCGAAGATGTGATCGAACTGCTCGAAAGTTTCACAGGGGCGCCGCGTTCGCGCTTTCGCGTGGCGGATGATACGAGCAATTACGACTATGCCGAATTGGCCGAAGCCGAAACGGGCGAGGGGGCAGAGGCTATTGCCGCGCTGCTGAGCACTGCGCCTGTCACCATTGATGAACTGATCCAGCAAACCGGCGCCAGCGCTGCGGCGGTGCATCTGGCCTTGCTGGAACTGGAACTGGCGGGCGAGATCATCCGTCATTCCAGCGGCAGCGTCAGCCTCGCCAGTTAAAGCGCACGCAGCCCCCTTGCATAAGCGGCTTGACCGCGCATAAACCCTCGCCCCACTCTCGCGCGTATACGCACGTAAGGAAATCCGGCCTCTCTCATGCAGCTTGTTATTGTTGAATCGCCCGCCAAGGCCAAGACCATCGAGAAATATCTGGGCAAGGACTTCAAGGTTCTCGCCTCCTATGGCCATGTCCGCGATCTGCCGCCAAAGGATGGCAGCGTAAAGCCGGATGAGGATTTCGCGATGGAGTGGGAGCTTTATCGCGACAAGCAGAGCCGCTTCAAAGAAATTGCCGATGCCGCCAAGGGCGCAACCCGGCTGGTGCTGGCAACCGACCCTGACCGCGAAGGCGAGGCGATCAGTTGGCACGTTCAGGAATTGCTGGCGAAAAGGAAGGCGCTCCCCAAATCGGTGGATCGGGTGACGTTCAACGCGATCACCAAGCAGGCCGTGACCGAGGCAATGGCGCGGCCGCGCCAGCTCGATAAGCCGCTGATCGATGCCTACCTTGCGCGCCGGGCGCTGGATTATCTGTTCGGCTTTACCCTCTCGCCGGTGCTCTGGAGGAAGTTGCCGGGAGCCAAATCGGCAGGCCGCGTGCAGTCGGTCGCGCTGCGGTTGATCGTTGAGCGTGAGCGCGAGATCGAAGCGTTCCGGCCTGACGAATATTGGCAGATTGTCGCGCAGCTTCAGCACGACGGCACGGATTTCACCGCGCGGCTGGTGCGGTTTCGCGGCGAGAAACTCGACAAGCTTTCTTTGGGGGCAGAAGGCATTGCACTGGAAGCCAAGGCGGCGGTTGAAGCGGGGCGCTTCACTGTCGAAGGGGTTGAGACAAAGCCGTTAAAGCGCAATCCGGCGCCGCCGTTCACCACTTCGACGCTTCAGCAAGAGGCGGCGCGCAAGCTGGGCTTTTCCGCGCAGCACACCATGCGGCTGGCGCAGAGTCTCTATGAAGCAGGCGCGATCACCTACATGCGCACCGATGGCGTGCAGATGGATGGCGGCGCGATTGCCGCTCTGCGCGATGCCATTGGCAAGCGTTATGACAGCAGCTTCCTTCCCGAAAAGCCGCGTTTTTACAGCACCAAGGCGAAGAATGCTCAGGAAGCGCACGAAGCGATCAGGCCCACCGATTTTACCCGTGATCGTGTTGGCAGCGGGGATGAAGCCAAGCTCTATGATCTGATCTTCAAGCGCGCCATGGCCAGCCAGATGTCAGCCGCCCAGCTTGAACGCACCACTGTCACCTTGCGCGATGCGACCGGGCAACACGAACTGCGTGCGACAGGCCAAGTGATCCGCTTTGCCGGTTTTCTCGCGGTCTATCAGGAAGGCTTTGACGATAGCGACGAGGATGAAGACGGCCTCTTGCCCATGTTGAAAGCTGGCGATTGCCCCGCCAAGCGCGCGGTCGACGCCACCCAGCATTTCACTCAGCCACCGCCGCGCTTTTCCGAAGCCAGCCTGGTGAAGCGCCTCGAAGAACTCGGCATCGGGCGGCCTTCAACCTATGCCTCCACCATCCAGACCCTGCGCGACCGCGCTTATGTCCGGATGGAGAAAAACCGTTTCTTTGCAGAGGAGAGCGGGCGCCTGCTCACAGCCTTTCTCGAACGCTTTTTTCCCACCTATGTCGCTTATGATTTCACCGCCGGCATGGAGGATGAACTCGATGTCGTCTCGGACGGAGGCGAAGATTACAAGGCGCTGCTCGCCCGGTTCTGGAAAGACTTCAAGCCCAAGGCCGACGAGGTGATGGAGAAGCTGCCCTCGGAAGTGACCGAGGCGCTCGATGAATATCTCTCCGATTTCCTGTTCCCCCCGCGCGAGGACGGCAGCGATCCGCGCGCCTGCCCGCTATGCGCTGCCGAAGGGCGCGAGGGCGGGCGGCTTTCTTTGCGTGGGGGCCGCTTTGGCGCTTTTGTGGCCTGTGCCAATTATCCCGAATGCAAATACACCCGCCGCTTTGCCCAACCGGGCGGCGCGGGCGAGGGTGCGGCTGAAGACGGCGTGATGGGCCAGCATCCTGAAACCGGCATCGACATTGTCCGCAAGACGGGCCGCTTTGGTCCCTATGTTGAGATGGGTGAGGGTAAAGAGGCCAAGCGCGCCAGCATCCCCAAAGGCCTCGACGATTTCGATCTCGACTGGGCGATAAAGCTTTTGGACCTGCCGCGCATCATCGGCGCGCATCCCGACACGGGTCTCGAAATCGAAGCCAATATCGGGCGTTACGGGCCATATCTGCGCCATGATGGCAAGTATGGCAAACTCACCAACACGCGCGAGGTGTTCGAGGTCGGCATGAACCGCGCGGTTGATATTCTGGCGCAGGCTGCCAATCGCGGGGCAGGCGGGGGCCGCGCTAAGGCCGAACCGATTGCCAGCCTGGGGGAACATCCCACCAGCGGCGGCGCGATTACAGTCATGCCGGGACGCTATGGCCCCTATGTCACCGATGGTACCACCAATGCGACCATTCCCAAGGACACGAAGCCCGAGGACGTGACCCTTGCGCAAGCAATCGAATTGATCGATGCGCGCGCGGCCAAGGGCCCTGCCAAGGGCAAGAAGAAAGCTGCGCCCAAAAAGAAAGCCGCCGCCAAGAAGAAGGCGGCTCCCAAGAAGGCTTCTGCCAAACCCGCCTAAAGCTGTGCGCGCATCCGGCGTGCGCGGGCTTGCGGGCTGGGATGGGTTTGCAGCCATGGCACCCCACCGCCGCTGCTGCCGCTCCCCAGCTTTTCCAGCGCGGTGACAGCGGCCATTGGCTGGTAGCCGTTGTTGCGCATGAAACCGAGCGCGTAGTCATCGGCCTCACGTTCATGCTGCTGGCTGTGCTGGGCGCCGATCACTTGTGTGAACAATTGTGACAATTCCCCGCTGGCCAGCTGGCCCACGGTTCCGCCAGCCCCTTGTGCAGCACCAAGCGCCGCCCGTTTGCGCAAGGCTCCCTGCATCCGCCGCCGGGTGTGATCGCGCTGCACATGGCCAATTTCATGGCCGATCACATAGCGGATCTCGTCGTCGGTGAACTGATCCATCAGGCCCGAGAAAATGCGGATCGTGCCATTGGCCATGGCAAAGGCGTTCACATCGGGCACGAGATAGGTCTGAATATCAAGATCGAGCCCGTCATAATTATCCAGCCCTTCGGTCAGGCTGGCCAGCCTGCGGGCGTAAGGATCATTGGGCGGGGCGAGCGGGTTTTCGCGGTCCATCTGCGCGCTCATTTGGTCGAACACCGGGCGCATGCCTTCAGCGGTGAGCATTTCGGCCGCTGCCAGATCACGCGCGGAATCGAGCAGATTGCGCAGCCTGAGCTGTGCCATCGCAGGCGTTGCAAAACTGATCCCGCCGAGCAGCGAGCCCAGCACGAGCAATTGCCGCCGCGACAGCGTTGAGGGGGTATGGCTCATCGGGTGCGCTCCCTTGACGTTGATTATCGGTTCGAAGTTCGGCTCCACCGGTTGAATTGGGCCTTAACATCATGCTCTGCCAAAAGCACCCAGCGACCAGCAGCCGCGGCGTTGGTAAATCGTCAAGCTTTGATGCTTATCACGATTCCTTGAGGAACTCGGGGATGCGTCAACGTGATCGAGATTGAAGTCCAGAACGAGACCCACCAGAGCCAGTCGCGGCTGCGCTTTGCCGCGGTGCCGCGCATTGGCGAAGGCATTCGCCTTCGGGAACCCGATGGCATGTGGGCGAGCTATGATGTGATTGATGTGTGGTATCAGAAAGCCGAATTTGGCGATGTCTGGATGCCCTATCTCCATGTCCGCATTACGCCCGGCGAAGGCGTGGGCGGCGAGGAGCACGAAAATTATGGTCAGTATGACGCTCCCGGCAGCGTCTATGGCGGGGAGTATGAGCCATTCAAAATCTGATCAAACGCAACACCGGCCCGCATCGCAGAGCGGCTTCGGATGGACGCACGCTCGCTGAAAAGCTGGCGGCTGCCGAAGGCGCTGAGCCGGTCGCTGTGCCCGATGATGCACGCGCGGCGCTCGACGCGGCGGCTCCACCCCAGCCTGAGGCGACAGGCGATGAAACCGATGCGATTGTTGCCGCTGCCAAGGCGATGCGCGATCGCTATGCCCCGGCCGCTGCACCTGCGGCGGCGGCGAAAGTGTGCCTGATCGTTGATGACAGCCGGGTGATCCGCAAGGTATCCTCCAAGATCGCGCGTAGCCTCGGCTATGTGCCGGTGGAGGCCGAAAACGGCGAAGAAGCGCTCGCCCGCTGTAAACAGGCGATGCCCGATCTTGTGCTGACCGACTGGAACATGCCGGAAATGGACGGGATCGAATTCGTCAGCAAACTGCGCGCCATCCCCACGCCCAAAGAGCCGGTGGTGGTGTTCTGCACCTCAAACGGCGAGGCGAAGGACATCCACGCCGGGATTTCGGCGGGCGCGGATGATTATATCGTGAAGCCGTTCGACGAGGCGGCGCTTAAAGCCAAGCTGGAGAAGCTGGGGCGGGGGTGATCTTTCCGTCCGCCGTCACCCCAGCGTAAGCTGGGGCCTAGGGCTATGAGCCGCCTTGCTGGCAAAGGCAGCACCCGGCCGCTCGCGGTCCCAGTTTGCGCTGGGATGACGGAATTTCGTCATTGCGAGCGAAGCGAAGCAATCCAGAGCGGCAAAGGGCTGCTCTGGATCGGCACCGCCCTATGGGCCTCGCGACGACCTCCTTGGCGGGAGGAACCGGGGTTCGGCTTTGTTTCTATTGCCCGCGTAGAAGTAGCCAAGCCCCGTGTCGAGCACGGGACGACGGCTCGCCTCACCGCACCCAATCAAGCCCAATCTCCTCGAACAGTTCCTTGTCCTCGGCCCAGTTCTCCAGCACCTTCACATGCAGGAACAGGTGCACTTTCACCCCCAACACCTCAGCGAGTTCCTTGCGCGCTGCCTCGCCAATCGCCTTGATCTTGGAGCCCCCCTTGCCCAGCACAATCGCGCGCTGGGTGTCGCGGGCGACCACGATTTGCTGGTGGATTTCCACGCTGCCATCGGGGCGGTTCAAATATTTTTCGGGCCGCACCGCGCTGTCATAGGGCAGTTCTTCGTGGAGTTGCTGATACAATTGCTCGCGGGTGATTTCAGCCGCCAGCAGGCGTTCGGACGCATCCGAGACCTGAGCTTCGGGATACATCCAATCGCCTTCCGGCATCATCCGGGCGAGGGTGTCTTTGAGTTCCCCCACGCCTTCGCCGGTTAGCGCCGAAACAAAGTAGATTTCCGCAAAATCGACCTTCCCCGCCAATTCCTGCGCGAGCGCCAATAGCGGTTCTTTCTTGGCGCGATCAACCTTGTTGAGCACCAGAATCTTGCGCTCCGGGCGGCTGGCGAGCGCTTCGAGCAAAGGCTCCAATTCGTGCCGGCGCTGCTTGATCGGATCGACCATCAACAGCACCGCATCAGCGGCCTCTGCGCCTTCCCACGCGGCGTTCACCATTGCGCGATCAAGCCGGCGGCGCGGGGCGAAAATGCCGGGGGTATCGACAAGGATCATCTGCACGGCCACGCCGTCCACTTCATGCAGCGCAATGCCCAGCATCCGCGCCCGCGTCGTCTGCGCCTTGGCGGATGTGATGGCGACCTTCTGGCCGACCAACTGGTTCACCAAAGTCGATTTGCCCGCATTGGGCGCACCGATCACGGCAACAACACCGCAGCGGGTGGGGGAATTATCAGTCATGTCTTCGTTCTGTCCGTCTCGCTTGGGCGTGCCTCAGGCCTCACCCGAATTGTTCAATGAAAGCTTTGGCGGCGAGCCGTTCGGCCTCGCCTTTGCTGGTGGCGCTGGCCTCGGCCTCGCCCACATTCTTGATCGAAACCCTTACAGTAAAGCGCGCGGCGTGATCGGGGCCGCTCCTTTCGACCACTTCGTAAACCGGCATGGCGCGGCGATTGCCTGCGGCCCATTCCTGCAGCGCGCTTTTGGGGTGTTTGGCGCGGCCCACATCGCCTTTGAGATCGTGTTCCCACAGCCGGTAGATCACATCGCGGGTGGCATCAAAGCCTTGTTCGATAAAGCTTGCACCGATCAGCGCTTCCATCACATCACCGAGGATCTTGTCGCTGTCCTTGCCGCCATCATCGCGCGCCTGCTTGCCCAGCCGGATGTGATCAGGCGCGCCGATGCGGCGGGCAATGCGCGCACAGGTCGTGCCGCTGACGAGTGCGTTCAAACGTTGCGACAGCTTGCCCTCTGGCCCATCGCCTGCGCGGTAAAGCCATGCCGCGACCGCAAGACCCAGCACGCGATCACCCAGGAATTCGAGCCGCTGGTAATCCTTGGCCATGGCCTCATTGGGATTGCCACTGTTGCCGTTGAAACTGCCATGAGTGAGCGCTTCGAGCCAACGCGTGTCGTCAGCGACACCAAAGCCGAGCCCGTCCAGCCAGTCGCGGGTCTGTTTTTCAAGCTCGATCACAGGCGAGTTCCGATCCGTTCCCAGCGCGCAGCGGCAAACCATGTCCACGGGCGCAGCCATTCAGCGCTGCCATTGGTCGACCAAGCGATGATGGTGGCGCGGCCCACCAGATTGTTCATCGGCACCATCCCGACCCCAAAGCCGGCCACAGCCGGAAAGCGGCTATCCTGCGAATTGTCGCGATTATCGCCCATCACGAACATCGCGCCTGCTGGTACAGTGACAGGAGCGAAATTATCTGCTGTCGAAGTGCCGAAATCCACCACATTGTGGGCTCGTCCATCCGGCAGCGTTTCGGCAAAGCGGGTGTAGCGGCACAAGCGCACGCCGTCTGCGCGGCGTTCCTCGCGCCCGCCCCAGGCACAGCCTGTGTTGGGAGAAAGCGCAATCTCGAAATCGGCCACGCGCCTGAGTGGCAAAATCTCCCCGTTCAGCACAACCTGACCATCAACCACCGCAATGCTGTCGCCGGGCAGGGCGATCACGCGCTTGATATAATCGGTGCCATCGACCGGATGCTTGAAAATCACCACATCGCCGCGTTCAGGATTGCTGGAAAAAACGCGGCCTTCGGGCAAGGGCAGGCGCACAGGCAGCGAGTGGGCCGAAAAGCCATAGGGCCATTTTGCCGCAAGCAGATAGTCGCCATTGACCAGAGCAGGCACCATGCTTTCCGATGGAATCGTGAAGGGCGAGAAAACGAAGCTGCGGAAAATCAGCACGGCCAGCACCAATTGTCCGATAAACAGGGCAAATCCGCCCCAGGTTTCGTGCGCCTGGGACTTGTCCGGCTGAACGGGCGGATTGGGGGGCATCAGAGATTGGGGCTTAACATCCATCGCCTTCCCCCTTACTCGCACCTCGACAATCTAGCAAAGGGTGTGCAGCTCATGGGCTCATCGGGGGGATCAGTGGCGGCGGATCGCGCGGCAATCTGGCGGCGGCTTCACGCGATGGAGCGGCCCGCTTTGCGTGATCTGTTCAGCGCTGATCCGGCGCGCACAGACATGATGTCGATGCGGCTGGAGATTGCCGGCGAGGGCGAAGCGGGGGGCGAGGGCGGGCTGAGCTCAGGCATGCTGATCGACTGGTCGAAAACGCATCTCGATGAAGCGGCGCTGGTGGCTTTCGAGGACCTCGCCGAGGCAAGCGGTTTTGCCGCCGCGCGCGAGGCGTTGTTCAATGGAGGCATCGTCAACCCCACGGAAGGCCGCGCTGCCACCCACGGCGCGATGCGCGGCAGCGGAACGCCGGCACAGGTTGAAGAGGCCGAAGCGCTGCTTGCCCGCATGGGGATGCTGGTCGAGGCCATTCACGAAGGGGCCTTGGGCGAGATCAAGCACTGCATCCACATCGGCATTGGCGGCTCGGCCTTGGGCCCGGCCCTGGCGATTGATGCGTTGACCCGCGATCTGGCGCTGGTCGATGTTCACGTCGTCTCGAACATCGACGGCTTGGCTTTGGAGCAGGCCTTTGCCAAGTGCGATCCCGCGACCACGCTGATTGCGGTGGCTTCCAAGACTTTTACCACCATTGAAACCATGACCAATGCACAGAGCGCGTTGAAATGGCTGGGCGAAAATGGCGTGTCCGATCCCGGCGGGCGGGTGGTGGCGCTGACGGCTGCGCCCGAAAAGGCGGTCGAATGGGGCGTGGATGAAACCCGCGTGCTGCCTTTCCCTGAAAGCGTGGGCGGGCGCTATTCGCTGTGGTCGTCGATCGGCTTTCCGGTGGCGTTGGCGGTGGGGATGGAGGATTTCGCCGCGATGCTCGCAGGGGCCAAGGCGGTGGACGATCATTTCCGCACTGCTGAGGGCCGGGCGAACGCGCCGCTCATGGCGGCATTCGTCGATCAATATTACACGCGCCTTGTTGGCTGCCAGACCCGCGCGGTATTCGCCTATGACGAACGCCTCGCGCTGCTGCCCGATTACCTGCAACAGCTTGAGATGGAATCGAATGGCAAGGGCGTGAAGGCCGATGGCAGCGCGCTGGATGGGCCAACCGCTCCCATCACATGGGGCGGGGTGGGGACAGACGCGCAGCACGCGGTGTTCCAATTGCTGCACCAAGGCACGCACATCATCCCTGTCGATTTTATCGCCAGCATCGCGCCGGGAGACGCGCTTGATCCCGCCCATCACCGCAACCTTCTGATGAATTGCCTCGCCCAAGGCGCAGCGCTGATGGCGGGCAAGCAGGCTGACGATCCGGCGAGCAGCTATCCGGGGGATCGCCCGTCAACGACCATCCTTGTCGATGATCTCGACGCCGCGATGTTCGGCGCGCTGATTGCGTTCCACGAACACCGCACCTTTGCCAACGCGGTGCTGATGGGGATCAACCCGTTTGATCAGTTCGGCGTGGAATTGGGCAAGCAAATGGCCAAGGCCATCGACAGCGGCAAGGGTGATTTCGACCCTTCGACAAAGGCGCTGATGAAAGCCGCTGGTTTGAACTAGGCTCTGCTGCAATCGCACGCGGCCCTTCGCAGTGTGCTTGCGGCGACAATGTTACAGGACTATTGCGGCGTTCCCCCCTCTTTCGCCGGTTCCGTGGCGGAGCATATACACAAGGATCGCTCGCTTGAGTGAAGTTCCCGTTGCAGCGCAATCCCCCCAGCCTGCGCCAATCACCCGCGTTCAGGAAAATATCCTCGCACGCAGCGAACGCCGTTTGCTGAACTGGATTTGTGCGCGGCTGCCCGCTTGGGTGACGCCCGATATGCTGACGCTGGTTGGTATGGTGGGGGCCTTTATGGTGTTCGCTGGCTACGGCACCAGCAATCTGGGCGGTGAGTGGCTGTGGCTCACCATCGCAGGTTATTGCGTCCAATGGTTTGGCGACAGCACTGACGGCAGCCTTGCGCGTTTTCGCAAGATCGAACGGCCGCGCTATGGCTATTTCCTCGATCACAGCTGCGATGGGCTGGCGACCACGTTGGTGGTGGTGGGCATTGGGTTTACGCCGCACGTTGCCATGGAATTCGCTCTGGTGGCGCTGGCGGGCTATTTGCTGCTGTCGATCCACGCATTTCTGTCGGTGCGTGTGCTGGGCGAATTGAAGCTGTCCTACCTCAACGCCGGGCCGACCGAGCTGCGTTTTATCCTGATTGCCTTTACCATTGCGATGATGGTGGTGGGCCCGGATGCGCCGCGCTGGCTAAGCCCGGTGGGCTCGGTCAATGGCTTTGACATCTTTACAGGGATTGTCGGCTTGGTGCTGATCACGCTGTTTGTGGTGCAGACCTTTGTGACCGCACGGCGTCTTGCTGTGATGGAGCCGCCGCGCAATGGGGAATGGCGTCAGCCTTGACTTTACGGGCCTTTGCGCCCACATGGCTGGCAATGAAGCGCGCTAGCCAAGCGTGAAGCGGCGGACATTTCAAAATCATCCGCCCCGGCCGCGCCTCGGTTTTACCCCAAGACTTCCCTTTTCACGCGGGCGGTTTCAACCCCCGCGCCGCGCAGCCCATGGTCGGCTGCGCGCCGCATTGAATGCGAGTAAATACACATGACTTTTGAAGACCTCGGGCTGTCGCAGCCCGTTCTCCAGGCGCTTGACCTTAAGGGTTACAGCGTCCCCACCCCGATTCAGGCACAGGCGATCCCGCCGGTGCTGAAGGGCCGCGACCTGCTCGGCATTGCCCAGACCGGCACGGGCAAGACGGCGGCTTTCATGCTGCCCTCGATTGATCGCCTGCGCGAAAATGACCGCCAAATCCCGTTCAAATCCTGCCGTATGCTGGTGCTGGCCCCGACCCGCGAGCTGGCGGTGCAGATCGGCCAGAGCGCCAAGGATTATGGCGCGCTTGCGGGCCTCAAGGTGGCGGTGATCGTTGGCGGGACTTCCGTTGGCAAGGATCGCAACAAGCTGCACCGCGGCACGGATATTCTGGTGGCAACGCCGGGGCGCTTGCTTGATCTCATCGATCAGAAGGCGTTTAACCTCTCCGGCATCGAAGTGCTGGTGCTTGATGAAGCTGACCAGATGCTTGATCTCGGCTTTATCCACGCGCTGCGCAAGATCCGCGAACTGGCGCCCAAGGATCGCCAGACGCTGTTTTTCTCTGCCACCATGCCCAAGGCAATCAAGGAACTGGTCGGTGGCTATTGCAACAATCCGGTGCAGGTTTCGGTCACGCCCGAAAGCACTACGGCAGAGCGCATCGAGCAGTTCCTGTTCATGGTGCAGCAGGATGAAAAGCAGGCGCTGATCGAGATGATCCTCCAGCGCCGCCACCCGGTGCCGGGCGAGTTTGAACGCGTGCTGATCTTCACCCGCACCAAGCATGGCGCGGACCGCGTGGTGAAGCGGCTTGCCAATGCGGGCATCGCGTCGAACGCAATTCACGGCAACAAGTCTCAGGTGCAGCGCCAGCGCGCGCTCGATGAATTCCGCAAGGCCAAGGTTCCCGTGCTGATCGCAACCGATGTGGCCGCGCGCGGGATTGATATTCCGGGCGTCAGCCACGTCATCAATTACGAACTGCCCAATGTGCCCGAACAATATGTTCACCGCATTGGCCGCACCGCGCGTGCGGGCCGTGATGGGATTGCGATTGCGTTTTGTGCCGAGGACGAGCGCGCATACCTCAAGGATATCCGCAAGGTAACCGGCGCGGAATTGGAACGCCTGCCGCTGCCGGATAATTTCCGCGCGGTGGTCGAAGGCGAAGGCCCGACCAAGCCTGCGCCCCGCGTGCCGGTAAAGCGGGTGCAACCGCGCCCGGTCGGCGGGCGCAAGCAAGGCGAGCAGCGCGGAGAACGCCGCGCAGATGGCGAACGCCGTCCGCAACAGGGCAAGCCCGGCGGGGATCGTTCTGGCGCCGATCGCTCTGGTGGTGGCCAGCGCCATGGTTCGGGCGGTCGTCCGCAAGGGCATGGTCAGGGTCAGGGCCAAGGTCGCGGCGGCCAAGGGCGCGGCGCTGGCGGTGGCGGGCGCGGGCGTGGTCGCCCCGGTGGCGGCGGCGGTCGCGGCGGGCCGCGTTCCGCGAGCGCGTGATCGGCTTGGCATAAGCCATCGTCTCAGCCATAGCGCCTGCTGACCCATTCAGGAGAGCGCTGTGGCCGAGCCCCAATACGACTACGACCTTTTCACCATTGGCGCAGGTTCCGGCGGAGTGCGCGCCAGCCGCGTTGCCGCCGCCCATGGCGCGCGCGTGGCGGTGGCCGAGGAATACCGCGTCGGCGGAACCTGTGTCATCAGGGGCTGCGTGCCCAAGAAAATGCTCGTCTACGGCGCGCATTTTGCCGAAGATTTGGAAGATGCCGCCGGGTTCGGCTGGACGATTGAGGGCAAAAGCTTCGATTGGGCCAAATTGCGCGATCACGTTCAGGCGGACGTTACGCGGCTCGAAGGCCTCTATGGCCAGACGCTTTCCAATCACGATGTTACCGTGTTCAATGAACGCGCGGAAATCACCGGCGAACATCAAGTGACGCTGGCGAGCGGCAAGGTTGTCACCGCCAAATATATCCTCATCGCCACTGGCGCGCGCCCGCATATCCCTGATTTTCCGGGCAATGAACACGTCATCACCTCGAACGAGGCGTTTCACTTGGACGCTTTGCCCCGCCGCGTGTTGATTGCAGGCGGCGGCTATATTGCCAATGAATTTGCGGGCATCTTCAACCAGTTCGGCAGCAAGGTGACGATCGCTAACCGATCCGACACCATCCTGCGCGGTTATGACGAGGCAGTGCGCGACCGCTTGCTGCAAATCTCGCTCACCAAGGGAATCGAATTCTGTTTCAACGCCCAGTTCGAATATATCGAAAAGGGCGAAGATGGCGCGCTCAGGGTCAAACTCACCGGGCAGGACGAACGGGTGTTCGATTGCGTGATGGTCGCCACCGGCCGTGTTCCCAATATCGAAGGGCTGGGCCTTGAAAATGTGGGCGTGGAATTGGGCGTGCGTGGGCAAATCAAGGTCGACGCCTTCAGCAAGACCAACATCGACTATATCTACGCCGTCGGCGATGTGACCGACAGGGTGCAGCTTACCCCCGTTGCCATCCGCGAAGGGCAGGCCTTTGCCGATAGTGTCTTTGGCGAGGGCAAGCCTTATGCCGTCGATCACTCCTGCGTGCCTAGCGCCGTCTTCAGCCACCCGCCGATTGCCGCGGTTGGCATGACCGAAGGCGAAGCGCGCAATCAGCTAGGCTCGATCCGTGTCTATCAGGCTGATTTCCGGCCGATGAAGCACGTGGTGGCAGGCCGGTCAGAGCGTGCGCTTTACAAGATGATTGTCGACGCCGCCAATGATCGGGTGGTGGGCATCCATATGATTGGACCCGAAGCGCCAGAAATCATGCAGGCAGCGGCCATTGCGGTGAAAGTCGGGCTTACCAAGGCCGATTTTGATGCAACCTGCGCAATCCACCCGACCATGGCCGAGGAACTCGTCCTGTTCAAATAGTGCGCCCGCGCGCGCTGTTTTGTTGTTTTTGACACGTTGACGCATGGCGCTCAAAACGGCAACGCGTTGCTCAAAATATCCAAGGGGAATGGAATGTCTGCCAATATCGCCGAGATGGAACGTCGCCGCGAAGCTGCTCGCTTGGGTGGCGGTGAGAAGCGCATCGCTGCCCAGCATGCCAAGGGCAAGCTGACCGCGCGCGAGCGATTGGACGTGCTGCTCGACGAGGGGAGCTTTGAAGAGATCGACACCTATGTCGAACATGACTGCATCGATTTCGGCATGGAGAGCCAGCGCATTCCCGGCGATGGGGTGGTGACGGGTTCTGGCACGATCAACGGTCGGCTGGTCTATGTGTTCAGCCAAGATTTCACTGTTTTCGGCGGATCGCTGTCAAAACGCCATGCGGAGAAGATCTGCAAGGTCATGGACACCGCGATGAAGGTCGGCGCGCCCGTTATCGGCCTCAACGATTCGGGCGGCGCGCGCATTCAGGAAGGCGTGGCTTCGCTCGGCGGCTATGCCGAGGTGTTCCAGAGGAATGTGCTTGCAAGCGGCGTTGTCCCGCAGATCAGCCTGATCATGGGACCATGCGCGGGGGGGGCGGTCTATTCGCCAGCCATGACCGACTTCATCTTCATGGTGAAGGATTCCAGCTACATGTTCGTCACCGGCCCCGAGGTGGTGAAAACTGTCACCAACGAAGTTGTGACGCAGGAAGAACTGGGCGGGGCAATCACCCACACCACCAAGACGAGCGTTGCCGATCTCGCTTACGAAAACGATGTCGAGGCGCTGCTTGCGACCCGGCGTTTCTTCGATTTCCTGCCGCTGTCGAACCGCGAAGAGCCGCCCGTGCTGCCCACCGGCGATGCGTGGGACCGGCTGGAGATGAGCCTCGATACCCTCATCCCCGATAACGCCAACCAGCCCTATGATATGCACGAGGTTATCACCAAGGTGCTGGACGAGGGCGACTTTTTTGAAATTCAGCCCGCCCACGCGGGCAACATCATCTGCGGTTTTGGCCGCGTGGAGGGGCGCACTGTGGGCGTGGTGGCGAACCAGCCGATGGTGCTGGCGGGCGTGCTCGACATCAATTCGTCAAAGAAAGCCGCGCGTTTCGTGCGCTTTTGCGATGCCTTCGAAATCCCGATCATCACCTTCGTCGACGTCCCCGGCTTTCTCCCCGGCACCGCGCAGGAATTGGGTGGGATCATCAAGCACGGCGCGAAACTGCTCTTCGCCTATGCCGAGGCGACCGTGCCTAAGATCACCGTCATCACTCGCAAGGCCTATGGCGGGGCCTATGACGTGATGGCGAGCAAGCACCTGCGCGGCGATTTGAATTACGCCTGGCCCACCGCCGAGATCGCGGTGATGGGCGCGAAAGGCGCGGTGGAGATCATCTTCCGCTCCGAAAAGGACGACCCGGCCAAGATCGCCGAGCGGACCAAGGAATACGAAGACCGCTTCGCCAATCCGTTTGTGGCGGCGAGCCGTGGCTATATCGACGAGGTGATCCACCCGCATTCGACCCGCCGCCGGATCGCGCTGGGGCTAAGGAAGCTGCGCACCAAGCAGTTGGAGAACCCGTGGAAGAAGCATGACAATATTCCGCTGTGAGATTTGATTATGGGCATGAGTCGGAAGCTTCGGAAGGAAGCTGAAGATCGCTGGCCGAACCTCAAGAACTTTCTTGAGTGCTACCTGCATCAGGATTGGCCGGTCGACGACGGTACGCTAGAAAACGCGGTTGATCGTGCCGTTGTCGAAACACCATTGAGCGCGCTTAAATCGGTAGCTTCTGAGTGGTGGCAGTGGAACTCCAGCGCAGGAAGCGCACCCGACCCTCGGCGACAAATCAATGATGGTCTAGGCGTGAACGTGCATTTCCAAACCCCATTTGATGCGAGGCAATTTATGAACCTCGTTTACGACAAGCTGATCGTTGCAATTCGAAAAGATGAAAAGGGCTGGAAGCCATGAAACTAGGCCGTCTGAACCACATCGGCATCGCCACACCCTCCATTGCGGACTCGATCGCCTTCTACCGCGACGTCATGGGCGCGACCAAAATTCACGAGCCTTTCGATATGGAAGAACAGGGCGTGAAGGTGTGCTTTGTCGATACTCCCGCCGCAGACGGCGCGATGAATGGCACGCAGATCGAGTTGATCGAGCCTTTGGGCGAGGCCAGCACCATCAACGGATTTCTCGCCAAAAATCCCTTGGGCGGGCAGCATCACCTGTGTTTTGAAGTGCCCGATATTGCCGAAGCGCGCACCTATTTTGAAGGTATCGGCAAGCGCATCCTTGGCCCCACCCGCATCGGCGCGCACGGCACCCCTATCTTTTTCGTCCATCCCAAGGATATGGGCGGGATGCTTACCGAGATCATGGAGACCCCGCGCGATAACACGCATTGGTCGAACTGACGCAGCCGAATTTGGAGAGAGAGAATAATGTCCTACGAAACCATCCGCGTGGACCGCGAAGGCCCGCTGACGATCATCACCTTGAACCGGCCTGAGCGCCTCAACGCTATGCCGCCGCAGATGGCGGACGAACTGGGGCAGGCGTTCTACGATCTGGGTGATGCGCGGGCGGTGCTGATTACGGGTGAGGGCAAGGGCTTTTGTTCAGGCGCTGATCTTGCTGCGCGCGGCTCCGGTTCGGCGCTGGGCGGTAAGGGCGGCAGCCATGAGGCGCTGATCAATCATTACAACCCCGCGATCAGCCAGCTTATCCGGGCGAGCGTTCCGGTGATCTGCGCGGTGAATGGCCCGGCAGCAGGCGTCGGCTGCAGCCTTGCCTTGGCGGCGGACTTCACCATCGCCGCCAAGAGCGCATACTTCCTGCAAGCCTTCGTCAATATCGGCCTCGTGCCCGATGGCGGTTCCACATGGCTGCTCGCCCGCGCCGTTGGCCGCGCGCGCGCCACCCGGATGATGATGCTGGGCGAGAAAATCAGCGGCGAACAGGCCGAGGAATGGGGCCTCATCTACAAATGCGTCGAGGATGCCGACCTGATGAGCGAAGCCCGCGCACTGGCCGAGAAGCTGGCGAACGGCCCGACGGTCGCCTACGCCACCATGAAGCGCAATATTGCGATCGCGATGGATCAGAACCTGCAAATGGTGCTGCTCGCCGAGGCCGAGGGCCAGCGCATCGCGGGCGCAACCAAGGACGCGATGGAGGGCGGGATGTCCTTCCTTCAAAAGCGCAAACCGGAATTCAAGGGGGAGTAATTGCCCCCTTCGTCACCCCGGCGGAAGCCGGGGCCTAGGGCTGCACGAGATGCCAGCTTTCGCTGGCACGACGAATTTGCTTTGGAAAAGAAATGACCGACAAACCCACGCTTGACCAATGGAACGCCCTCGCCGCCAAGGAAGTGAAGGGCCGCGACCTCACTTGGCAAACGCCCGAGGGCTTCGCGATCAAGCCGCTCTACACCGACGCAGATCACGCAGGCTTTGACCCCGGCCTCCCCGGTTTTGCGCCCTTCACGCGCGGGGTGAAGGCTTCGATGTATGCGGGCCGCCCGTGGACCATCCGGCAATATGCGGGCTTTTCCACGGCCGAGGAATCGAACGCTTTCTACCGCCGCAATCTGGCGATGGGGCAAAAGGGCCTGTCGGTGGCTTTCGATCTTGCCACCCACCGCGGCTATGATTCCGATCACCCGCGCGTGGTGGGCGATGTCGGCAAGGCGGGCGTGGCGATTGATACGGTCGCCGATATGCAGATCCTGTTCGATCAGATCCCGCTTGATGCCATGAGCGTGTCGATGACGATGAACGGCGCGGTGATCCCGGTGCTGGCCTTTTTCATTGTCGCCGCCGAACGTCAGGGCGTGAGCCAGGACAAGCTCGAAGGGACCATCCAGAACGACATCCTCAAAGAGTTCATGGTCCGCAACACCTATATCTATCCGCCCGAGCCTTCGATGCGGATCATTTCAGACATTATTGCATATACCTCGGCCAATATGCCGAAATTCAACTCTATTTCGATTTCCGGCTATCACATGCACGAGGCAGGCGCGACCGCGGTGCAAGAGCTTGCCTTTACCATCGCGGACGGCAAGGAATACGCCACCCGCGCCATGGCGGCAGGGCTGGATATCGACAAATTTGCAGGCCGCCTCAGCTTCTTCTTCGGCATCGGCATGAACTTTTTCATGGAGATCGCCAAGCTGCGCGCCGCGCGCACGCTGTGGTACCGCGTGATGGATGGGCTGGGCGCGAAGGACGAACGCTCCAAGATGCTGCGCACCCATTGCCAGACGAGCGGCGTGAGCTTGCAGGAGCAGGACCCCTACAACAACGTCATCCGCACCACAGTCGAGGCGATGGCAGCGGTGCTGGGCGGCACGCAGTCGCTCCACACCAATGCGCTCGATGAAGCGATTGCGCTTCCCACCGATTTCAGCGCTCGCATCGCGCGCAACACCCAGCTTGTGCTGCAAGAGGAAAGCGGCATCTGCAATGTGGTCGATCCGCTTGGCGGCTCGCACTATATCGAGGCGCTGACGCAAACGCTGGTGGACGAAGCGTGGAAGCTGATCGAGGAAGTCGACGCGGCAGGCGGCATGACCGCTTTTGTCGCCACCGGCGCGCCCAAGGCGGCGATTGAACGCGCTGCGGCTGAAAAGCAGACCAAGGTTGATCGCGGCGAGACGGTGATTGTCGGCGTCAACAAATATCGTAAGGAGAGCGAGGACGCGCTCGACACGCTCGAGGTCGACAACCAGAAAGTGCGCGCAGGGCAGATTGCGCGTCTTGCCAAGGTGCGCGAAGGGCGCGACGAGGCCGCGTGCCGTGCGGCGCTCAGCGCGCTCACCGAAGGCTGCAAGACGGGCGGCAATGTGCTGGCGCTTGCGGTGGATGCCGCGAGGCAGGATGCAACCTTGGGCGAGATTTCCGCCGCGATGGAGGAGGTTTTCGGCCGCCACAACGCAACGCCCGCGCCTGTCAGCGGGGTCTATGCCAGCGCCTATGAATTTGATCGGCGCTGGGCGCAGGTGACAGACGGCGTCGAAGCCGTGGGCCGCCGGTTGGGCCGCAAACCCCGCATCATGATCGCCAAGATGGGGCAGGACGGCCACGATCGCGGCGCCAATGTGATCGCGTCCGCCTTTTCCGACATGGGTTTCGAAGTTGTCAGTGGGCCGTTGTTCCAGACGCCTGAGGAAAGCGCCGCGATGGCTTTGGAGAACAACGTCGACGTGGTGGGCGCGTCGAGCCTTGCGGCTGGCCACAAGACGCTGATCCCCGAACTCATTCGGCTTTTGCGCGAAGCTGGCCGCGGCGATATCAAGGTCACCGCAGGCGGCGTGATCCCCCCGCAGGACTATGACTTCCTGCGCGAGGCAGGCGTGCAGGGGATCTACGGCCCCGGCTCGAATGTGGTGGAGTGCGCGGCGGATATTCTGGTGCTGCTCGGCCACAATATGCCCCCCTTGGGCGAGGGGCTGGACGAGGCGGCGGAGTAGCCATGCCGACGGTGATGCGGATCGGCGCGTTTCGGTTCTACTTTTACAGCCACGAACCGAACGAGCCGCCGCATATCCACATCGACCGGGGCGAGGCGACGATCAAGGTCTGGCTCGGCAGTCTCGAAGTGGCGCGGAGCCGGGGCTTTCGCGCGCACGAAATCAATGGCATTGTGGCGATGGTCGCCGAACACCAGACGGCGCTGACGGAGGCATGGCATGAATATTTCGGCTAAGGTGACCGACGAGCGCGTGCTCGACGTGCGCTTCGACGAGGCCAGCCTGATCGTCGATCTGATGGACGGGCGGACGATTGCCGTGCCACTGGCGTGGTATCCGAGGCTGCTCCATGCGACGCCCGAGCAGCGGGCGAAGTGGGAGAAGGCCGGGGCGGGATATGGCATCCACTGGCCGGAGATTGACGAAGACCTCAGCACCGAAGGCTTGCTGCGGGGTGCGTCTGCGCCGAGGGCGTTTAGGAATTGATCCTTTGAGCTTCAATCACAAACCGGCCCTCAGCCTCGCACAGAAAACGGGCTGCGCGCTATATGTCGTGTTTGCGCTGGTAACGTGTCTATTTATCTGGCCGATCAGTTCATCGCCCCCTTGGTATATTTTTCCCGCGATTCCTGTGGCCTGGGCTATCGGTGGGATCGCAATTCTGAGAGCATTTGTACGAAATGACTGAAATCCGCACCGACTGGACCCGCACCGAAATCGCAGGTCTGTTCGACCTTCCCTTCACCGAGCTGCTGTTTCAGGCGGCGAGTGTCCACCGCGCCTATCACCCCGCGACCGAAGTCCAACTCTGCACCCTGCTTAGCATCAAGACCGGCGGTTGCCCTGAGGATTGCGGCTATTGCTCGCAGTCGGTGAAGGCAGATAGCGGCGTTGAAGCCACCAAGCTGATGGATGTGCAAGCCGTGCTCCAGCGCGCGGCGCAGGCGAAGGATGCTGGCAGCCAGCGGTTCTGCATGGGGGCGGCGTGGCGCAATCCCAAGGACCGCGACATGCCCGCGATCATCGAGATCGTGAAGGGCGTGCGCGCGATGGGCCTTGAAACCTGCATGACGCTGGGGATGCTGGAGCCGCATCAGGCCGCGCAGCTGGCAGAAGCCGGGCTCGATTACTACAACCATAATATCGACAGCAGCCCCGAATATTACGAGCGCGTTATCTCGACCCGCGATTTCCAGTGCCGCCTCGATACGCTCGATCACGTCCGCAAGGCGGGGATTAACGTGTGCAGCGGCGGGATCGTCGGCATGGGGGAGACGCGCGAGGATCGGGTGGGCTTTATCCACACGCTTGCCACCCTGCCGCAGCACCCCGAAAGCGTGCCGGTGAATGCGCTGGTTCCGGTCAAGGGCACAGTGCTAGGCAATATGCTCGCCGATACGCCGCTCGCCAAGATCGATGACATCGAGTTTGTGCGCACCGTGGCGGTCGCGCGCATCACCATGCCGCGCTCGATGGTGCGATTGTCGGCGGGGCGCGAGTCCATGTCCGATTCCACGCAGGCGCTGTGCTTTCTTGCGGGCGCGAATTCGATCTTCACCGGCGACAAGCTGCTGACTGCGCCTAATGCTGGCGATGACAGCGACGGCGCGCTGTTTGCCAAGCTGGGGCTCACCGCGCTGAAGGGCGAGGAGCCAGCCCGCGCTGCGCAGGCCAGCGCGTAACAGTCCAAAAACTGCCAATCGGGAGAGACCACCATGGCTGACAAACTCGAAACCCTGGCCGTTCACGCCGGCTGTGAGCCGGACCCCACCACCAAGGCGCGCATCACCCCGATCTATCAGACAGCCAGCTATGTGTTCGATAATGCCGAGCATGCGGCGAACCTGTTTGCTCTCAAGGAATTCGGCAACATTTACAGCCGCATCATGAACCCCACCAATGCCGCGCTGGAAGGCAAGATCGCGGCCTTGGATGGCGGAGTTGGCGCGCTGGCGGTCGCATCGGGCCATGCGGCGCAATTGCTGGTGTTTCACACCCTCATGGAGCCGGGCTGCGAAATCGTCGCGGCCAAGCGGCTTTATGGCGGGTCGCTCAACCAGCTTGCGCACGCTTTTGCCAAGTTTGGCTGGACAACCGTGTTTGTTGATGCCGATGATCCGGCCGCTGTCGCCGCCGCGATCAACGACAAGACGCGTGCAGTCTTTATCGAAAGTCTCGCCAATCCCGGCGGGGTGGTGCAGGACATTGCCGCGATCGCTGATGTTGCCCACAAGGCGGGCGTGCCGCTGATCGTGGACAACACCATGGCCACCCCAGCGTTGTGCCGCCCGATCGAACATGGTGCGGATATCGTGGTCTATTCCGCAACAAAATTCCTGAATGGACACGGCAATGCCGTGGGCGGGCTCATCGTTGATAGCGGCAAGTTTGACTGGGCTGCGAGTGACAAGTTCCCCTCGCTCACCCAGCCCAACCCATCCTATCACGGCGCGGTGCTGACAGAGGCGCTCGCACCGATTGGCCCGATTGCCTTTATCATTGCCTGCCGCGTTCTGGGGCTGCGCGATCTGGGCCCTGCGATGGCGCCGATGAATGCCTTTCTGGCGCTGACGGGAATGGAAACCCTGGCGCTAAGAATGGAGCGACATTGCGCCAATGCGCTGGCGCTGGCCGAATGGCTGGCCGCGCATCCCAAGGTGGCGTGGGTCAGCTATGCCGGATTGCCCGATGATCCCTATCATGCCCTTGCGCAGCGCTACCTTGGTGGCAAATGCGGGGCGGTGTTCACCTTTGGCCTCAAGGGCGGATATGAGGCAGGCGTCAAGCTGGTCTCAGCCGTCAAATTGTTCAGCCACTTGGCCAATATCGGCGACACGCGTTCGCTGATCATTCACCCTGCTTCGACCACGCACAGCCAGTTGAGCGAAGCCGAGCAAGTCACTGCCGGTGCCGGACCGGATGTCATGCGGGTGTCAGTGGGTATCGAACATATTGATGATATCATTGGCGATTTGTCAGCCGCGCTGGATGCCCTCTGATCTGGGTGCAAAAGGTGCAAATCCGCTAGCTTGCGCGCGCTCGTCTTGCGCGCCATAGGCAAGCGCGAAAATGTAACGAAGCCTGCCGGGAGACTGCGCTTGTTCTCTAAAATCCTCATCGCCAATCGCGGGGAAATTGCTTGCCGGGTTATCACCACGGCGCGAAAAATGGGCATCAAGACGGTGGCGGTCTATTCCGATGCCGATGCTCGCGCGCCGTTCGTGAAGATGGCGGACGAGGAGGTGCATATCGGGCCTTCGCCAGCGGCGGAATCCTATCTTATCCCGGAAAAGATCATTGCTGCCTGCAAGCAGACCGGCGCTGAGGCGGTGCATCCCGGCTATGGTTTCCTGTCGGAACGTGCCAGCTTTGTTGAAGCTTTGGAAGCAGAGGGCATCGCCTTTATCGGCCCGCCGGTGAATGCCATTGCCGCAATGGGCGACAAGATTGAATCGAAGAAACTGGCCAAGCAAGCGGGCGTCAATGTCGTGCCCGGCTATGTCGGCGAGATTGACGATACCGAACACGCAGTGCGGATTTCGAACGAAATCGGCTATCCGGTGATGATGAAGGCCAGCGCCGGCGGCGGGGGCAAGGGGATGCGCCTTGCCTATTCGGAAGCCGACGTTCGCGAAGGCTTTGAAAGCGTGAAGCGCGAGGGGCTCAATTCCTTCGGCGATGATCGCGTGTTCATCGAGAAATTCATCCTCAATCCGCGCCACATCGAAATCCAGATTCTGGGCGATAAGCACGGCAATATCCTTTATCTCAACGAACGCGAATGTTCGATCCAACGCCGCCACCAGAAGGTGGTCGAGGAAGCGCCGTCGCCTTTCGTCACGCCCAAGATGCGCAAGGCGATGGGCGAGCAATGCGTCGCTTTGGCGCGCGCGGTGGGATACCATTCGGCAGGCACGGTGGAATTGATCGTCAGCGGTGCGGATCCGACGGGCGAGAGCTTCTACTTCCTCGAAATGAACACCCGTTTGCAGGTCGAACACCCCGTCACCGAGGCGATTACGGGCGTTGATCTGGTGGAACAGATGATCCGCGTCGCCGCGGGTGAGCCGCTGGCGATGACGCAGGATGATATCGGCATCCACGGCTGGTCGATCGAAAACCGCGTCTATGCCGAAGACCCCTATCGCGGGTTCCTGCCCAGCACTGGCCGGCTGGTGTATTATTCGCCGCCGGTTCCGGGCTGGAGCGAGGATGAGATGGTCGCGGGTATGGCGCGGCGCGGGGTGGCGCGGGGCAATGGCAGCGTGCGGGTCGATGACGGCGTCTATGAGGGCGGCGAGGTGTCGATGTTCTACGATCCGATGATCGCCAAGCTGGTGACATGGGCTCCCACGCGTGACGAGGCAGCCGATTTGCAAATCGAAGCGCTCGACAATTTCCGCATCAAGGGGCTGGGACACAATGTCGATTTCCTTTCGGCGATCATGCAGCATCCGCGCTTTCGTTCGGGCGAGCTGACGACGGGCTTTATCGCCGAGGAATATCCCGAAGGCTTCACCGGGGCGGCTGTGAGCGATGATTTCGCCAAAGTGCTCGCGGCCGTGTGTGCAGGGCTTGAATTTGCGCATCAGGCGCGTGGGCGGCAGATTTCCGGGCAGATGGCGGACGAGGCTCTGCCGGTGACGGGCGAATGGCTGGTGAAGCTGGGCGACACCCGCCACGAGGTCGTGCTGGGCGAGGGCCACGCGGTGGTCGATGGTGTTCGTGTTACCGGCACCAGCAATTGGCTGCCGGGCATGGTGCTGGCCGAGGCACACGGCGCGGTGGGTGATGGGCCAGAAGTGAAATTCGGCCTGATCGTTGAGCGCAGCGGCAATCATTGGGTGGTGACGACCCGCGGCGCGGCCCACCGCGCGCTGGTGTTGCCGCTGGCGCTGGCGCGGCACGAATCGCTGATGCTCGAAAAAGTCCCGCCGGATTTGTCGCGGATGCTGATTTGCCCGATGCCGGGGATGCTGGTGAAACTGCACGTGGCCGAAGGCGATGCGGTGCAGCCCGGACAGCCGCTGGCGACAGTCGAAGCGATGAAAATGGAAAACATCCTGCGCGCCGAAAAGGAAGGCGTGATCGCGAAAATCAACGCGGCAGAAGGCGAAAGCCTTGCGGTGGACGCGGTGATCCTGGAGCTGGAATAGCCGGTGCTGGGCGTGCTCGCTCTGGGCGCAGCCGTGGCGGTGGAGCCTGCGCTGCTTGAAGGCTTGCCGACCAGCGAAGTAAGGCTTGCCTTTCACGGGCAGGAGCAGGTTTGCAGCGGGCCGATGCTGGTCGATGTCGCTGCGCGCATGGGCGCGCCATCGCGCGGGGATATGCGCGGTGCTGCGCTCAGCATGGTGGTGGTGGCCGAGGCGCGCGACGGCTATCGCGCGGTGTTCAGTCTGGGGGAGCTTGATCCTTTGCTGGGCAAGGCGCAGGTGATTGTCGCAACCTCGTGCAACGCAGCGGCCCTGAACGAGGACGACGGGCCATTTCGCCTTGCGGTTGCAGGCGATGTGCGCGGCGCACGCTCGGTGCGACAACTGGCGAGCCTGCGTCTGGAGCAGGTCGAATAATGCATCTCTCCCACGATCCCGATGCGCCGGCGGCAGAGACGATCACTTTCGAGGATTTTCTCAAGGTCGATATCCGTATCGGGACAATCGTGGCGGCCGAGGAGTTTCCCGAAGCCCGCAAACCCAGTTACCGGCTGCGGATCAACTTCGGGCCGGCGATTGGCGAGAAGAAAAGCTGCGCGCAGATCGCTGTCAATTACCATCCCGACGAGTTGGTGGGGCGGCAGGTGGCAGCGGTGGTCAATTTCCCCCCGCGCCAGATCGGCCCTGCCATGTCTGAAGTGTTGAGCCTGGGATTTGCCGATAGTGCGGGCGAGGTGGTGCTGTTTGCTCCCGATGTAAAAGTGCCCGACGGATCGCGCCTGTTCTAATCCCCGACAATCGCCACGGCCCTGATCCAGCCTGCGCTGGCCCGTTCGATCTTCACCGGAAAGCAGCTGAACATAAAGCCGTGCGGCGGCAGGGCTGCGAGGTTGGTGAGCTTTTCGATCTGGTAATAGGGGCGAATGCGGCCTGCCTTGTGGCCTTCCCAGATGATCGATGGATCGCGGTTTTCGGCCCAGCGCCGCGCGGTGTGGCTGAATGGCGCGTCCCAGCTCCACGCATCTGTGCCGACAACCTCGACGCCCTGTTCTGTCAGCCACAAGGTTGCCTCGGCGCCAAGGCCAACGCCCTGATCGGTGAAACCTTCGCTGCCATAGATCGCACCCGATTGCACCAGCACAATATCGAGCGGTTCGAGTGTGTAGCCAATGCGCGCGAGTTCTGCCTCGACTTCGGCAGCGCTCACCACATGGCCATGAGGCAGGTGTGAGAAATCGAGCTTCACGCCGGGACGAAAGAAGCGGTCGAGCGGGGCTTCGTCGATGCTGGGAGCAGCCCGCGCGCCGCTGTCGGTGGTTGAGTGGTAATGCCACGGCGCATCCATATGCGTGCCGTTGTGGGTGGAAAGCTCGACAAACTCGACCGCCCAGCCTTCGCCATCGGGCAGGTCTTGCTGCTGAAGCCCGGGAAAGAACATGGCGATCTGGCCCCAGGTGCTTTCATGAGTCATGTAAGTGATCTTGGGGCGCATCACATCGGGATCAGACACCACATCATTGGTGATCGGGATCGACAGATCGATGAATTGCGCCATGGCTTATCCCCTTAATTCCTCATCCATGAATGCGGCGACATCGTCCAGCATAACATCGCGCGCCACGTAAGCTTCGCCCAGCGCGCGCAGCAGGAGGAAGGGCAGCGTCGTGCCCTCTGCTTTCTTGTCGTGGCGCATGTGTTCGACCAGCGCCGCTCCATCGCAGGCAAGGCCCAGCGCGGAAAGCCGCGCGGGCAGACCTGCCGCTGCAATCGCTGCTTCAGCGCGGCTCGCATCGGCAGGCGTAATCTCGCCGCGCCGCGCGGAATATTTGGCTGCCAGCACCATGCCGAGTGCCACCGCCTCGCCGTGAAGCAGGCGATCGGAAAAGCCGGTTTCGGCCTCAAGCGCATGACCGAAAGTGTGACCGAGATTAAGCAGCGCGCGCCGATCGAGTGTTTCGCGCTCGTCAGCGGCGACGATTTCGGCTTTCATCGCGATGCTGGTGGCGATCGCGTGTTCGAGCGCTGCGGGTTCGCGCGACACCACCTGCGGGCCGTTTTCTTCCAGCCATGCGAAAAAGGCAGGATTGCCGAGCAGGCCATATTTGAGCACTTCGGCATAGCCTGCGCGCATTTCGCGCGGCGGCAATGTGGCGAGCACCAGCGGATCGATGAGCACGAGGCTCGGCTGATGAAAGGCGCCGATCAGATTCTTGCCGGCCGCGGTGTTGATCGCGGTCTTGCCACCGACAGAGCTGTCCACCTGCGCGAGCAAGGTGGTGGGGATCTGCACAAAGCCGCAGCCGCGCTTCGTGATCGCACAGGCAAAGCCGACCAGATCGCCCACCACGCCGCCGCCCAATGCAAAGACATGATCGCGCCGCGTCACGCTAAGCGCCAGCAGCCAGTCGGTGAGGGCCTCAAGAACCCGCCAGCTCTTGGCATCCTCGCCGGGTTCAACCACGAACCACTCGGCAGCGAGCCCTGCTGCGCCAAGGCTTTCATCAATCCCCGCGCCAAACAGGGCGCGGGTGGTGGTGTCGGCCACGAAGGGCACTTTGCGAGCCCCCGCATAGGGAGCCAGAAAGCGTGCCGCGGCTTCGGGCAGGCGGGCCAGCACGCCGTCCTCGATCACCACCTCGTAGGCGCGGCCTGCCAGCGCCACCGGAATCACAGCCATTGATCAATCGCCTCGATAATGCGGCGCGCGGTTACATCATGCGGGCCATTTTCGCTCATCACCCGGATCGGGGCTTCGCCATAGAAGGGTGCGCGCTCTGCCGCCAGCCGGGTAAGAATCTCGCGCGGGTTGCCGTTCTTGAGCAAGGGGCGGCTATCGCGCCGCGCCGTGCGTTGGACCAGCGTGGCAATGTCGCAATCAATCCATACTGCGATTGCACGGTCAAGAATCAGCGCCCGCGTGACCGGATCGACAAAGGCTCCGCCGCCGGTTGCGATGACGCCGTGACCTTCCTCGATCAGGCGGGCGATCACTCGGCGTTCGCCGTCTCGGAAATAGGCTTCGCCAAATTGTTCAAAGATTTCAGGAATGGTAAGCTGTGCAGCATCGGCAATCGCTTCGTCGGCATCGACAAAGCCGCGCTGCAACAAGCCTGCCAGCCTGCGTCCGACAGTGGATTTGCCCACGCCCATCAACCCCACCAGCACCACGGGCCTTGTGATGCGCGCGGCGATGGCGGCAAGCTCGGTATCGTTCAAAGATGGCTTAGCGGTCATTGCGGCACGGCCTATAGATGGGCTAGGGCTCGCGCAATATGTCTGATCTGCGTGTTCCCCTGTCCCGCTCTGCCAGCATCGCTGCTTTGCTGCGCCGTGTGTGGCCGCTGATGCTCGGTCTTGCGGTGGCAGGGCTCGTGATCGCGTGGATCGATGGCGGGGAGCGTCCCTTGCGTCCGATCAGCGAAGCGATTGAATTGCCCACTGTCGGCCGGGATGGTTTGTCATGAGCGCGCGCCGTTTTGGTCAGATTGCCCTGGCAGGCCTTGGCGGCGCGGCGAGCGCGGCGGTGCTGGCCAGCCTCGCCGTGGCGCAAAGCGGGCCGCAATCGATCTTGCCACCGGGTTTTGATGATCCAGTGGTAACGCCAAGCCCCACCCCGACCCCGCAGCCGGGCACCACCCCGCGTCCAGCCCAACCGGGCGCTGGTGCAGCGCCAGCGCCGCAGCCGGGTGCGCCGCTGCCCGGCGTTCAGCCCGCCCCGCTGCCGGCTGATCTTCCCCCCTTGCCGAAGCTGGATCGCGAGGTGTTAGCGCGGCTTCCCAGCCTTGAAGAGCTGGACAATCTTTCCACCGACGAGATCGACGAATTGCTCGGGCTCAAGCCCAAGTTCGACATTCCGCCCGGCGCACGTCGCGCGCTGACCAGAGTGGGTATCTTGTCTGTGGCCGAAGGCGGATTGCCGCCTGCTGCCCTTGCCAATCAGCCGGTTAGTCTGGTGCGCGCCGCCCTTGCCGGAACCAAAGGCCCGCTGGTTTCGCGCTGGGGCCATATCCTGCTGCGCCGCGCATTGGCCAGCCGCATGGCGGCCCCTGACGGAATGGAGCCTGCCGAGTTTGCGGCGTTGCGTGCAGGCGTGCTCAATGCGATCGGCGAATACACCATAACCCGCGCGCTGGTGCAGGATGTCGACACCAATGACTGGTCGAGCGCGCTCACCAGCGAGGCGCTCGCCGCTTATCTTGCAACCGGCGATATCACCGGAGCCTGTCCCGCTGTGCGCTTGCAGGGATCCGCGCGTGAGGATGCCGAATGGAAGATGTTGCAGGCGATTTGCAACGCCTATGCCGGGGAAAGCGCTCTGGCTGCCTCACAGCTTGATCGCGCGCTTGGTCAAGGGATTGCGCCGCGCATAGATGTGCTGCTGGCGCGCCGTTTTGCAGGGGCGGCCGGACGCGGTCAGCGCGCGGTCGAGATCGAATGGAAGGGCGTGGAGGATTTGAACGCCTGGCGCTTTGGTCTTGCCCACGCGCTGGGTGAACCTTTGCCGGGCGCGCTGGTGGATGAAGCCTTGAAAACACGCGGCGGCGGATATTATGCCCGTGCCGGGGCTTTGTTGCCCATGCTGCCTCCCACTGAACGGCTGCGCTATGCCCCGCGCGCGGCGAGCGAGGGGATCTTGTCGGCCAGCGCGCTGGTTGATCTTTACAGCCAGCTTTACGCTGATCCGGCTGCCGCAGGCCCGCTTGCCGCGCAGGCGGCGCAGCTTCGTGAGGCTTACACCGCAAGCAATCCTGCCGCTCGCATTGCCGCGATGAAACGTTTGTGGGAGGTGGGCGGTGCAGCAACTACTACCGATGGTTACGGAGCGCGGGTGCTCACTGCCTATGCGGCTGCGCGCATCCCTGCGAGTGCCGATTATGCGGAGGATGCGGGCGAATTGATCGCCGCAATGCTCACCGCCGGGCTTGATCGCGACGCAGCAACGTGGCGCTCGCTGGTTAAGGAAGGCAGCCTTGGCTGGGCGCTGATTGCGCTGGCGCAGCCGCAGCGGGTAAGCGTGGGGCAGGGCGCGGTCGATCAATTTGCCAGCGCCACATCGGGTCGCCGCGCGGCCTTGCTGGCTGCCGGGCTTGCCGGGTTGGATCGGTTTGGCGGTTCGCTGGATGCGAGCCTCACCCGCCAGACCCGCTGGAGCCGGCTTATCACCCGCGCAGCCGAGGTTGAGAACGCGGCTCTTGTGGTGCTTCTTGCCGGGCTCGGAATGCAGGGAGACAGCTGGCAGCAGATGACGCCCTTGCATCTCTATCACATCACTTCGGCGCTGCGCCGGGTGGGGCTGGAGGCCGAAGCGCGGATGATCGCGGCAGAGGCAGTCGCGCGCAGCGCATGAGCGCGGCAACCACAGCGTTTCTCGAAATGCTCGCCACCGAACGGGGCGCTGCGATCAACACACTGGCGGCCTATCGGCGCGATCTGACAGGCGCGGAAGAACTGATTGGGGATCTTGCCGCTGCCACCCGCGAGGACGTGGCACGCCTGGCCGGTGAATGGGCGAGCCTTGCGCCTGCCAGTGTCGCGCGCAAGACGTCGGCGCTCAGGCAATTTTTCGGTTTTGCTCTTGATGAGGGCTGGCGAGGTGATGATCCCTCCGGTGCCCTGCCAAGCCCGCGCGCGCGCCGCCCGCTTCCCAAGGTGCTCAGCCATCAGGATATTGCGGCGCTGTTTGACCGCGCGGAACTGGAAGCAACCAGTGGCACGATTCAAGGCGTGCGGCTGCTGGCGCTGCTTGAATTGCTTTATGGCTCCGGCCTGCGCGCCAGCGAGCTGGTGGCGCTGCCCTTGAATGCGGTGCCGCGCGATGCGCCGTTCCTCACTGTGATGGGCAAGGGGGGGCAGGCGCGCATGGTTCCTGTCGGCGAACGCGCGCTGGCAGCACTGCAGGCCTGGCTCGCTTTGCGTCCGGCTGAGCCGCCCTCCCGCTTTCTGTTCCCTTCCCGGGGGAGGGCAGGGCACGTCACCCGCGTCAGCCTGTTCCAGCAGGTAAAAGCGCTTGCCTGCCGTGCCGGGCTCGATCCTGCCCGCATCAGCCCGCACGTTTTGCGCCATGCCTTTGCCACCCACCTGCTCGAAGGCGGGGCGGATCTGCGCGTGCTGCAAACCCTGCTCGGCCACGCCGATATTTCGACCACGCAGATATACACGCACGTTGATGCCGCAAGGCTGGTTGCGCTCGTCAATCAACGCCACCCGCTTGCCAGCCGCGCAACATCGGACTAGCGCAGAACCCATGATTTCATACCTCGAATTCGAAAAGCCGGTCGCGCAGCTTGATGAGCGCATCAGCCAGTTGCGCGGTGTCAACGCGCTGCACGATGTCGATGTCGCCAACGAGATCGCCCGGCTCGAAGCCAAGAGCAACGATCTGCTCGCCAGCACCTATGCCTCGCTCACACCGTGGCAGAAGACGCAGGTTGCGCGTCACCCGCTGCGCCCGCATTTTCGCGATTATGTCGCGCACGCCTTCGAGGAGTTTATTCCTCTGGGCGGAGATCGCCTGTTCGGGGATGACGAAGCCATCATGGGCGGTTTCGCCCGCATGGACGGAAGGCGCGTTATGTTGATCGGCCACGAAAAGGGCCACGATACGCAAACCCGCATCCGGCACAATTTCGGCATGGGCAAACCCGAAGGCTACCGCAAGGCGATCCGCCTGATGGAACTGGCCAGCCGCTTTGGCCTGCCGGTGGTGACATTGGTGGACACTTCGGGTGCTTTCCCGGGGATTGAGGCCGAAGAACGCGGTCAGGCCGAGGCAATTGCCCGGTCGACCGAGGCCTGCCTTGGACTTGGCGTGCCGATGGTGGCGGTGATCGTGGGCGAAGGCGGTTCGGGCGGCGCGGTGGCACTGGCGAGCGCAAACCGCGTCTTGATGCTTGAACACGCCGTCTATTCGGTCATTTCACCGGAGGGCTGCGCTTCGATCTTGTGGCGCACTTCGGACAAGGCCGCAGATGCTGCTCAAGCGATGAAAGTGACGGCTCAGGACTTGAGGCGCCTTGGTGTTATTGATCGCATTATCAAGGAGCCGGTGGGCGGCGCGCATCGCAATCCGACTGCCACTGCGCGGATGCTGCGCGATGCGATTGCCGAGGAATTGGATGCGCTTGCTGGCCGCACTACCGAAGCGCTGATCGCGGCGCGTGAGGAGCGTTTTCTCGCAATCGGCGGCTGATCAGCCACCACTCAGCTGCTTTTATCCTCGTAAACCTTGCCCTTGGCCTGTGAAAGGCGATAGTCAGACGGCGCAAACAGGCGGCGGCGCTATGGCGTCATCGCTCGTGGGAAAGGGTAGGAGACGGGGTGATGAGCCTGAACCAACGGATTGTGCTGGCAACGGCAACAGCCTCGCTGGCCTTGGCGCTGACAGGTTGCATGGGCGGCGGTGAGGTGCCTTCGGCATCATCGCCCATTACCCAGCAAGAGGCCCAGATGGGCGCGCAATATCACCCGCAATTCGTCGCCGAATTCGGCGGTGCAATGTCGGGCCCTCATGCGCAATATATCGAACAAGTTGGCAAGAAAATCGCCCTGCAATCGGGTCTCGGCAATGCAGAAAGCGCTTTTACGGTAACGCTTCTGAATTCGCCGGTGCACAATGCTTTCGCGGTGCCGGGGGGCTATGTTTATACCACGCGCCAACTGGTCACCTTGATGAACAACGAGGCGGAGCTGGCCGGCGTGATGGGGCACGAAGTCGGCCACGTCGCCGCCCGCCATTCGCAGCGCCGCCAACAAACCGCGCAGCGCAATTCGATCCTCGGCGTGTTGGGGGCAATTGGATCATCGGTTCTGCTGGGCAATTCGGGAGCTGGGGATTTGCTGTCACGCACTTTCCTGCAAGGCTCGCAAATGTTGACCTTGCGGTTTTCGCGTCAGCAAGAACTCGAGGCCGATGATCTCGGCATACTCTATCTCAGCCGGGCGGGTTACGATCCGCGCGCGATGAGCACGGTGCTGGGCAGTCTTGCGGCGCAAAATGCGCTTGATGCCCGGATTGCGGGCCGCAATGCGAGCGTTCCGGAGTGGGCTTCAACCCATCCTGATCCGGCCAGCCGGGTGCGCACCGCTGCTGCCAAAGCGCAAGGCTTCACCGGCAATGCGCTCAATCGCGATACGTTCCTTACCCGCATTGACGGGCTGCTTTACGGCGATGACCCTGCCCAAGGGGTGATAGAGGGCAGCCGGTTCTTGCATCCCGAACTGATGCTGTCCTTTACCGCGCCGCAGGGGTTCACCATGGTCAACAGCACGCGCGCGGTCAGCATCAATGGGCAGGGCGGTCAGGCGCAGCTTTCGATGGCGGCCTATAATGGCAATCTGGATGCCTATGTGCGCTCGGTATTTGCCGCGCTAGGCGGCCAGAACAGCAATCTTGCACCCAGCAATATGCAGCGCACGACGATCAACGGATTGGTTGCTGCGATCGGCACTGCGCGGGTGAACAACAACAATGGCCAGGTCGATGTGACAGTTGTCGCTTATGAATTTGCGCGCGACAGGGCCTATCACTTTGCCGCGATCACGCCTGCGGGGCGTTCTGCGGTGTTCAACCCGATGTTCAATTCGATGCGGCGGATCACGCAGGCCGAAGCCTCTGCCGTGGTGCCGCGGCGCATTCAGGTCGTGACGGTTGCTCGCGGCGACAATGTGGCAAGCCTTGCCCGGCGGATGGATTACACCACTGCTCAGGTAGAGCGCTTCCGGGTGCTCAATGCGCTTGGTGCGAACGAGGAAGTGACGCCCGGCCAGCGGGTCAAGATTGTGGTGCGTGGGCGCTCCTAAGCGTTCAGGTGTGCGGATTCGCAACGAAAAAGGCGGCGAGGATTGCTCCTCGCCGCCCCATTTGCATCTGCCCTATGCAGACTATTAACCGGAGAGGTTGCCGTTGTTCGATTCGACCTTGGTGCCGATGTCTGTGAAGGTTGTTTCAAGGCTGTCGCCCAGCGCGCTCATGCCGGTGATGGCCGCAACAGCGATCAGAGCAGCGATCAGGCCGTATTCGATGGCGGTCGCGCCTTCTTCGTTGCGCACGAGCTTGTTGATGAAATTCATATTTGGTCTCCTGGTTGTGGTCTTCAATACCCTTGCTTATCCGATGTCTCGAACAAGTGATTTCTACCTAACCCTGATTTCTTGATAATTTCTTAAGGGCCCTATAAATTTGTTTCATCCCTCCAACAAAGAGACGACAAGTTCAGTTGTTGCCGTCCATAGGGATTGGAAAGAATCAGCAAAATTTTGGAATGCCCCAATCATTGCCAATGAAATCATTGCAAGGATCAGCCCATATTCAACGGTGGTCGCCCCTGTGAGGTCGAACCGGATTTGCTGGATCATCTGCCTCCAGTTCATTGCTGCACCTATGGATATGCCCCTGACACGCCAAAAATCGGCTCAGAGGATTAAGAAATGGTTGAGAAGCCTCTTGCGGGTGAAAAAAATTCCGACGCTGCATCTACGTGGATGCTGGTAGTGGCCGGGGCAATGATCAACGCAGAAGGCCTGGTGCTGATGCACCAGCGTCCTTGCGGAAAGATGTATGCAGGGCTCTGGGAGTTTCCCGGAGGCAAGGTCGAAGCTTCTGAAATGCCTATGCAATCTCTTGTCCGTGAGTTGCGGGAGGAGCTCGGGATTCAAGCTGATCCTGCGGGCCTTGTCCCAGCCGGCTTTGCGCAGGACATGGCGCGTGAAGGGCGCTTGCCGATTGTCTTGTTGCTTTACGCCTTGCGCGCATGGAGCGGTGAGCCGCAGGCGCTTGAAGGTGGAGCGGTGGACTGGTTTGCGCCTTCGCAAGTGTTGCAGTTGCCGATGCCGCCGCTGGATCGCGAATTGGCCACCGCACTGTTCGGCTAGCGCGGGGCATTCGGGAAATGGCTGATAGGGACTTTTACCGAGGCACCGAGAATACAGGCAGATACCCGATTGCGCCGGTCCTGTCTGTCCTGTCGCAATTCTCGCGAAAGACCCGCTCATTGCTTCCAAGCCAGCTTAACGGCGCTTGATCGTCGCTGATACTCAAGCCCAAGTTGAACAGTTGCTTCGGAACAAAGGTGGTTCAAATCGCGTAAGTGATTGATATTTTGCAGGGTGATTTTCGGCTGAGAAAAGGGTGTA
>MEDW01000008.1 GCA_001724215.1 Erythrobacter sp. SCN 62-14 | reverse complement strand
ATTGCGATGCTGGGCGCTGATTACGGCCGCTCAGCAATGGGCGGGGGCAGTACCGTCAATGTCGAATATGTCTCGGCCAATCCCACTGGCCCGATGCACATGGGCCATTGCCGCGGCGCGGTGGTGGGCGATGCGCTGGCGAGCCTGCTCGAATTTGCCGGCCACAAGGTGATCCGCGAATATTATGTGAATGATGCCGGCGCGCAGGTCGATGTCCTCGCCCGCTCGGTGCACTTGCGCTATCGCGAGGCGCTGGGTGAACACGTCACCATCCCTGAAGGCCTTTATCCCGGCGAATATCTGAAGCCCGTGGGTGAGGCGCTGGCGGCTGAATTTGGCGACACCTACGCCGCCGCGCCTGAGGCCGATTGGCTGGTGCTGTTCCGCACCCGCGCGGTCGCCGCGATGATGGACATGATTCGCGCCGATCTCGCAACGCTTGGCATTGCGCATGATCTGTTCTCCTCCGAGGCTGAATTGCAGGCCTCGGGCAAGGTGGATGCGGCGGAAAGCTGGCTGCGCGCGCATGATCTGGTTTACGATGGCGTATTGGAAGCGCCCAAGGGCAAAGCCCCGCCTGAGGACTGGGAGCCGGTGGAACTCCCCCTGTTCCGTTCGACCAAATTCGGCGACGATCAGGATCGCCCCATCAAGAAATCAAACGGCGCCTGGACCTATTTTGGCGCCGATCTCGCCTACCATTTCCAGAAGGCCCAGACCGCCGATGCGCTGGTTGATATTTGGGGCGCCGATCACGCAGGCACGGTGAAACGGATCAAGGCCGCCGTCGCAGCGCTCACCAGCGCGGATGGGCGCGCGCCTAAGCCCTTCGAAGTCAAGCTCGTCCAGATGGTGCAATTGCTGAAGGGCGGACAGCCGTTCAAGATGTCCAAGCGTTCGGGCAATTTTGTGACGCTCGCGGACGTGGTCGAGATGGTGGGCAAGGACGTGGTTCGCTTCACCATGCTCACCCGCAAGCCCGATGCGCAGATGGATTTCGATTTCGACAAGGTGGTGGAAGCCTCGAAAGATAACCCGGTGTTCTATGTGCAATATGCCCATGCCCGGATCCGTTCGACGCTGAGGAAGGCCGCAGAGGCTGGCCATGCACCGTCCGATGCCGCGCTTCATCGCCTCGGCGCAGATGATCTCGCGCTGATCGTCAAGGCCGCGCAATTCCCGCGCGAGATCGAAGCTGCTGCCCGCGCGCGCGAGCCGCACCGGATTGCCTTTTACCTCTATGATCTGGCAGGCGCTTTCCACGCGCTGTGGAACGCTGGCAATGATGCGCCGGAAAAGCGCTTCATTGTGGAACAGGATGCGCAACTAACGGGCGCAAGGCTGTTCCTTGTCAGCGCAATCGGGCAAGTGATCCGCGGCGGGCTGGGCGTGCTCGGTGTTGAGGCCGTCGAGCAGATGTGAGCCACACCCCGCAGGCGGCAAGAAAGGTGGCGCGATGACAGCGATTGTGAACGCTGAATATGAGGAGTTGGACGAGAGCGAGGGCGAGCTTGATCTGGTTCCGGAAAACAGCCTGCCGTGGCTCGAATCCGATGAGGATGACAGCGATGCAGGCGCACTTGATACGCGCCAGATCATCCTTGTTGCAGCGGGCCTGCTGGTGCTGGGCGCAGCGCTGCTTGGCCTGTTGTGGTTCGCCGCCAATCGTATCGGCCAGGGCGCGATAGAGCCTGATGGCAGCGTGATCGCTGCGCCAGAAGGCCCGATCAAGGAACGTCCCGAAGACCCTGGCGGCAAGGAATTTGCAGGAACTGGTAATGTCGCGCCGCTGGTGGGCGAGGGCGGCACGCCGCAGGCCGTTGTGGCAAGCCCTGCCAAGCCCGTGCCTGTCATCGCCCCCGATCCTGCGCCCAGCGCTGCGCCGAGCGAAGCCGCGCCTGCAGCGCAGGGCGTGCCACAGGGCATAGGCGTGCAATTGGCCGCCTATTCCAGCCGCGCGCGGGCCGAACAGGGGTGGGCTGATCTTGCTCGCCGTTCCGAAACTCTCCAAGGCGTGCGTCACCGCGTTGTCGAAGGGCAAGTGGCAGCGGGCATCGTCTATCGCCTGCAAGCCGTGGCGGCGACCCGCGCCGAGGCCGATGCGCTGTGCGCGGCGTTGCGAGGCGAGGGGCTGGATTGTCAGGTCAAGCCGTAAGGCGGGGCTGAGCTGTCTGTGGATGGGCCTGTGCATGGGGAGAAGGCCCCCACTTGCGCGGCGGGCCTGAGGCTGAGACACTCGCGCCCATGACCCCGGCGATCTTCGGCCTCACCGGCCCCGAACTGACAGCTGATGAGCGCGCTTTCTTCCGCGAGTGCGATCCGGCGGGCTATATCCTGTTTGGCCGAAATTGCGTGGATGCGGGCCAGTTGCGCGCGCTCACCGATGAGCTGCGAAGCCTGCATGGGCGTGATCGGCTGCTGATTTCAATCGATCAGGAAGGTGGCCGGGTTGCCCGGCTGCGCCCGCCGTGTTGGTCGCCCTATCCGGCGGGCGAGGCGTTTGACAGGCTGTACCAACTGGCCCCTGCCAGCGCCATCGAAGCCGCCCGTGCCAATGCCCATGCGATGGGGCTCGAATTATCGGCCATGGGTATCACTGTGGATTATCACCCGCCGCTCGATCTGCGTTTTCCGGGTAAGCATGAGGTGATCGGCGATCGCTCGCTTGGCGCAGACCCGATGCAGGTGGCAGCTCTTGGCCGCGCGATCCTTGAAGGGCTTGCCGCAGGCGGCGTTGCGGGCTGTATCAAGCACATGCCCGGCCATGGCCGCAGCGAAGTCGATAGCCACAAGGCGCTCCCCATCGTCCACGCCAGCGCGCAAGAGTTGGAAGCTGACCTTGCGCCCTTCCGCGCCCTTGCTCATGCGCCGATTGGCATGACGGGGCATCTGGTGTTCCCGGTGTGGGATGCGGAAAATCCCGCGACCTTGTCGCCCACCATCATTGCTGAGGTGATTCGCGGGGCCATCGGCTTTGATGGCCTGCTGCTCACCGATGATATCGACATGGAAGCCTTGGGCGGCCCTGTCCCCACCCGCGCCGCGCGCGCGCAGGCGGCGGGGTGTGATCTGGTGCTCAATTGCTGGGCCAAGATGGATGACATGGTGGGCATCTGCGAGAGCCTTGCCCCCATGTCCGATATCACCGCCGCGCGGCTTGACCGGGCGCTTGCCAGCACCGGGGTTGCCCCCGCCTTGCATGAGGCGCACTCAGACCTGATTGCTAAACGCGATGCGCTGCTGGCGCTCGAAGGCGAGGCGGCGTGAACTCGGCCGACGAACCCCTGCTGTTTTCCGGCGCTGCCGTTCAATCAGACGATGCGCTTTATATCGAGGTGGATGGCTGGGAAGGCCCGCTCGATCTGCTGCTTGATCTGGCGCGGCGGCAAAAGGTGGATTTGCGGCAGATTTCGATCCTTGCGCTGGTCGATCAATATCTGGGGTATATTGAACGCGCCGGCGCAATGCGGCTGGAACTGGCGGCGGATTACCTCGTGATGGCGGCCTGGCTTGCCTATCTCAAATCCGCGCTGCTTTTGCCCAAGGAGGAACAGGAAGACCCATCGCCTGAAGAACTCGCGCTGCGCCTGCAATTGCGGCTGCAACGATTGGGCGCGATGCGTGAGGCCGCCGCGCGGTTGATGGCGCGCGACCGGGTGGGCCGCGATGTGTTTTTGCGGGGCGCGCCCGAAGGCCTGCGCACTGACCGCAAGACCCTGTATCGCAGCGATATCTTCGCGCTCATTCAAGCCTATGGGCAGGTGAAAGCGCGCACCGCCCCGCGCATCTACCATGTGGCCAATCGCCCGGTGATGACGCTCGATTCGGCGCTGGAGCGGGTGTCCTCGATGCTCGGCGTGACGCTCGAATGGATGGAGTTGCGCGATTTTCTCCCGCCGCACGCCTCGCCTGAATTGAAGCGTTCCGCGCTTGCCTCCAGCTTTGTTGCAGCGCTTGAACTCACCAAACGCGGCAAGGCGGAACTGGAGCAGGAGGAAGCCTTTGCTCCCTTACGCATCCGCCGTTTGCGCGATGGAGCGCCTGCGTGAGCGAGGATACCGCCCCCGGCGAAGACGCGATCACCCGCGCGCTGGAAGCGACCTTGTTCGCCGCCGAAGACCCCATGACGCCCGAGCAGCTGTCCGCCCACCTAGGCGGGATGGCGATGGGTGACGTGCGCGAAGGGCTGGCCGCGCTGGCCGATCATTACGCGACGCGCGGCGTGCATCTGGTCGAACGGGGCGGGCGCTGGCACTTTGAAACCGCCAGCGATCTGGCGCACTTGCTTCGCCGCGAGAAGGAACAGGTGCGCCGGCTCAGCCGCGCGGCCACCGAAGTGCTCGCCATCATCGCTTATCACGAACCGGTCAGCCGCGCCGAGATCGAATCGATCCGCGGGGTGCAGACCAGCGCCGGCACGCTCGACGTGCTGCTGGAAGCAGGCTGGATAAGGCTTGCCGGCCGCCGCGAAGTGCCGGGCCGTCCGGTGATCTATGCCACCACGCCTGCTTTCCTCGATCATTTCGGCCTTGCCAGCCGCCGCGATCTACCCGGCATTGACGAACTGCGCGCCGCCGGCCTGCTCGATCCGGTGGATGAGGCGATGAATGCCGCGATGCATTTTGACCCTGACGAACCCGAAGCCGAAGACGCGGATTGAGCCCTGCCTCCTATTGAAGGTGGAAACGCGCGCGTAAGACTCCTATATTGCATCAAACGCGTAACCGGTTTTCGAAAGAGACAGACACATGGGCGGCATCGGCATCTGGCAAATCCTTATCGTGGCGCTGGTCGTCCTCGTCCTGTTCGGGCGCGGGCGGATTTCGGAAATGATGGGCGATTTCGGCAAGGGCATCTCCAGCTTCAAGAAGGGCATGAGCGAAGATGATGCTCCGGCCAGCCCGGCCAAGCCGCAGATCGAAGCGCCGAGCGGTGATGCTGCCGCCAGCGAAGCGAAAGCCAACGCGGACAAAACGCAAGGTTAGCCGCTTTGCAGGCAATTAAGCGCTGAGAAGGCGCGTTTAAGCGAGTTTTAGCCCCTTCAAGGAGGCCGCAGGCCTTGGCCCATGTTTGATATTGGCGCTGCTGAACTTCTGGTGATTATCATCGTCGCGGTCCTTGTGATCGGGCCGAAGGATATGCCGCTTGCCATGCGCACGGCGGGGCGCTGGATCGGCAAGGTGCGCCGTGTCTCCTCGCATTTCCGCACCGGGATCGATGCCATGGTGCGCGAGGCGGAACTGGAAGACATGGAGAAAAAGTGGAAGGCGCAGAACGAGGAAATCATGCGCCGCACCGCCCATCTGACTGAGGCCGAACTGGGCGATCCGGTGATGACCGGGCCGCCGCCGATTGAGGCGCCGGTTGATGGGCAGGCGGGTGAGGGGAAGCCTCCTTCAGCCGCCCCGACAGCGGCCACGCAGCCGCCTGCTGCGCCAGCAGCGGGCGCTCCTGCAGCATCCTCGTCATCCCCTGCTGGCCCATCCAAGGCGAGCGATGATGTTTGATATAAAAGATCTGGATGAAACCCGCGCGCCGCTGCTCGATCACCTGATCGAACTGCGCACCCGTCTGGTGCGATCGGTGTTGGCGCTCGCAGTGGGTTTTGCCGTGTGCTTTTACTTCGCTGATGAAATTCTCGGCTTTCTCGTCCAGCCGCTCAAGAATGCCTTTCCCGATGGAGAGGGGCAGTTGATTTTCACCAAGCTGCCCGAAATCTTCTTCGTCGAATTGAAGGTGGGGCTGTTTGCAGGCTTCATGGTGAGTTTCCCGATCATCGCCAATCAGCTCTGGGCCTTTATCGCGCCGGGGCTATATGCGCGGGAAAAGCGCGCTTTTCTGCCGTTTCTGATTGCCACCCCGGTGCTGTTTCTGGGCGGCGCATCGCTCGCCTATTTCGTTGTGATGCCGACCGCGTTCAAATGGTTTCTGGGGTTTGGCGGCAGCGCGGGCGGGGTCGACATTCAGGCCCTGCCAAGCGCGGGCGATTACCTCAGCCTGGTGATGCAGTTCATCCTCGCCTTTGGGATGACCTTCCTGCTCCCCGTGCTGCTGCTGCTGCTGCACCGCGCTGGCCTTGTCAGCCGCGACCAATTGGCGGGCGCGCGGCGTTATGTGATCGTGGGCGTGGTGGCGCTGGCTGCGATTGTGACGCCGCCTGATCCGGGCTCGCAGATCATCCTTGCGATCCCGCTTTTGGGGCTCTTCGAAATCTCGCTCATCCTGATGCGTTTTCAGGAAGGCGCAGCCCAGCGGGCCAAGGCCGCCGCCGATGCCGAGCGTGAGACTGCCGCGGCCGAGTGAGCCTTACTCCGCCGCGTCCCCGTTGGCCCCTGCATCCACCCGCACGCCGCCAATCCACACCTGAAGCACGCGGGTCTGGCGCAGTTCATCGAGCGAGGCAATCAGCGGATCGCGATCGACAAAGATGAAATCCGCCCGCTCGCCCGGCAGCAATCGGCCAAAGCGCCCCTCGGCAAAGCCAGCAAAGGCGGCACCGGATGTAAAGCCCGCCAGCGCAACCTCGCGGCTCACCGCCTGCCCGGGGAACCAGCCGCCAAAGGGCTGACCATCAGCATCGGTGCGGCTGATTGCAGCGGCCATACCGGCAAAGGGATCGGCAGGCTCCACCGGCGCATCCGAGCCGAAAGCCAGCCTGCCGCCTGCGGCGATAATGCTGCGCCAAGGATAGGCGCCCTCCAGCCGATCCGGCCCCAGCCGCGCTTCGGCCATCAGCCGGTCGGACGTTTGGTGCAGCGGCTGGACTGAGGCAATCACCCCGTGCTGGCCCATCATCGGAATGTCCGCAGGATCAATGATCTGCGCGTGTTCAATCCGCCAGCGGCGATCGCCTTCATAGCTTTCGGCCAACTCCTCGATTGCTGAAAGCACTTCGGCATTGGCAGCGTCGCCAATCGCGTGAACGGCGGTTTGGAAGCCGTCCATCGCCGCCCGGCTCATCAGATTTCTCAACTGGGCAGGAGTGAGCAGCGGCAGGCCCCGCGTGGTGGGTTCATCGGCATAAGGCGACTTCAAGGCCGCCCCGCGCGAACCGAGCGCCCCGTCGAGATAGATTTTGACCCCGCCCATCCGCAGCCGGTCGTCATAAAGCCAAGGCCCCGGTCCCGGACCTGCCATCAACTCCAGCGTCTCGATCGAATCGGCATAGGCCATGATCCGCAATTTCAGTCGGCCCGCATCGCCCGCGCGGCGATAAGTCTCCCAATCGGCAGGGCTCGTGCCCATGTCGGCCACCGCTGTCACTCCGCGCGCGATCAGTGACTTTTGCGCCTCGGCCAGAGCGAGATCGCGTTCCTTGGGCCGCGGCGCGGGCACGACCTTGCTGACCAGATCGCTTGCCCGGTCGATGAAGACGCCTTGCGGGCGGCCGCTCGCATCGCGGATGATCCGCCCGCCTGCCGGGTCTGCGGTCTTCGCGGTGACGCCTGCGCGTTCGATGGCCATGGTGTTGGCCCATGCGGCATGGCCATCAGCCCGTTCCAGCCAGACCGGGCGATCAGCCACCGCGCTGTCGAGTTCGGCAGCGGTGGGGAAGCGGCCAAGGCCCCATTTTTCCTGATTCCACCCGCGCCCCAAAATCCACGGGCGGCCCGGATTTTCCTCGGCAAATTGGCGGATACGCGCCAGCGCCTCATCAAGCGAGGTCGTATCCCACAGATCGAGCGTCAGGAGGCCGAGCCCGATCCCCATCACATGGACATGAGCATCGATCATGCCCGGCAGCATCACCTGCCCCTTGCCATCGAGCAGGTAGTCGGGCCGCGCGGGGCGTTTATCCTTGCGGGCGAGGACTTGGGTGATGCGCCCCTCATCATCAAATACCAGCCCCGTAAAGCGCACCACTTCGCCGTTCTTGCCAATGGTGATGCCATCGACATTATCGATCAGCGTGTCTGCGAGCGCCGGAGTGGCGGCAAGGGCAAGCGCAAGCGCGCTGGCGGCGGTGAGGGCGTGGCGGAGCATCAGCTTTCCTTGGGCGCAGGCTTTTGCGGCAGGCGGGTGATCAGCGCGCTGGTATCCTTGCGCCCGCCGCCTGCTGCCTGCACATCGGCGTAGAATTGATCGACAAGGGCGGTGACGGGAGCCGACAGCCCCAACCGGCGCGCTTCATCCAGCGCATAGCCGAGGTCCTTGCGCATCCAGTCAATCGCAAAGCCGAAATCGAATTCGCCTGCCGCCATGCTGGCCCAGCGGTTGTTCATTTGCCAACTTTGCGCCGCGCCGCCCGAGATAGCCTTATAGGTTTTGGCGAGATCAAGCCCGGCGGCCTCGGCCAGCCGGATCGCTTCGGCAAGGCCAGCCAGCACGCCTGCAATGCACATCTGGTTGGCCATTTTCGCTGTCTGGCCAGCACCCGCCGGGCCAACATGGGTGATCGCCTTGGCGTAAGGCTGCATGATTGGCACAGCGCGCGCCATGTCTTTCTCGCTCCCGCCGCACATGATCGCCAATTGGCCATTCACCGCGCCGGCTTCACCGCCGCTCACCGGTGCATCCACCGCGCCGAGGCCGCGCGCGGCGCATTCGCTGGCAAGCCTACGCGCCATATCGGCCGACACTGTGGTGTGATCGATCAACAGCGCGCCATGCGCCATCGCATCCAGCACCCCGCCTTGGCCCATCAGGATTTCTGCCAAGTCTTTATCATTGCCGACACAGGTGAGCACCGCGTGCGCACCGCTTGCTGCCTCTGCCGGAGTGGCGGCGAAAGTGACGGATAAGCCTTCCTCAGCCCACACCTCGCGCCATTTGGCCGCGCGTTCGGGTGAGCGATTATAGGCGGTGACTGTCATCCCGGCGCGCGCCAGATGGCCTGCCATCGGCCCGCCCATCACCCCGAGGCCAATAAAGGCGATATTTGCGTGTGTGCTCATACAGCCGTCTCGCTATCGGGAAACGCGCGGTTTGCCAATCGCAGGCGTGCCAATCATGCGTTGCGCCTGAAGGCTTAAGGGCTTAACGCGCGGCCACTATGTCAGCTCCTGCCACGTCCTCTGCGCCCTTGTCGGCGCCCGTTGCCACTCCGGCCGATCTTACGCTTGATACGGTGCGCCAAGCGGCCGCGCGGATTGCCGGCGCTGTGGTGCGCACGCCGCTGATGCATTCGATTACCCTGTCGCAGATCACCGGCGCGGATATTTGGCTGAAGTTTGAAAACCTGCAATTCACCGCCGCTTATAAGGAACGCGGCGCCTTGAACGCGCTGTTGCAGCTTAATGATGAACAGCGCGCGCGCGGCGTGATTGCAGCCTCGGCGGGTAACCACAGCCAGGGGCTGTCCTATCACGGCACCCGTCTGGGCGTACCGGTCACCATTGTGATGCCGCGCACCACGCCCACAGTGAAGGTGATGCAGACTGAAAGCGTCGGCGGCAAGGTGGTGCTCGAAGGCGAAACTTTTGACGAGGCCTATGCCCATGCGCGTAAGCTTGAGGGCGAGCTTGGCCTCACTTTCGTGCATCCCTTCGATGATCCGCAGGTTGCCGCAGGCGCAGGCACTGTGGCGCTTGAGATGCTGGAGGATAAGCAGGATTTCGATTGCATCGTGACGCCGATTGGCGGCGGCGGGCTGATCTCCGGCATGGCAACAGCGGCCAAGGCGATCAATCCTGAAATCGAAGTTGTCGGCGTTCAGGCGGGGCTGTTTCCTTCGATGTTTGCGCGCATCAAGGGCGAGGTGCGCGAATGCGGCGGGGATACGCTGGCCGAAGGCATAGCTGTTAAACAACCGGGCGATTTCACCGCGCAGGTGATTTCCGAGCGAGTCGACGACATTCTCCTTGTCGATGAACCGGCGCTGGAAAAGGCCGTCGCGCTGCTGCTCCAGATTGAAAAGACGGTGGTTGAAGGCGCAGGCGCTGCGGGACTTGCTGCCGTGCTGGCGAACCCCGATCGGTTCGCAGGCAAGACCATTGGCCTGGTGCTGTGCGGCGGCAATATCGACACCCGCTTGCTTGCCAATGTGCTGCTGCGCGATCTCGCCCGGCAAGGCCGTTTGGCGCGGCTCAGGATCACTTTGCAGGATCGCCCCGGCGCGCTGTTCAAGGTGATGCGGCTGTTTGACGCGCATAACGTCAACATCATCGAAATCTATCACCAGCGCATCTTCACCACTCTGCCAGCCAAAGGCCTGATCACTGATATCGAATGCGAAGCGCGCGATGCGCAGCAGGTTGAAGATCTGGTCGCGGCGCTTCGCGACAAAGGCTATTCGGTGCAGCTCGTCGAATTGGGGTAATTTGGCCCATTTCGGCGCATTTTCCGCGCATTTGTGCGGCGGGCTGTGCAATCAGCGCCATTATCCGCAGCAATTCATAGTTAAAGGACTTTTACGCGGGAACCAGTGCAGGCATAAGCTTTTCTTAACTTATGCCCGCACGCTGATTCAGCCCAAAGGATTGAGCAACCGCCCGTGACCGCACCGATCCGCTTTCCCCGGTTCTTCGTGACGAGCCCGGCCCCGTGCCCCTATTTGCCGGGGCGTAGCGAGCGCAAGGTGTTCACCGAATTGAAGGGCGCGCACGCTGATCAGCTGAACGAGGCGCTCGGGCGGATCGGTTTTCGTCGCAGCCAGACAGTGGCCTATCGTCCGTCCTGCCTTGATTGTCAGGCTTGCGTGTCGGTCCGCGTGGTGGCCGGTGAGTTTCGCGCTTCGGGCACGCAAAAGCGCGATCTCAAGCGCAATTCCGATCTTGTCGTTACTGAGTGCCGCCCATGGGCGACGGATGAGCAATTCGCCTTGCTCGCGCGCTATCTGGCTGCGCGCCATCCTGATGGCGGGATGAGCCAGATGGACGAACTCGATTACGCCGACATGATTGAGCACACCCCGGTCTCCTCGGTGGTGACCGAATATCGCGCGCCGGGTGTGGATGGGAAGCCGGGGCGGCTGGTTGGCGCGTGCCTGACCGATCGCCAGAGCGATGGCCTGTCGATGATCTATTCTTTCTACGAGCCCGATCAGCCTGAGCGCAGCGGGCTTGGCAATTTCATCATTCTCGATCACATCCGCCGCGCTGCGGCTGAAGGTCTGCCCTATGTCTATCTCGGCTACTGGGTCGAAGGCAGCCCGCGCATGCAGTATAAGGTGCGCTATCGCCCGCTTGAGCGGCTTACCCGCGATGGTTGGCAAGTGATGGACGAGGATGAACAACGCGCGCTGATTGCCGCTGCGATTGCACCCCGCCGCGCGGTGGATGCCTCGCTTGCCGGTATCCGGGGCAAGGATGGCCAGCCTGCCAAGTTCCCGGAAAGCTGATCGCCTTACCCCGCTGACGCTGTCTTTTCTAGTTGCAACGTCATTGGGTTCAGGAGCGCTGGGAAGCGCGTGCGCGGCAGCGCAGGTGCCTGCGGCGTTGCCGTCGACACCGGCCAGGGCCGATGTCGCTGTCCAACCTCAGGCGGAGGCTGGAAGCGATGTCGAAGAAGGCGAACGCGATGGCGATGCCACCGCAGGCGATGATCCTGATCGGGCTGATCCCGAACTCGGCCCGGCGGACGTTCCGCCCGCGCAGCCTGTGCCTCGCACGCTGGATGAATTGATCCCGGCCGAGGCGCTCGCCAACCCCGATGTCTGGGCCCTTGCTGGGGCAGCACCGCTTTCCGAATTGATCGAAGACCCCGAAACGCCCGATGCTGCAGGGCTGGCGCTGGCTGATCTCGATACTGAGCTTGAGACTGCGCTGATTGCGCTTGAGACCCCCGGCGAAGTTGCCTCGGCGGCACAGATTGGCCAGCAGCTTGATGAATTTGCGCTCAATCTGCCCGAACCGCTGGAAAGCGACGCCGAAGGTGAGGCCTTTGCCCAGCTTGCGATGCCCGAGCTTGAACAAGTGGTTGAATTGGCAGAGCTTCCGCTCAACGACACGATCACGCTTGCTTTTCCGGTCGATCCCGAAGCTTTCCCTGAACGCGAAGAATTCACTGCCCGCTTCCGCCAGTTGTCGACACTCAATCAATTGGAGCGCGGTGAGAACACAGCGCCCCAGATCGCCGCGCGGGCGCGGGCTGATGCCGACCTGTTGAACGAGATGCTGCGCGCCTATGGCTATTACGGCGGCGAGGTGGTGCGGCAATTGTCGGGCGGACGGCGTGGGCGCGACAATGGCGCAGGTGCCCGTGCAGCCGCGCAACAGGCGACGGTGCGCTTTGATATCTATCCCGGCCCGCCCTATCGCGTGGGCGCGGTGGATCTGGGCGCGCTTGATCGCTTGCCCGAGACCGAGCGTGTGCCCTTGCGTGCCGCCTTTGCAATCCAGCCGGGTGACCGGCTGCTGTCAGACCGCATTCTTGCCGAGGAAGCGGCGCTTGCCCTTGCGCTGGGTGAAGCGGGCTATCCCTTTGCCGAATTGGGTGAGCCCGAACTGCTGATCGATCATGCCCGTGAGGAAGGGGATATCACGCTGCCGATCGCGCCGGGCGGGCGGTATGCCTTTGGCACAGTCAACAGCAATGATCCGGCGTTTCTGCCGGGCAAGCATCTCGCCCGGCTTGCCCGCTTCCGTACCGGAGACACCTATCAGCAAAGCCTTGAAACCGATCTGCGCACCGCAATCCTTGCGACGGGCCTTGTCTCCAGTGTTACCATCACTCCGCGCGAGGAGACCCCGCCGACCAGCGATGAGCCAGGCTCGGTGGCGCTCGATGTCAAGCTTGAACGCGGTCCCCAGCGCACCATTACCGGGGGTCTTGGCTATGGTACCGAGGATGGGTTCAAGCTCGAAACCGTGTGGGAGCACCGCAACATCCTGCCGCCCGAAGGCGCGTTGCGACTGCGCGGCATTGTCGGCACACGCGAGATGGTGGCGGCTGCCGGTTTCAAGCGCAACAATTTCCGTGGCCGCGATCAGGCGCTGTTCTTCGATGTCTTTGCCAGCGACATCAACACCGTAGCGGTGGAATCGCGCACTCTGGGCGTGCGCGGCACCTTTGAGCGGCTGTCGAACTTTATCTATCAAAAGGAGTTCAGCTGGCAGATCGGCGCAGAGGCCCTTGTGACCGAGGAGCGCAACCGCCGGGTCAGGGCAGCGCCGGACACCCTTTCGCCGCGGCGCAGCTTCACCATCGCCGGCTTGTTCGGCAGCGCGACCATTGATCGCAGCGATGATTTCCTCGATCCCACGAGCGGATACCGCGCCACGCTGTTCCTTGCGCCGGAATCCTCGCGCACCGGAGGCGCACAGGATTTCTACCTGCGCGCGCAATTGGATGGGGCGGCCTATCGCAAGGTTGGCGAACGGGTGGTGATGGCCGGCCGGGTGCGTGCGGCGACGATCCAAGGGGCAGAATTGAACAATGTCGCGCCTTCGCGGCGGCTTTATGGCGGCGGCGGGGCCTCGGTGCGCGGTTACGGGTTTCAGGGCGTGGGCCCGCGCGATGAATTTGGCGAGGCAACCGGCGGTGCGGCCCTGCTCGAAGCCTCGGTCGAGGCGCGCATCAACACGCCCTTGCTCGACGGCGCGGTGCAGGTGGTGCCCTTCTTTGACATCGGCAGCGTCAGCCAGCGCTCGGTGCCCAATTTCGACTTTATCCGTTATGCCGCAGGGCTTGGGGTGCGTTACAAAACCAATTTCGGCCCGATCCGCATTGATGTGGGCGTGCCGCTCAACCGCAGCGAATTTGATGCGCCGGTGGTGGTGTTTATCGGTCTGGGGCAGGCATTCTGATGGCGGACGAGCCTGATCTTGAGCCCACCGCAACCGAGGTGACGGCCGTGGCGGCCAGCCGCCGCCGTTGGATGAAGCGGCTGGGCTGGCTGCTGGCTGCGCTGCTGGCTCCCCTGGTGCTGGGCGCGGCATTCCTCAGTTCACCGATTGGCAAGCGCTTTGTCGCTGACCAGATCGCCGCGCTTGAACCGGATAATGGCCTCAGGTTCCGCATCGGGCGGATTGAGGGCGATATTTACGGTGCCGCGCGGCTGCGCGATGTGGTGGTGAGCGATCCCAAGGGCGTGTTCCTGACCATTCCCGAAGTTACCCTTGACTGGCGCCCGCTCGCTTTCTTGTGGAGCGGGCTTGATATCCGCGAAGTCACGACGCAGCGCGGTGTGTTGTCGCGCTTGCCAGAGCTTAATCCCGATGATCCCGACGCGCCGCTTTTACCCGATTTCGATATCCGGATTGATCGCTTGACGATTGCCAATCTGGTGCTTGCCGAAGGGCTGGCAACCGAGCGCGCAGAAAAGCTCAATCTGACGGCGAGCGCCCTGATCCTGAAACGCCGCGCGCTGATCAATGCAACGGCAAGCTTTGGCACGGATGATCGCCTCGCGCTGATGCTGGATGCTGAGCCTGATGGCGACAGGTTCGATATGGGGCTTGATTATGTCGCGCCTGCGGGCGGTGTGCTGGCCGGGCTGACGGGCCTTGCGGAAGGCTATGCCGTTCGCATTGCGGGCGAGGGGACGTGGAGCAATTGGCGCGGCCATGCGCTTGCGACACGCTGGCCGCCAGCCGCGGTTGGCGCGCCAGAGCAAGACCGGGTGGCAGGCTTTCGCCTGACCAATCACGCTGGACGCTTTGGCGTGCTAGGCGAAGTGCGCGCGCCGCTTGATCAAGACAGTTTGCCGGGCCGGGCGCTGGGCCGCAGCACCGCGCTGGCGGCGTCCTTCCTGCTGGAAGATCGGCTGGTCGCCGGGCGCGCTGCGGTGGTAAGCGAGGCGCTGGACCTGCGTTTGGCAGGCGGCGTTGATCTGAAAGCTTCCAATGTCGAGCGACTGGTGCTGCGCGCGGCCTTGCGTGATCCCGCTTTGCTGGGCCCCGATGTGCAGCTTGAACAGGCGCGCTTTGTTGCCGGGATCACTGGGCGTTTCAGCGATCTGGCGCTGGATCATCAATTGGCGATTGCCCGCGTGGGGGCTGGCGAGATTGAGGTGCGCGATCTGAGGCAAGCGGGCATGGCACGCTACACCCGCGGCAAGTTCACCTTGCCGCTTGCGCTCACCGCCAAAGCCATCACCACCGGCAATCCGCAGATTGACCCGCGTCTGATCGAGGCCAGGCTGAATGCGCGCGTCACCTACGAAGATGGCAAGCTGGCCGCTGACGAGGCGCGCTTTGCTGTGCCGGGGCTGGCTACCAATTTGTCGCTGCGCGGTGATGTGCCAGCTGGAACCTACGCTCTTGCTGGGCCGATTTCTTTCAGCGGTTTACGTATCGAGGGTGCAGGCGAAGTGAATGGCGAGGCCAAGATCCTCGCCAAGTTCGGGCCCAGCATCCCGTGGAGCCTGCGCGCCAATCTGGCCGGGCGGTTGTCGCGCATTGGCAATGCAACGATCGTTAATCTCGCCGGTCCCGAAGTGCGCTTCAAGGGGGCGCTCGGACTGGGGGCGGGAGAGCCGATCATCATCAGGGACGGCGAGATCACCAGCGCACGCCTTGCAGCCCGGCTCGATAGCCGCGTGGTGCCCGGCAGTGATGGTGCGCGCACGACGATTGCAGGGCGCGGGCGGCAAGCGCAATATGGGCCCTTCACGATCGATGCCGAACTTGCCAGCGATGGCCCGCGCGCGGTGCTGGTGTTGGCCGATCCCTTGCCTGCGGCGGGGCTTACCGATGTGCGGATCGCGCTGGCACCAGCGCAGGATGGTTTTGCGATTGATCTGGCGGGCGGATCCTTGCTCGGCCCGTTCACTGGTAATATCGGACTGGTTTTGCCCGAAGACGGGCCGACGCGCATCGCGGTGAATGAATTCAATATTTTCCGCACGCGGATCACGGGCGCACTCGAACTGGGAGAGGCTGCGGTTGATGGGCGGCTTGCGCTGGCAGGTGGTGGGGTTAACGGAACGGTCGGTCTTGCTCCGGCAAGCGGCGGGGCGCAGGGCTTCACGCTCGATCTCATGGCCCGCGACGCGCGCTTTGGCGGCGACATGCCGATTGCGATTGGCCGCGCTGATATCACGGCTACGGGCCGCTTTGATGAGGCGGGCAGCTTCATCAACGGCGTGCTTGCGGGCAGCGGGTTTGAATATGGTGCTTTGAGGATTGCCAATTTCGATGGCCGCGTCGGGCTTTCCAATGGCGAAGGCAAGGCGGTGCTGGCGATTGCGGGGCGGCGGTCGGATCGCTTCGCACTGAAGCTGGATGTTGATATCGCGCCTCGACGGATCGCGCTGCTGGCGCGCGGCGACTACGCGGGCGCAGCGATCCGTATGCCGCGCCGCGCCGTCCTCACCCGCGCCGAGCCGGAGGGGTGGAGCCTTGCCCCTGCTCAGATCGGCTATGGCGGTGGTTTCGCCATTGTCGAAGGCGCGTTCGGCGCAAGTGAGACGAGCGCTTCGGTCAAGCTGTCGCGAATGCCCTTACGGCTGCTCGATCTGGCGGGCAGCGAGTTGGGTTTTGGAGGGCGTTTGTCGGGGGTTGTTACTTATGGCCAGCGCGAATTTGCCCCGCCCACTGGCGCCGCGCGCATCCGGGTTGATGGGTTTACCCGCGCCGGGCTGGTGCTGTCCTCGCAGCCGATCAATGTGGTGGCGGTTGCTGATCTGACGCCGGCTGGTCTGAGCGCCGGCGCGCGCCTTCTGGAGAACGGCCAGCGGTTGGGCCAAGTCAAGGCGCGCATCACCAAGTTGCCGGGGCGCGGTGACTTTGCCACCCGCCTGATGCGCGGCACTCTTGAAGCAGACCTTGCCTATGATGGTCCCGCGGAATCGCTGTGGCGGCTGGCTGGCATCGAGACTTTCGACATCACCGGTCCGCTTGGCGTGAATGCCTCTGCGCGCGGCACGCTCACCAATCCGCGGCTCACCGGCAGCATTGCCAGCGATAATCTGCGCGTCCAGAGCGCGGTTTCCGGCACCGACATCACCGGGGCCACTGCGCGCGGGCGCTTTGCCGGATCGCGGCTGGAGATCACGCGGTTCTCCGGCACGACTGCAGGCAATGGCTCGATTGTGGGTTCGGGCACGATTGACCTTGCCAATATGAGCGCAGAACGCGGCCCCCGCATCGATTTGCGCGCTGCTGCCACCAATGCACGGCTGATCAACGCCGCAGGGCTTGATGCGCGCCTCACGGGTCCCTTGCGGATTGTCTCCGATGGCGTCGGCGGCACCATCGCCGGACGCGTCAGGATCGACCGGGCCAGCTGGCGACTGGCCGCAGCCGCCGAGGATTACGCCTTACCCGCCATCGCCACCCGCGAGGTTGGGCGTCAGGGTGGCGCGGTGACGGCCCAACGCGCCAGCCGCACCGACAGCTGGCGCTATCTCGTCAACGCCAGCGCGCCCTCGCGCATTCGCGTCGAGGGCATGGGGCTCGACAGCGAATGGGGCATCGACATTGCCCTGCGCGGCACTGTCGATGATCCGCGCATCGGCGGCACAGCCACGATGGTGCGCGGCGAATACACCTTTGCCGGCACGGAATTCGAACTCACCCGCGGTCGCATCGTGTTTGACCAGAGCGGCCCGATCAATCCGCAGCTTGATATCACCGCCGAAACCAATCGTTCAGGGACGCAAGTCGGCATTGGCATCACCGGCAATGCCATGGCTCCCATGATCGCCTTTTCCTCCACCCCGCCGCTGCCCGATGAGGAAATCCTCTCGCGCCTCTTGTTCGGCGGCCCGGCAACCTCGCTTTCGGCCACCGACGCGCTGCAACTGGCAGCGGCCCTTGCCTCGCTGCAGGGCGGCGGGGGCGGGCTTGATCCGATTGGCTCGCTGCGGTCTTCCATCGGGCTCGATCAATTGCGCATCATTGCCGCTGATCCGATCATCGGGCGCGAAACCGGCGTTGCGCTGGGCAAGAACCTGACGCGCAAGCTTTATGTCGAGCTCATCACCGATGGGCGCGATTACAATGCGACGCAGGTCGAATATCGCATCACCAACTGGCTGGTGCTTTTGGGCCTCGTGTCCACCATCGGGCGCGATTCGGTGCTGGCACAAGTGCGCAAGGATTATTGAGGAAGCGCGAGCGCTCACGACTGGTAGAGCGCCGCCTCCGCCTCGCGCCGGCGCGTCAAACCGCGCAGCACGCGTCCACCCGCCTTATTCCAGCGTGCAAACTCCGCCGCTGCACCCGCATAATCGCGCGCGATGTGCTTCTTGGTCAGCGTGGCGCGGCCAATCGCGCCGGTGTTGTAGTGAAAACTCACCATCGCATCGAACTGGCCCTGCGTGGTGGGCGCTTGGCCAATCGCGCGGGCGACATCGGCGGCATAGCGGGCCAAGTCTTCATCGAGCCGCGCATCGCATTGGCCTTGCGTCCACACGGTTCCGGGCCGGATGCGCCCGCCGTTGAAACGATCCGCGCCGGTTGCGCCCCAGCCGATTGTCCACGGCTCTGCACCCGTGCCGGGATCGGGATAGGCTTCGATCAGGCCATCCCCGCGCCGCCGCGCGCAGCCTTCGAATTGCTTGATAAGCGCGGTGCCGCGCGGGCCGATGCGGCGAGCACCTTGTTCAGGTTTTACTGGTGGTTTTCTGTCAATTGAGACACTGTCTGTATCAGAAGAAGCAGGCTGTTCAGAGACAGGCTCAGCCCCTTTGCTGCGATCATCAAGCAACCATCGCAGCAAGCGGCGCAGCAGCGCGCGCAGACTGGGGGCAGGGGAGGGCGCGCTGGGCGTCGGCGTATCATTCATCGGGAGCACCTCGTCAGACTGGAGCAACAAGGCGCAGGAATTAGACACAAAATCAGCGGGTAGGAAAATGCTTTGCGGATGTGGGGGTGTGCCGGACACAAAAAAGCGCCCCTTCTCGACAGTGAGAAGGGGCGCTTTTTGCATGTCACCCGATTACATCGAGTAATACATGTCGAATTCGACAGGGCAGGGGGTGGTTTCGGTGCGGATCACCTCTTCCCACTTCAGTTCGCAATAGCTTTCGATCTGATCCTTGGTGAAGACATCGCCCTTCAGCAGGAATTCGTGATCGGCAGCGAGGCTGTCGAGCGCTTCGCGAAGCGAACCGCACACGGTCGGCACTTCAGCAAGTTCAGCCGGCGGCAGATCATAGAGGTTCTTGTCCATCGCCTCGCCGGGGTGGATCTTGTTCTCGATCCCATCAAGGCCTGCCATCAGCAGCGCCGAATAGCACAGATAGGGGTTGGCCATCGCATCGGGGAAACGGAATTCGACGCGCTTGGCCTTGTCGCCCGTGCCATAGGGAATGCGGCACGAAGCCGAACGATTGCGGGCTGAATAGGCCAGCAGCACCGGCGCTTCAAAACCCGGCACCAGCCGCTTGTAGCTGTTGGTGGTGGGGTTGGTGAAAGCGTTCAGCGCCTTGGCATGCTTGATCACGCCGCCGATGAAGTAGAGGCACATTTCCGACAGGCCGGCATATTCCGTGCCCGCAAACATCGGCTTGCCATCTTTCCAGATCGAGATGTGGGTGTGCATGCCGCTGCCGTTGTCGTCCTTGATCGGCTTGGGCATGAAAGTCGCGGTCTTGCCATAGGCATGGGCGACCTGATGCACGACATACTTGTAGATCTGCATGCGGTCTGCGGTCTGCACCAGCGTGCCGAAGGTCAGGCCAAGCTCGTGCTGGGCAGCGGCGACTTCGTGGTGGTGCTTGTCACAGGGCAGGCCCATTTCGAGCATGGTGGTGACCATTTCGGCGCGGATATCAACCGCCGAATCGACCGGCGCGACGGGGAAATAGCCGCCCTTGGCGCGCGGGCGGTGGCCCATATTGCCGTTCTCATATTCCTTGCCCGTGTTGCCGGGCAGTTCAATGTCATCAATGGCAAAGCCAGAGCCCGCATAGCCATCTTCAAAGCGGACATCATCGAACATGAAAAACTCGGCTTCCGGGCCGACATAGACAGTATCACCGATGCCGGTGGACTTGAGGTAAGCCTCGGCGCGCGTGGCGGTGGTGCGCGGATCGCGGGCGTACCAATCGCCGGTCGACGGCTCGACGATGTCGCAGTTGATGATCATCATCGGGGTGGCGCTGAAGGGATCGACCCAGACCTCCGAAAGATCGGGCTTCAGGATCATGTCCGATTCGTTGATCGCCTTCCAACCGGCAATCGAGGAACCATCGAACATCAGCCCGTCTTCCAGCTCATCTTCGCCCATGACGCCTGCGACCATGGTGAGGTGCTGCCACTTGCCCTTGGGATCGGTGAAGCGCAGATCGACCCATTCAATTTCCTCGTCCTTGATCTGCTTCAGAACTTCTTTCGCGCGTGACATTTCTTGTGTCTCCAGTTGGGTAATTTTGGTGAGAGAATTAAGCCGCGTCAGACCGGGGATGGTCTTTGGGCGTTAGCGTGACGAAATCAGATCGCATCCTCGTCGGTCTCGCCGGTGCGGATGCGCAGCGCGCTTTCGATGGCGGTGACGAAAATCTTGCCATCGCCGATCCGGCCCGTCTGGGCGGCGGCTGCCATGGCTTCGACGACGCGTTCGGCCTGATCATCGGCCACCACCACCTCCAGCTTTACCTTGGGCAGGAAGTCGACGACATATTCCGCACCGCGATAGAGCTCGGTGTGGCCTTTCTGGCGGCCAAAACCGCGCGCCTCAGTGACGGTGATGCCCGACACGCCGATTTCATGCAGCGCTTCCTTCACCTCATCGAGCTTGAAGGGTTTGATGATCGCTTCGATCTTTTTCACACAGTCCCCATACGCGCCAAGTGGATCCCCTTAGGGGTTTGCTAACAAGAACCGTGCCAAACCTGCGTGAACAATCCTTGCAAGCCGGTGATTCCCGAAAGCCGATCCCTTTCGATAGTGCGACAGGGTTAGCAAGATTATGATGCACCGCGCAATGGCGCAGATGATTTGCGCAGCAGTTGCCTAAATTTTGAGCAAAGGTGCTGGGTAAAGCAGCGGGCTGTGCGGACTCAGGCGAGTTTCAGACCGCTTGTTTCGGGCAATCCGCACATGATGTTGAGGTTCTGGATCGCCGCGCCAGACGCGCCCTTGCCAAGATTATCAAGGCAGGCGACAAGGCGCGCCTGCGTGCCGTCAGCGCTGCCAAACACATACAGCTCCATGCCGTCATGGGCAGCGGCCCCTTCACGCAGCAGCAATTCGGACGGGGCATTATCGGCAACGCGCACGATGGCGCTTTGCTCATAGAATTCGGCCAGAGCCTTGCGCAGCGTAGTCGCGTCGGCTGCCATAGGCATAGCGGCAAGCGGCAGCGGGACATCGACGACCATGCCGCGATGCGCTGGCACTACGGCGGGTGAGAACACCGGTGCGTGGGCAAGCCCTGCGAACTTTTGCATTTCGGGCAGATGCTTGTGGCCAAGACCAAGGCCATAGGCGCGAAACGCCAAATCCCGTTCGGCAGCAAAACGATCAATCAGCGCATTGCCGCCGCCCGAATAACCGCTCACCGCGTTGACGGTGTACGGCCAGTCGGCTGGCAACAGTCCTGCGCGCACCAAGGGCGCAACAAGCGCAAGGAAACCGCTCGGATAGCAGCCCGGATTGCTTACAAACTGCGCAGCGGCCACCGCCTCGCGGCCCACCAGTTCGGGAAAGCCATAGGTCCAGCCATCTGCCACGCGGTGCGCCGAGGAGGCATCGATGATCCGAGTGCCAGAACCCTCGGCAAGGTGCACCGCTTCTTTGGCGGCTTCATCGGGCAGGCACAGGATTGCCAGATCGGCAGCCTGCAGCGCATCGCGGCGCGCCGCCTCGCTTTTGCGGCTGGCATCATCGAGCAAGAGCAATTCAAATTCGCTGCGCCCGGCCAGCCGGTCGCGGATCTCAAGGCCCGTGGTGCCAGCGGCACCATCTATGAAGACGCGCATCGCCATCCTGTTTAAGCACCAACCGGCGCAAGCTGGGCAGTGAGGCAATAGCCCGCAGGTCCCTCGGGCCCGAGGCACACCCATGCCCATTCACCCGCGATGTCGAGCAATTCCACGTCGGTTCCTGCGGCCAGTTGGTGATGCACTTCGGCGTCCCTGCGCGGGGCGAGGTGGAGGCTTGCACCGGATGTGCCAACGATGCGTGGATGCGGGATCACATAGTGTGCGGCCAAGTGGCTTGCTGCCAGCGCCATATGCGCCAGATCGCCGCGCAAGGGGAGCGTGCCGGGTGCGGGCTTTTCCACCGGGCCTTTGAGGCCCAGCACGCCGTTCGGCACGCCATAGCGTCGCAGATTGCCCCCAGCCTCGCTCATTACCTGTGTCAGTGCCTTTTTGCTTGTAAACAGCCCCGTGATTGGCAGGGCCGCGCGTGGGATGCGCCCCTAAACGTTTGGCGTGGCCACGGCAAGCTTACGAAGCATAGCGTGCCCGGATAGCGTGCCAGGCGGCGCGCAGCCCCAGCCCGCGCCCGCCGCGCTGGCGGCCCGGCTTGGGACTTGGCTGCCAAGCGAAAGTGTCGAAATGCACCCAGTCGATGCCTTCTGCCACAAAGCGATCAAGGAACAGTCCGGCCACGCTTGCGCCGGCGAAAGGATTGGCGTGAGAATTGGCGATATCCGCGATGTCGGAGGCGAGATATTCGCGGTAAGCCTCAGGCAGCGGCAAGCGCCAAGGCTCATCATCATGGGCGCGACCCGCCTCGATAAAAGCCTCTGCCGTATCATCGCGCCGCGCCATCAGCGCCGGATAATCGGGGCCGAGCGCCACGCGGGCAGCGCCGGTGAGCGTTGCGAAATCGACGATCAGATCGGGCTTTTCCTCGCTTGCGCGGCTCAAGGCATCGCCCAAGAGCAAGCGCCCTTCGGCATCGGTGTTGTGGATTTCCACAGTAAGGCCCTTGCGGCTTTTCAGCACATCGCCGGGGCGGAATGACGCTCCCGAAATCGCGTTTTCGGCCGCAGGCACCAACAGATGCAGGCGCACTTTCAGCCGCGCGCCCATGATGAGGCCCGCCAGCGCAAGGGCGTGGGCAGCGCCGCCCATATCTTTCTTCATCAGGCGCATCCCCGCTGATGGCTTGATATCGAGCCCGCCCGAATCGAAAGTCACCCCCTTGCCAACCACGCAGAGCACCGGATGCGCGGGGTCTCCCCAAGTGAGATGCATCAGGCGCGGTGCGTGGTGGCGCGCCGCTGCGCGGCCCACGGCATGGATCATGGGATATTCGCGTTCGAGCGCATCCCCGCGGGTGATCGCCAGCTCGCCCCCATGCGCCTTGGCCAGCCGCGCACATTCGGCTTCGAGCGCTTCGGGACCCATATCTTCCGAAGGCGTGTTGACGAGATCGCGCACCAGCGTTTCTGCCGCGATTTCGGCCAAGACCGGATCAATCCGCCCGGCTTGGCCTGTCAACAGCACGCGGGGGGATGGCGGTTTGGGTTCGGATTGATAGCGGGTGAAGCGATACTGCGCGAGCGCCCAGCCGAACATGGCTGCACCCGGTTCTTGCCCCACGAGGCGGTAATGGCCCTCGGGCAATTCTTCGGCGAGGCGCGCCAAACACCAGCTGGTGAGTTGATCGGGCTTCGCCACGCCTGCCGCTGCAAACCATCCCTCACCATCAGGAACAATCGCGTTTGAACCCGGCGCGCCTTCGAATTTTTGCGCGGCAAGGCTGGCGCGCTGGGCTGGCTTCAGACCCTTGGCAAATTCGGCAAAACCGTCTTTGGTGACAAGGTGAATGAGGGTCGCATCCTGCCCGCGATCGGGCTGGATCAAAGCGGTGGGATCAGTCATGCAGGTTTCATAATCGTGTGGCGAGGCTTGTCACGCGAAAGATTGGTCAAGGGGGATCACGGATGAAGCGGACCGCACTAGCAGCAGGGCTGACCGCAGCAGCGATGCTGGCAGCGTGTTCGGCAAATGCAGAAGGTGAGGCGCCTGTCGCCCCCGATCCGATTGCCGCGGCTTCCGGGTCCGCTGATGCGCAGGCCGTGATCTTCGAAAACAACGAATTGCGCGGCGAATATTCGCGGGAATTCAAATATAACTGGCCTGCTCAGGTAACGGCAGTTGCCGAATTGGTGGCGCGCTTCACCACCGAACGCGATGCGGCCTTGGCCGAACAAAAGCAGGATTTCGAAGATTCCTTGCGTGAATTTGAAGGCAGCGATTGCATCGGATGCATCAACCGCTCCTTTGAAAAAATGTGGTCGGTGGTGACCGATCTGCCACGTTTTCTGTCGCTGTCGGCCTCGATCTATTTCTACACCGGCGGCGCGCATGGCAATGCGGGCTATGATGCGCTGCTGTGGGACCGAGAGGCTCGTGCGGTGCTTTCCGCTGAGGACCTTTTCGAAAATCCTGCCGCCTTGCAGAATGCGCTTGGTGACGCATGGTGCAAGGGCTTGGCGCGCGAGCGCAAGCAGCGGCTGGGTGAGGATTACAGCGAGGACGGCTTCTTTGCCTGTCCCGACGTCTCCGAACTCACAGTGCTTGCAGGATCAAGCGATGGCCGAGCGTTCAATCGCATTGGATTGATCGCGGCGCCTTACGTGGCGGGTTCCTACGCGGAAGGCACCTATGAGGTGACGTTACCGGTGAGCGCGAAGGTGATCGAGGCGGTCAAGCCCGAATACCGCGCCTATTTCGCTGTGCCCAAGTAGCAATTTGCAGCCCAAGCGGCTATAGCGCGTCCCATGCACGAATACCAAACTGTTGAAGGCAGCGAGACTGTCTACCGCGACGGCACCATCAAACTGCATGGGCCTGACGGTTTTGAGGGGATGAGGAAGGCGGGCAAGCTTGCCGCTGAAATCCTTGATGCCTGCGTTGATCTGGTGAAGCCCGGCGTGACCACCGGCAGCATCGATGATGCGGTGCGGGGCATGATGCTGGATGCAGGCGCAATCCCTGCAACGCTGGGCTATCGCGGATATGCGCATTCCTGCTGCATCTCGATCAACCATGTGATCTGCCACGGCATTCCTGGCGACAAGGTATTGAAGGATGGCGACATTCTTAATATCGACGTGACGCCCTTGGTCGATGGCTGGCACGGCGACACCAGCCGGATGTTCTACGCAGGTGAGCCTTCCTTGAAAGCGCGCAAGCTGGTTGAGGTGACCTATGAATGCCTGATGCTGGGTATTGCCGCCGCACAGCCCGGCGCGCGGCTGGGCGATATTGGCGCAGCGATCGAGGCCCACGCCAGCAGCTTCCGCTATGGCGTGGTGCGCGAATTTTGCGGGCATGGCTTGGGCCGCCTGTTTCACGATGCGCCCGAAGTTGTGCACGCGGCGAAAGCTGGGACTGGGCCGGAACTGAAGCCGGGGATGTTCTTCACGATTGAGCCGATGATCAATCTCGGCAAGCCGTGGGCCAAGGTGCTGGGCGACGGCTGGACCGCGGTGACGCGCGACAAGAGCCTTTCGGCGCAGTTTGAACATTCGATCGCGATAACCGAAACCGGCAACGAGATTTTCACCAAGAGCCCGACGGGCCGGGATTGCCCGCCTTACGTGTGACCCTCGTCATTGCGAGCGCAGCGCAGCAATCCAGAGCGGCTTGCGATGACAAAGAGGCTCACAAAAACCACACCGCCAGAACGGCCACCATCACCGCCACAACGGCGAGGGAAAACGCCAGCATGGCGAGCGTAGCCCGCGTCACGCGGCCATGCAGCGCCCAGTCATAGGCGCAGGCAATCGCAATCGTGATCGGCGGCTGGATGCCGATTGCCACCGGATCAGGCAGGCCCAGCACCTGCACCAGCCGGGCATAGGCGGGCGTCATCAGCGCGAGCGTTGCAATCAGCATGGCTTGCCGGTGGGCGGCAATATCGCGGCGGCGGGCCAGCCACAGCGCGGCGGCATAAAGCGGCACGAAAGTCACAAAAGCAGCCAAGTTCACCACGGTCACCTCCGGGCGGCCCAGTTCAAGCCCGATGTTCCATGAAATCACCGCCCCGCTCACCAGCATCGCTGCGACCAGCGCCAGCGAGGCGCGTCCGATCACCCGGTGCGCCGCCAGTCTGAAGCGCGCGGCCAGCACGCTCTGGCTGGCGAGCAGGCCCAACCAGCCGAGCATTGTCACGCCATGAAACACCACCAACGGCGTATAGCGCGCCTGCACCTGCGGGTGGACCAGAGCCTTCATCGCAAAAACGATCAGCGTGAAGCCCAATAGCCCGGCCGCAATGCGCGCCATCAGCAAATTGGCTCTCACATGGCTTTGAGGTGCTCTCACTACTGCTCCCTTGCTGCGCGGATCGCGGCGCCTGCGGCAAAGGGCGCGAGCGCCACGAGACCAAGGCTTATGGCACCAACGAAGCCAAGGCTTGCCGGATCCTGCCGTGCGAGCGCGCCAGCGCCGAAAATCAGGATCGGCAGCGCAAGCGGGATCAAGAGCAGCCCCGACAGCGCTGCGCCCGCGCGCAAGGATGCCGTGAGCGCGGCAATAATGAGGCCAATCGCCGCCAGCCCCGGCGTGCCTGCAATGAGGCCAAGGATTAGCAGGCGGAATGTCTCGCCCTCGATATTGAGGAGCGCTGCGGCGGGGAAGGTTGCGAGCACCAGAACGGGGCCGAAACTCAACCAATGGGCGATCAGGCGCACTGCCATCATCACTTCTTCGGTCAGCCCGCGCAGCCGCAATTGATCGAAAAAGCCGAGTTCAATATCGCGCGCCACCAGTTTTTCGAGCGGCAGGATCGCTGCAAGCAATGCGGCAATCCACACCACCCCGCCGCCGGTTTTGGCCAGCACATTGGCATCGGGCCCCACCGCGAAAGGGTAGAGCATGGCAACCGCGATAAAGAACACCACCGGCAGCGCCGCGCCGCTTCCGGTGAAGGGGAAGAATTGCGCCAGATCGCGCCGCAGGAGGGCGACGATCATGCGCTTTGCTCCCCCCACCCCTCAATCCCGTCACCCTCGGGGAGGGCAAGCTGATAATCCTCAATCGCAAAGCTGGTCATGTCCGGCACATCGAGCGGCTGGTGCGAGGCGATCAGCGCAATCCCGCCAGCGCTGCAATGCTCTGTCACCAGCGCGCTCACCAGGCCTTGCGAGGCGATGTCGAGGCCGGACAAGGGCTCATCCAGCAGCCAGATCGCCGCTTCCTGGCTGAGCAGGCGTGCCAACGCGACGCGTTTTTTCTGGCCTGTCGACAAGTAGCGCACGGGCACTTCCGCCAAAGCGCTCAGCCTCAGGCGCTCCATGAGCGTGGCCGTGTTGGCTGCCGCGTCAAGCGCGAACCAGAAAGCAAGTGCGCGCTCCAGCGGCAGTTCGGGATCAAGCCCGGTGCGATCATCCAGCAGGCCCAATGTGCCTTCGCGCAGCACCTCGCCGGCAAAAGGCGTTGTCAACCCCGCCAGCGCGCGCAGCAGCGTGGTCTTGCCCGCGCCATTTGCCCCTGTCACATGACACGCAGTCCCTGCCTCGAGCCGGAAGCTGAGCCGCCGGAACAGCAGTCGCTCGCCGCGCTGGCAGGCCAGATCGCGGGCTTCGAGGAGAGGGCGGAGAGGCGCTTGCATCAGCGCACGCGTTAGGGAAAGAAGGGCCAGCAAACAAGCCAGCCATTACGGAGCCATCCCCCATGCCAGTGCCTGAACTTGACGCCGATGAAGTCACCCAATTGCTGGCCGATCACCCTCAATGGGAATTGGCGCGCGAAGGCAAGGCGATCACGCGCACTTTTCAATTCAAGGATTTCTCCGAGGCCTGGGGGTTTATGTCGCGGGTGGCATTGCTGGCCGAGGCACAGGATCATCACCCCGAATGGTTCAACGTCTATGCCAAGGTCGAAGTGACCCTGACGACCCATGATGCCGGCGATAGCGGCGGGCTTTCCAGCCGCGATGCGCGGCTGGCGCGCAGCATTGATGGGCTCCTTTAGTTTCGCATGCCCTCCGGCGTGCGGTATCCTCGCTCACGCGACCTGAAGGTCGCATCGCTGCGGGCGGCCGGTCGGCCTTGCGGTCGCCGAGGCGACCGTTTCGGTTCTCCCACCGAGAGCCCTTTGGAGTTTACCGCCCCAACGGCCGCAGGCTGCTGCGGAGCTGCTTGCGCACCTTCCCCGGCATCCAGCGCTTGGCAAAGGCCATCCGCTTGGAAGTTGCGCCGACGAAATAATCAAGCTTCGTCCCGTGCACCGCTTCCCACACTGCCTTGGCGACTTCTTCGACCGGCGTGATTTCGAGCCCCGCTGCCATCACGCGCTGGCGGATCGGTTCGTTGGATTTGCGATTGCCCGTGCCATCAAGCAGCGGAGTTTCGATGAAAGAGGGGCAGATCGAGGCGACCTTTATGCCGTCTTCGGCCCATTCCGCGTCGAGGCTTTCCGAAACTGCGCGCACGCCGAATTTGGTGGCGCAATAAACGCTCATGCCGCCTGATCCGGCAATTCCCGCAGCGCTCGCCATGTTGACAAGCGCGCTGCCCGGCGCGGTTTTTTGCAGGTAAGGATAGGCGGCTTGCGCGCCGAACAGCACACCTTTCAAATTGATATCAAGGCAGCGTTCGATTTCGTCCGGGGCCATTTCGCTCAAGGAACCGCCCGCGCCGATGCCGGCATTGTTCACCACCACATCAATGCGCTGTCCTGCCGCGACATAGGCCGCTTCCAAGGCCTCGTCCCACTGTGCCCGGTCGCGCACATCGAGGCGGTGCATATATTTGAAGCCGCCGTCGAGCAGGCCGAGCGTATCCTCCATGCCTTCTGTATTGACATCGGCAATTGCCACAAACCAGCCGCGCTGCGCAAACAGCCGCGCGGTTGCGCGCCCGATGCCCGATGCGCCCCCGGTGATGAAAATGCAGCGACGTTCAGTCATGGTGATCCCCTCTCGATTGCGTTTTGAAACGGTTTAGAGAGGGGATGCGCGGAAGGCAAAACTATTTGCCGGGCGCAGCCTTCAGCCCCTTCACATGATCTGCCCCTTCGATGATCTGCGCGGTGGAAGGCTTCAGCGCATCACCCACGGGCTCGGCCCGCCCGCCCAGACATTCGGCAAGGAAATTTTCGGCAATGGCGTAAAAGGCGATGTTATTGGCAGGCTTGGCAAAGCCGTGGCCTTCATCGGGGTAGAGCACATAGGTGACAGGAATGCCCGCCTCCTTCATCGCAGCGACGATCTGATCGCTTTCGGCCTGCTTGACGCGCGGATCATTGGCGCCTTGGGCGATCAGCAGCGGCTTGGTGATCTGGTCTGCCTTGTAAAGCGGGCTCGCCGCGCGCAGCAGAGCGAGGCCTTCTTCGGTGTTCGGATCGCCCATGCGCTCGTGGAAAATCTTTACCAGCGGCGCCCAATAGGGCGGGATCGTGCCAAGCAGGGTTTCAAGGTTCGAAGGCCCGACAATATCGACCCCGCAGGCGAATTTATCGGGCGTGAAGGTGAGCCCGGCGAGCGTCGCATAGCCGCCGTAGGAGCCGCCCATGATCGCCACAGAATCGGGCGCGGTGATGCCCTTTGCAATCGCCCAATCGACCGCGTCGATCAGGTCATCATGCATCGCAAGGCCCCATTGCTTGTTGCCCGCGTTGAGGAAATCCTTGCCAAAGCCGGTCGAGCCGCGGAAATTGACCGCCAGCACACCATAGCCGCGATTGGCGAGCAATTGGTGCAAGCTGTTAAAGCCATAGCCATCGCGCGCCCACGGCCCGCCATGCACCAGCAGCACCAGCGGGACAGGAGCGACCGGAACGCCCGTGCCATCCGGGTCGCTCCCCACCGGGAGCGTCAGGTAAGAAGGCAGCGTCAAGCCATCGCGGCTGGTGATTTCCACCGGGTGCATCATCTGCAAAGGCTTGCCAGCCAGTTCTGGCCGGCTGGTGTAGAACGGCGTGAGCGTTTTGGCTTTGCGATCATAGATATGCACCGCTGTGGGTGCAGTCACGGGATCGTTCCACACGATCCAGATTGCATCATCATCGCTGCGCGAATTGATGCCGAAACTGCCTTCGAATTGTTCGCCCAGCCAATCGAGCGAGGCTTTCACGCCTGCATCAAGCGCGACCCATTGGTTGATGAGGTAATTGACCGCATAGGCCTCAATCACGCCGGTGACGGGATTGCGCATTGTGCCGCCGAGGTCTGCACGGGCATCTTCGGCAATGAGCGTGCGAGTGCCGGTGGCGGTGTCCTGTGCAAACAGCGCCGCGGTGTTGCGGCCGCGGCTGTCGATCCAGTACAGCACCGAACCATCCTGCGTGTAACCGGCAGGCGATGTCGTGAGCGAATCTTCCATCGCGGTGGTTTCAAACGGGGCATCCTCCACCACGCCATCCACCACGCGGAAATAATCCGTGCCGCCAGCCTCATTCTGCGCCATCGCCATGCGGATCGTTAGCGTGTCGTCCGCCATGAAGCCTGCATAGGCGTTGTTTTCCATAACCAGCGTCAATTCGCCGGTCGCAAGGTCCAGCAGATGCACATCGTGGAATTGCGGATCGCGGTTGTTAAGGCCGACAAGCAGCTTGTCCTTGATCGCGTGCGATGCGCCGATCACTTCGACGCGGGTGTTTTCAAACGGGGTGAGCGTCACCTCTTTGCCGCTCGCAATATCCACCTGATAGAGCAGGAAATTCTCATCCCCGCCCTTGTCCTGAATATAGAGGATGCTGCGCGAATCCGGCGACCAGAAATATTGCGGGATTGGCCGGTCAGTGGCGTTGGTCATCCGCTTGGCTGCCGCCGGATCGCTCACCGGAGCCACCCAGACGTTCATCACGCCTTCGTAGGGGGCGGTCCAGCTCAGCCATTTACCATCCGGGCTGATCTGGCCTTGCGCGCGGGTCGGGTTGCCGAACAGGGCATCGCGCGGGATCAGCGGGGCGGCGGTGACAGGCGTGGTCATGGATGTTCCTTGGCTCGCAGCAGCAGAAGTCTCAACGCGTTCGGCAGCAGCAAGGCCCGGCAAAGTCAAGGCCACAGCGCCCAAAGATACGGCAGCCAAGCGGGCGAGGTTTCCAACAGCACGGGCCATGATGGCGCTCCTTTGTCTCTCTTGGTGTATTGCTAAAATAATACACACCAGTGGCAGCAAGACAAGAAGCGGCCTGACTGCAGCGCGCTCACAGCGCCGGATTGGCGTAGAAATGCCAGGTGAAGATGGCCATCGCCCCCCTGCAGGGCGACCAGCCATGCGCCAACTCGCGCGTTTGTCTCTCGGCGGGGCGCTCGCGCAGGCCGATAAGGCGCTTTACCCCTTCCTGCACGGCAAGATCACCCGCCGGCCAGATGTCGCGGCGACCTTCGGCAAACAGCAGATAGACTTCGGCAGACCAGCGGCCGATCCCCTTGATCGCGGTGAGCGTGGCAATGGCTTCCTCGTCGTTATCGGGCAGGGCATCGAAATCAACCGCGCCTGCCAGTGTCAATTCGCACAAGCTGCGCGCATAGCCCTGTTTCTGGCGGGACAATCCGCAGGCGCGCAAAGTTTCGAAATCGCGCGCCAGCAGGGCAGCGGGCGTAAACCCATCCGCCAGTTCCGCCGCAAGCTTGGCCCACATCGAATTGGCCGCTGCCACCGAGACTTGCTGACCGACAATGGTGCGCAGCATCGTCTGCCAGCCGCGTTCACGGATGCGCGGCTGCGGATAGCCGATGCGCGCCAATTCGCGCGCCAAGGCGGGCTCACGCAGTGCCAGCGTGTCCAGATCCTCGCGCAATTCTGTAAGGCTTAGCCCCACTATCACTTCCTCAATCTTGCCAAGACCGCCAGAACGCCTTAGCAGGCTGTTCCATCCGAACCCAGCGCGCAACGCGCACCTCTCACAGCCATAAAGGAACCGCAATCCATGCCCAGACTGGTCGTCACCAACCGCGCCGGCGAGACGAGCGAAATCACCGTCGAGGACGGTCTGACTGTCATGGAAGCGATCCGTGACAATGGTTTTGATGAATTGCTGGCGCTGTGCGGCGGGTGCTGTTCCTGCGCGACCTGCCATGTCCATGTTGATCCGGCCTTTGCAGACAAACTGCCCGCGATCAGCGAGGACGAGGATGATCTGCTCGAATCCTCCGATCACCGCGCTGAGACCAGCCGGTTGTCGTGCCAGATTCCCTTCACTGCGGCCCTCGACGGGCTCCATGTGACCATCGCACCGGAAGATTGATGCGTTCCTGAGCGCGGGCTTTGTGTGTGGCAAGCTCGCGCTTGGCGCCATTCTGGCCGACTGCCTTCCTGGGCTGTATCAGGTGTTTGTTGCCCGCCTGCTTGTGCAGTTTCCGACTCGCACAAGCGGCGTGCGGCTTGCCGTTTCCACAGTGCGCCTTGTCGGCACGAGAAACAGCGCCTAATCCAGCGTCATGAATATCACCCGTCCATTTGAAGACACGTTGAGCCTGATCGGCAACACCCCGTTGGTGCGGCTGGCTGGCCCCAGCGAAGCGGCTGGTTGCGATATCTGGGGCAAGTGCGAATTTGCCAATCCCGGCTCTTCGGTGAAAGACCGCGCTGCGCTTTACATCATCCGCGATGCGGAGGCGCGCGGGGAATTGCAGCCCGGTGGCACAGTGGTTGAGGGCACAGCGGGTAACACCGGGATCGGCATTGCGCTGGTGGCCAATGCGCGCGGTTACAAGACGATCATCGTCATGCCCGACAATCAGTCCAAGGAAAAAATGGACACGCTCAGGGCTCTGGGCGCGCGGTTGGTGCTGGTGCCGCCCACCAAATTCGCCAATCCGGGACATTTCGTGCACACCTCGCGCCGTTTGGCCGAAGAAACGCCCGGCGCGGTGTGGGCCAACCAGTTCGATAACATCGCCAATCGCCGCGCCCATATCGAAGGCACTGCGCCCGAATTATGGGAACAGATGGCGGGCCGGATCGATGGCTTTACCTGTGCAGCGGGCACCGGCGGGACGATTGCGGGCGTGGGCCTTGGGTTAAAAGCCTTTGACGAGAACATCCGCATCGCGCTCACCGATCCGCATGGTGCAGCGCTGTATAATTACTATGCCCATGGCGAGCTTTCGGCCGAAGGATCATCGGTAGCAGAAGGCATCGGACAAGGCCGCATCACGGCCAACCTCGAAGGCGCGGCGATCGACACCCAGTTTCGCATTTCGGACGAAGAAGGGCTCCATTGGGTTGCACGCCTGCTGCGTGAGGAGGGGCTGTGCCTCGGACTTTCATCGGGCATAAATGTTGCAGGAGCGGTGGCGCTCGGGCGGCAATTGGTGGCCGAGGGGCGCGAGAAGCCGCAAATCGCCACCATCCTGTGCGACACCGGGTTTCGTTATCTCTCCACGCTCTACAACCCTGAATGGCTGGCGAGCAAGGGCTTGCCGGTGTTCGAGTGGCTGGACCAAGAGGCAGCGCAATGAGGCTTAAGGGGCGCAAGCTGTTTGGCCTCAGCGTGGACATGAGCGCTGCGGGCAGCGAAGGGAGCGCGGCGATTGACCCTGCTCCTCAGGCCCGCGCCGACGGCATTCAGCGCTTGCAGGTCGGACTGTTCGGAATTGCTGCGATGATGCTGCTCGTCGGGCTTGCCAGCATTATCGGCAGTCAGGCTGATCTGGCGGATGAGGCTGCCGTGCCCGATGCCGCCCCCACCACCGAACCGCGTCCCAGCAGCGCTGGCGCCAATCCGTTGGCCGATGCAGGTGTGGTGCCGGATATTCCGGCAGAACCGAGCCCTGCGCCGCTGCTTGATCCGCTGGTGCTGCCGCCACCGACCTCTGCACCGGCCGCCAATCCCAGTGCCAGCCCCAAGCCTTAGACAGCGAGCGCTCGCAGTGGCGGGCGCAGCGGTGAGCGCAGGGCTTGCGGCATGGCTTGTGGGATGCGGGGCGGATAGTGCCCCGGCCAATCATGCACCCGAGAGTGAGCGCACCGAACTCGGGCTGATGACAAGCCTCCCGCTCTATTGGCCTTTGGGTGCAGAATTGTCCGAAATTGCCAGCGGTGCCGCGCCTGCCCCATGGCAGCGCGCGGTGCTGGAAGAGCGTCATGGGCTGGTGCTGCTTGATACGCTTTCGCCGATTGCGGGGTTGGGGGAGGGGGATGCGGAGAGTGATCCACTCGCAGGACTTACCCGGATTGCCGTAATCCAGCCGCGCGGGCTCTCTCCTTCTGATAATGTGGCGCTGGATGACTGGGTGCGCGGCGGTGGGCGATTGCTGCTGGTGCTCGATCCGTTGTTGACGGGTGATTATGATCTGCCGCTGGGTGATCCGCGGCGGCCTTCGGATGTGGCGTTGATTCCACCGGTGGTAGCGCGTTGGGGGCTTTCGATCACCTTTGATGAAGATCAGACCGAACACCCGCGCCGCGTGCGGCTTGGCAAGGGCACCTCTATCCCGGTGTTTCTGGCCGGCACAATCGAGGTCGACGCTGCATCAGCGCGGCGCTGCGCCCTCGCGGCGGATGGGATTGCGGTGCGCTGCCGCGTGGGCAGAGGCCGCGTGACACTGCTCGCCGATGCAGCTGTGTTCGAGGATGACGGATTCAGCACCGAAGCACGCAGCGGGATTGCCGCGCTCCTCACCTTTGCTTTCGATTGATAACCGGGCCGATCGATCACACGGGAAATCGCGGGAAAGGCTGAGTCAGCAGGGGACTCGGCGCGCGCCCATGTGCGCGAAAATCTCGGATTCGTGGGATTTTGAGCGGGATTTCAGCGGTTTTTACAGGGAACTTCGCATATAATCGGACCCTAAGGGTTTTTATAAAAATATTATAAATCAATATTATAGCGAGTAATCCCGCGATTTCCCCTAAAAATCCCTTCCATCCCGCCTGCATCCCCGATATTACCAAAGCCCATCAAGCACTCCTGTTTGCATCGCGCGGGCCATCGGCATCAGCGTGCAGCCATCCTCTGCGCTTCGCAGCGCGCAGGCGGCAACGGGGGAGGCTTGGCCGGGTTTATGGCCGCACAGTCCTTGTGGGAGGGCGCGAGGGGCCGCAGATAATTGGGGGGATTGGGGCCAAGTGTCGGGCTTTGCAGGATATTCTGGCCAAGCCTATTCGCCCGCCGGCGACAAGGGCCGCTTTGTCCTGCCGCCTGCCTTCCGCAAGGCAGTCAAGGAAAGTTCGGGCGGTAACCGCACCTTGTGTCTTGCTGCCCATGATCGCTTTGATTGTCTGATCGGCTTTGGTCTGTCGCGCACCGAAAAGCTCAACGCCCAGCTTGAACGCGAGGAAGACCGCGCGATCCGCATGAATGATGCCAGTTTTGATCGCGACGTGCGCGCTGCGCAATTGTTTGGTTTTGAACAGCTTCCCTTTGACGATAGCGGGCGTTTCGTGATGCCCGAACACCTGCGCGATCTGGGCAAGGTGGGCGATGGGTTGTTCTTTCAGGCGGCCGGCGAGTTCTTTTTCGTATGGAGCCCGGCAGAGCTTGCCCGGATGGGCCCTGAATGGAAAAGCGCGCAGGCCGCCTGCACCAAGCTGGTCGCTGCCGCAAGGAAGGGCGCATGATGCCTGAGGCGCCCCATATTCCTGTCCTGTTGAATGAAGTGGTCGAGGCGCTTGCACCCCGGCCCGGCATGACTATTATTGACGCCACCTTCGGGGCGGGCGGTTACACCCGCGCGCTCCTTGAGGCGGGGGCCAGTGTCCACGCCTTTGATAGGGACCCCGACGCCATCGTGGCAGGCGAGGCGATGGCGTCGGGTTTTCCCGGTCGGCTCACGCTTCATCCAGCCCGCTTTTCCGCCATGCGCGAAGCAATGACCCGCATCGGCGTGCCGCAGGTCGACGCGGTGGTGATGGATATTGGCGTGTCGTCCATGCAATTGGATCAGGCAGGCCGCGGCTTTGCTTTCATGCATGATGGCCCGCTCGATATGCGGATGAGCCAAGATGGGGAAAGCGCTGCTGATTTCCTCAACACCGCCGATGAGGCCGCGATTGCCGATGTGCTGTATCATTACGGCGAGGAACGCCAGTCGCGCCGGGTTGCGCGTGCGATCGTGGCAGCGCGGCCGCTGGCGACCACGGGCGAGCTTGCCCGCGTGGTGCGCCGCGCTTTGGGTCACAAACCCCATGACAAGAAAGACCCGGCCACGCGCACCTTTCAGGCCGTTCGCATTCATGTGAATGATGAACTGGGCGAACTGCGCGCTGGCCTTGCTGCTGCCGAAGCCCTGCTGCGCGAGGGCGGGGTGCTGGCGGTTGTCAGCTTCCACAGCCTTGAAGACCGCATCGTGAAGCATTTCCTGCGCGAAGCATCCGGTGCAGGCCGCGCCGTGTCGCGTCATCTGCCGGGTGAAGTGGCGGGGCCGCCGCCAACCTTTGCCAAGGTGTCCAAGGGCATCCGCCCGAGCGAGGCCGAGATTGCCCGCAATCCACGCAGCCGTTCCTCCACCTTGCGCCACGCCCGCCGCACCCATGCGCCTGCTCGGGAGATCGCCGCATGAGCCTGCGCCAAAGTCAGATGCGTTCCTTGGGCTGGGCCGCAGTCCTTGCCGTGTGCATTGCCCTGTTTGCGCTGCTCAGCGTGCGGGTCCATGCCGTGAAAAGCGAGGTGCTGCTCGCTGAACGCCAGATCATCGCTCTGAAGCGCGAGAGCATGCTCTTGGAAACCGAGTTCGAAACCCGCGCCAGCCAGCGGCAATTGGTCGAATGGAACGCGGTCGAATTCGGCTTTGCCGCGCCGCGCGCCGATCAGTTCCTTGATGGTGAACGCCAGCTTGCCAGCCTTGGTCAGCCGCTTGGTCCCAATGCGCCGCAGCAGATCCGCCTTGCGCGCGCCGAGGCGGTTGACAGCGCAGGCAGCACCAACCCTGCCGGGCCGCGTCAGGAGGCTGCAATGGTCTCTCCGCTTTCCGGTGAGCGGGTGACGCTTGCCTCGGCAAAGGCAGACGCGGATGCAGGGGCAATGTTTGCCGATGCCTTTGGCGACTTTCTGATCGAGGCTTCACCGATCCGCCCAGCCCGCGCGCAGACAGGTGCGGCCGCCGCCAAGCAGAGCGTCAGCGAATGAGTGCCTACGCCGTACCGCCAGCGATTCCGGCGGGCCGCGTTCATCTGATGCAGCAACGCTATCGCACGGTGCTCACCGCCAGATGGCGGGTGCTGTGGGTGGCGGCGATCTTTGCGCTGGTGGCCTGCGGGGCGTTGGTGCGGATTGGCTGGCTGGGCCTTGCCGGCGAAGCGCCGCGCCGCACCAGCCTTGAAGACGCGCTGCTGCCCCCGCGCGGCGAGATCACCGATCGCAACGGCGTGCCGCTGGCGCGCGCTTTCCCCGCCTATGCCTTGTGGTTCAACCCGCAGGCGATGGGCGATGATGGCAGCCCGCTGGTGCGCTCGCCCAAAGAAGTCGCCCGCGCGCTGGTGAAGATTTTTCCCGACATGAACGAGACGCGCTTGGCGGAACGGCTTGCCTCGGGGCGCGCTGGCTATCTGCGTCGCCGCCTGCTGCCCGAAGAAGCCAACGAGGTCTTTGCGCTGGGCGAAGTGGCGCTCGAAATCCCGCGTGAGACCGATCGCCACTACCCGCAAGGCAGCCTTGGTGCACATATTCTTGGCTATGTTGTCGAAGGCGAAGGCGGCAAGCTGGGCATGGAACAGGTGCTCGAAGAGCGTCTTCACCACCCCGAACTGCGCGGCCAATCGGTGGCGCTCTCGGTCGATGTCCGGGTGCAGGGCGCGCTCGAGGATGAACTCAAGAAAGGGATGCTCGCCACCAACGCGATTGGCGCTGCTGGCATTGTCCTTGATGTCGACACCGGCGAAGTGATGGCAATGGCGAGCCTGCCCGATTTCGATCCCAACACCGCAGGCGCAGCAGGCGCGCCCAATGTGTTCAACCGCGTCACCAACGGCGTTTATGAACTGGGTTCCACCTTCAAGCCGATCACTGTTGCGGCGGCAATTGATGCAGGCGTGGTGCGCGATCTGTCAAAGGTGTGGGATGCGACCCCGGTCCAGGTCGCAGGACGCAGTCTGAAAGACATGAAGCCCAAGGGGACTGGCCTTAATGTGCCGCAGGCGCTGGTCTATTCCTCGAATACTGTCACTGCGCGGGTGGCCGATGAACTGGGCGCGGACAAATTGCGCGCGACGCTGATTGATCTCGGCATGGATCAGCGCCCCTTTGTCGAATTGCCTGCACGGGGCAAGCCGCTGTTTCCGCGTGGGGACTGGGCGCGCATCACCAACATGACGGTAAGCTATGGCCATGGCCTTGCCGTAACCCCGCTGCATCTGGCGAGCGCCTATGCCGCGATGGTCAATGGCGGGATATGGCGGCCGGCCACGATGTTGAAGCTTGAGCCCAAGGATGTGCCGCGCGGACGCCGCGTGTTCAAGGAATCGACCTCATCGCGCATGCGCCAGATGCTGCGGATGATTTCGATGTATGGAACAGGGCGCAGCGCCGATGCCAAGGGCTACCGCGTGGGCGGCAAGACGGGCTCGGCTGAAAAGAACGCCGGCGGTGTTTACAAGAAAACCTCGCTGGTGACGTCCTTTGCTGCCGCCTTCCCGCTGGATCGGCCGCGCTATGTGGTGGTGATCGTGATTGATGAACCGCGCGGCACAGCGGCCAGTTCTTTCCAGCGCACCGCCGCCTTCACCGCAGCGCCTGTGGTGGGGCGCCTCGTGCCGCGCATTGGGCCAATGCTGGGCGTGCTGCCCGATGAAAGCCGCGACGTGGATATTTCGGACCTGCGCTATCTGGTGGAGGGCCGCAAGTGAGGCTGGCAGCGCTGATCGAACGGGCCGGGTTGAGCGCGCCTGAGGAAGCTTCAGCGATTGAGGTGACGGGCTTTGCGATCGATCACCGCAAGGTTGCCCCCGGCACGGTGTTCGGCGCCTTTCAGGGCGCGCGGGTGGATGGCGAGAGCTTTATCCCCGATGCCATCGCGGCTGGGGCTGTGGCGGTGGTCGCCCGGCCAGAGGCTGCGGTTCAAGGCGCGTTCCATATTGCGAGCGATACCCCGCGCCGCGCCTTTGCCAGCCTTGCTGCCGGATTTTTCCAGCCGGTGCCGCCGGTGCTGGTCGCGGTCACGGGCACCAATGGCAAGACCTCAACTGTGGAAATGACCCGCCAGATCTGGCGCATGGGCGGTGAGCGCGCGGCCAGTATCGGGACGCTCGGTGTCACCACGCCCGATGGCAGCGTTGCAACCGGGCTGACCACGCCTGATATTGTCACCTTCCTTGCCAATATGGCGGGATTGGCGCGCGAAGGCGTGACCCATGTCGCCTATGAGGCATCGAGCCACGGCCTCTCCCAATATCGCAGCGAAGGCCTCCCGCTCGCCGCCTCAGCCTTCACCAATTTCAGCCGCGATCACCTCGATTACCACGGCACGATGGAGGAGTATTTCGCGGCCAAGCTCAGGCTCTTTGCCGAAGTGACGCCGCCGGGCGCGCCTGTGATCATTCATCTTGGCGAGGATGGGGCTGAGTGGATGGAGCGCGCCGCTGCCTTTGCTGCCGAGCGCGGACTGGACGTGCGCACGGTGGGCGAGCGGGGCGAGTTCCTGCATCTCACCGCGCGCGTCCCGACCACGCTTGGCCAGAGCCTGACGATTGAGCATAGAGGCGAGGCGCGCACCGTTACCCTGCCGCTGATCGGGGCCTATCAGGCGGCCAACGCGCTGGTGGCAGCGGGCCTTGCGATTTCGACCGGGATGGCAGCACCTGCCGTGTTCGATGCGCTCACCCGATTGCAACCGGTGCGCGGGCGGCTGGAACGCGCCGCGATCAATCCCGCAGACGCGCCTGCCTATGTCGACTATGCCCACACCCCCGATGCGCTCGAAGCCGCCATCGCAGCCTTGCGGCCCCATGTGGGCGAAGGTGGCCGCTTGATTGTGGTGTTTGGCGCAGGCGGAGATCGCGACGCGGGCAAGCGCGCAGCGATGGGCGAGGCCGCCGCCAAGGGCGCTGATCTGGTGATTATCACCGATGACAACCCCCGCAGCGAGGAACCTTCCGCGATCCGCGCCGCTATTCTCGCAGGCGCAGGCCATAGGGCGCGCGAAGTGGCAGATCGCCGCGCCGCGATTGCCGCCGCCATTGCTGAGGCTGGCGAGCGTGACATTGTGCTGATTGCTGGCAAGGGACACGAACAGGGGCAGATTTTCGGCTCAGGAGACACCATGCGCATTGAACCTTTTGATGATGTCGAAGTGGCGCGGCAATGCGCCGGATGGAAGGCTTGAGGCTATGAGCATGGCTAAACTTGCCCGCCACCCGCTTTTGAAAGCATGGCCCGCCGATCCGCGTGACGCGCTGCCGCTGGCTTTGTGGTCAAGCGACGAGATTGCTGAGGCGACCGGCGGCACAGCCAGCGCCGCATTTCAGGCATCAGGCGTTGAAATGGATTCGCGCGATGTGCGCGCAGGCGATCTGTTTGTCGCGCTGAAAGGCGAGGCGATGGACGGCCACCGCTTTATCGAAGCCGCCTTTGCGCGCGGCGCGGTGGCGGCGATTGTCGATCGCCCTGTGCCATTCCCTCATGTGTTGGTGCAGGATACCACCGCCGCGCTCCACGCGCTTGCCCATGCCGCGCGCGAGCGGAGCGAAGCGGTGCGGATCGGGATCACCGGCTCGGTGGGCAAGACCGGGGTCAAAGAAGCGATCTTTGCCTGTCTCGACCGCGCCAGCAGAGGGGCCGCCCATCGCTCTGTGCGCAGTTACAACAACCATGTCGGCGTGCCTTTGAGCCTTGCGCGCCTGCCCGCCCGCGCCAAATTCGGCGTGTTCGAAATGGGCATGAACCACGCCGGCGAAATCGCGCCCCTTACCTCCCATGTCCGCCCGCATGTCGCGCTCATCACCACGATTGCCCCTGCCCATATCGAGAACCTCGGCAGTCTGGAGGCGATTGCCGATGAAAAATCGCAGATTTTTACAGGGCTGATGCGTGGGGGCACGGCGATCATTCCGGCAGACAGCGAATGGGCTGCGCGGATGATCGACCATGCCCGCGCGTTGGGCCACAAGGTTATCACCTTCGGACGCGCCAAGGATGCTGATGTGCGCCTGCTCGATGCAATTGCAGCGCCGGGCGGCGGCTCGCTTGTCACTGCTGACCTTGGCGATATTCGCCTTTGTTACACCATCGCCGAACCCGGCGATCACTGGATTGTCAACTCGCTCGGCGTGATTGCTGCGGTGCGCGCAGCGGGCGGCGATCTGGCAAGCGCTGGCCTTGCGCTTGCCGAAATGGGCGGGCTCAAAGGCCGGGGCGAACGCCACACGCTCACGCTTGCAGGTGGCAAGGCACTGCTCATCGATGAAAGCTACAACGCCAATCCGGCCTCGATGCGCGCAACCTTGAAAGCGCTCGCGCAGACGCCTGCCACGCGGCGCATCGCGGTGCTCGGCAGCATGAAAGAATTGGGCGATTTTTCCGATGGCTTCCACCGCCAACTGGCCGAGCCATTGGCCGAGGCGGGCGTGAGCTATGCGATCCTTGTGGGCGCTGAGATGGCGGCGCTTGCCGCGGAACTGGGGAAAGGCGCGCCCGATTCGCTTGGCAAGGCCATCCGCTTCGCCCATTGCCAAAGTCCGGACGAGGCTATCGGTGTGCTTGGCGAAGTTGGCCTCTGCCCGGGGGATGCGGTGTTGGTCAAGGGCTCCAATTCGGTGGGTCTTGGCACACTCGTGGCCCGCTTGACCCAAGGCGCCTGAACCCCTCGCCGCACCCGGCGGGGGCAAGGAGCGCAAAGGACGATATGAATGTTCTACTGGCTTGCCGAACTGCTCGGGTTTGAAGGGATCCTCAATCTGGTGCGCTACCAGACCTTCCGTGCGGGCGCGACTTTGATCACCGCGCTGGCGATTGGTCTTGTCATCGGGCCGCAGTTCATCAATTTGCTGCGCGTGCGCCAAGGCAAGGGCCAGCCGATCCGCGAAGACGGCCCGCAAAGCCACCTCGCCAAGCGCGGCACGCCAACTATGGGCGGGTTGATGATCCTCGTCTCGCTGACGATTTCGCTGCTGCTCTGGATGAACTGGTCGAGCCCGTTTGTCTGGGCGTGTCTGGCGGTGACGATCGGTTTCGGGCTGATCGGGTTCCTTGATGATTACGACAAGGTGTCCAAAAACAGCCACGCGGGCGTTCCCGGAAGAGTGCGCCTGCTTGCGGAATTCGCGGTGGCAGGGGTCGCATCATGGCTGATCGTGAGCCAGATCAACACCAATCTTTATGTGCCCTTCTTCTCGGAATTCAGCATCCCCTTGGGGCCGTTCTATTACGTCTTTGCCGCTTTCGTGATTGTCGGCGCGGGCAACGCGGTGAACCTTACCGATGGGCTCGATGGCTTGGCGATCATGCCGGTGATTATCGCAGCGGGCACTTTTGCGATCATCGCCTATCTCGTGGGCCGTGCCGATTTCAGCGCCTATCTGGGCATTCCCCATGTGGTGGGCGCGGGCGAACTGGCGATTTTTTGCGGGGCGATCATGGGGGCAGGGCTGGCCTTCCTGTGGTTCAACGCGCCGCCAGCGGCGGTGTTCATGGGCGACACCGGCAGCCTTGCTCTGGGCGGCGCGCTGGGTGTGATTGCGGTGGCGAGCCATCACGAAGTGGTGTTGGCGATTGTCGGCGGATTGTTCGTGCTCGAAGCTGTCAGCGTGATTGTGCAGGTGTTCTGGTTCAAGCGCACCGGCAAGCGCGTGTTCCGCATGGCGCCCATTCACCACCATTTCGAACAATTGGGCTGGAGCGAAAGCAAGGTCGTGATCCGGTTCTGGATCATCTCGATTGTGCTGGCGCTGATCGGCCTTGCCACCTTGAAGCTGAGATAGGGGGAGCGCGCGCATCCGTGATTACTTCGCCGTCCTTTGCTGGCAAGAAATTTGCGGTGCTCGGCCTTGCCCGTTCGGGGCGGGCTGCGGCAGAAGCGTTGCTGGCAAGCGGGGCAGAAGTGATCGCGTGGGATAGGCAGGACGTTGCCCGCGCGCCGTTCGAAGGGCGCTGCCGCCTGATTGATCCGCTGGAGCTTGATCTCACCGGCTTTGCAGGCGTGGTGATTTCGCCCGGCGTGCCTTTGAACAGCCACCCTATCGGCCCGCATGTGTGGCAATATGGCCTCCCCGTGATTGGCGATATTGAGCTGTTCGCGATGGCCCGGCCTCATCTGCCGCCGCACAAGGTGGTGGGCATCACCGGCACAAACGGCAAATCCACCACCACCGCGCTGGTGCATCACATCTTGCGCGAAGCGGGCGTGCCAGCCGTGATGGGCGGCAATATTGGCGAGCCCATCATGGCGCAGGAGCCTTTGCCTGAAGGCGGGGTCTATGTGCTCGAACTCTCCAGCTTTCAGATTGATCTCACCTTTACGCTCGATTGCGATATTGCCGCGATCACCAACATCACGCCCGATCACCTCGATCGCTACGCCGATTTTGCGACCTATGCCGGATCAAAGGCGCGCCTGTTTGCCATGCAGCAGAAAGGACGCGCGGTGATCTGTGATGAGGACGAGAACACCCGCGCCATTGCCGCCAGCCTTGATGCCGCAGGCCGCTCGCCGATCCGCGCGCGCAGCAGCGATGTGACCGCGCCCGTCTCGCCTTCGCTCGCGGGGCCACACAACGCGCAGAATGCCTGTGTCGCTCAGGCAATCTGCCGCGAACTGGGCCTCACCGACGCGCAGATCGCCCACGGCCTTGCCACCTATCGCGGCCTGCCGCACCGCATGGAGCGGGTGTGCGAGGCAGGCGGCGTTGTCTATATTAACGACAGCAAGGCGACCAATGCGGCCTCTGCTGCGCCTGCGCTGGCGGCTTTTCCGCCCGATCCGGCGATCAACGGCGGCGCCCCGCGCATTCACTGGATTGTTGGCGGCCTGCCCAAGGAAGACGGCCTTGGCGCCTGCGCCGATCATCTCGGCAATGTCGCAGCTGCCTACACCGTGGGCGAGGCAGGGCCGATGTTTGCAGGTCTGCTCGAAAGCACAAGCAAGGTGGAGCGCTGCGAGCTTATCAGCGAGGCCGTGCGCCGGGCGCACGTTGCGGCGCGGCCGGGTGATGTGGTGCTGCTCTCGCCAGCCTGTGCCAGCTACGACCAGTTCCGTGATTATGAAAAGCGCGGAAGCCATTTTCGCCAGATGGTGCTGGCCATGACCGGGTGCGAGCCGCAGGGAGAAACGCCATGAGCACCAGCGGCGCGCCCCACGGCCTTGCCCCGCAGCGCAGCCAGCGCTTCTACCCGCCGGTTCCGGCCAAGCGCGGCTGGACCGATGGTATCCGCATCTGGTGGCGCGAGATTGACAAGATGCTGCTTGGCCTCATCATCGCGCTGATGGTGGTGGGGCTGGTGGCAGCGGCTGCCGCCTCGCCTGCAGGCGCCGCGCAGGCTGCCAAGCATGGCGAAAACCTGTCCGACTTCCACTACCTGACCCGCACCGCCCTGTTTCAATTGGCAGGGCTGGGCGGGATGCTGGCGGTGTCTTTCATCAGCCGCGATGATGCGCGCAGGCTCGCCATTGTGGTGGCAGGCGTGATGCTGGTGCTGCTGGTGCTCGTGCCAATTTTTGGCCCGGTCAGGAACGGCGCGCGGCGCTGGCTTGAGGTGGGCTTTTCGCTCCAACCATCCGAATTTCTGAAGCCCGCCTTTGCCGTGACGCTCGCGTGGATCCTCAGTTGGCGGCTGCGCGATGCGAGCCTGCCGGTGGTGGGCTTTGCAACCGCTGCGTTGGTGGTTGTGGCCGCGCTGTTGATGCTGCAACCCAATCTGGGCGACACCATCCTGTTTGCCGGCATCTGGTTTGTGCTGGTGCTGCTGGCTGGCGTATCGGTGCAGCGCATTGGCGGGCTGCTTGGCCTTGGGGTGGCAGGGCTTACGCTCGCCTATTTCTTCTACGATAATGCGCGCCACCGGATTGATGCATTCTGGGGCGGCGGCACGGCTTTCGATCAGGTCGATCTGGCGCAGCGCACGCTGATGGCAGGTGGGTGGACCGGCAGCGGGTTGTGGCTGGGTATTCGCAAGATGAACCTGCCCGAAGCGCACACCGATTATATCTTCTCGGTGATCGGAGAGGAATTTGGCCTGATTGCCTGCGCCGCGCTGGTGCTGCTTTATTGCGCGATCGTGATCCGCGTGCTGATGCGGCTGGTGGATGAAGAAAACCTGTTTGCTCTCCTCGCTGGCGCGGGGCTCATCACGGGTTTTGGCGGGCAGGCCTTCATCAACATGCTGGTGAACCTGCAATTGTTCCCATCCAAAGGCATGACCTTGCCGCTAATCAGCTATGGCGGCTCATCAGTGCTGGCGGTGTGCTTTGGCCTTGGGCTATTGCTGGCGATCACGCGGCGCAACCCGTTCCTTGCCAAAGAGGGGCGGGGCCTGCGCGGATTGTTGGACAGCAAGGAGGAGCGCCCATGACTGGCGCCAATTCGCAAACCACGCCCACAGGGGCAAGCCGCCATTTCGTGCTGGCTGCAGGCGGCACGGGCGGGCACTTGATCCCGGCCTTTGCGCTGGCGGCAGAACTGCACGCGCGCGGGCATCACGTTGCGCTGGTGACGGATGAACGCGGTGCGGCCATTCCGGGCAAGCCTGATTATCTCACTGCCCATGTCATCCCGGCAGGGCGTTTCGGGAAAAACCCGCTGGGCTGGATCGGGGGGGCGCGCGCGGTGCTTGCCGGGCGCAGCATGGCTTTGCGTCTGTTTGAAACAGTCGAGCCGACCGCTGTCATCGGCTTTGGCGGCTATCCTGCGCTGCCTGCGCTGCTGGCCTCCACCGCGGTCGGCATTCCCAGCATCATCCACGAACAGAACGCAGTGCTCGGCCGGGTCAACCGGCTGCTGGCTGGCCGGGTGGATGCCATTGCGACGTCCTATGCGGTGGTTGATCGCCTTAGCCCCAAGCACGCAGGCAAAGTCCACCTTACCGGCAATCCGGTGCGCGCAGACGTGCGGCGCTTGCGCGAACAGGATTTGCCACCGCTGA
>MEDW01000007.1 GCA_001724215.1 Erythrobacter sp. SCN 62-14 | reverse complement strand
GCTAGGGTTCGCTCGTTAATCCGCTCTTATAAAACAATTTTCTTGACAGCAGACCCCGCGCGAGGCCGGATTCTTACGTCGCGTTCGAACCACTAGCGCCTCAACGCTCATGCACCGCGCGGATCATCGGGCCGACCCCCGAATTGCCCAGCCAATCGACCTGCACTTGCGCGGAAACTTCGTTGATTGGCACTTGCGGCTTGGCTCCGGGATGCACCGGCAGACGCAGCGGCCGCTTGCCGGGCGGCATGGCAATCAGACCCGCAATCGCTTGCGCCACATCCATCGGATCGGCCCCGCGCCCCGAGCCATCCTCCATCCCCATGCGCGCAACCTGTGCCGGATAGCCTGCCGTATGGATGTCCTCGGCGCGTTGTTTCAATGCAGCGGAATAGGTGTTGCGATTAACCCAGACCTTCGTCGGATAACCGCCTGGCTGAATGATCGAGACGTCGATCTTATGCGGCACCAGCTCGTAGGCGAGCTGTTCGCTCATCGCTTCCAATGCGAACTTGGTTGCCGAGTAGTGGCCCGAATAGGGGCTGATGACGCGGCCCAATTGGCTGGAAATCTGGATGAGCTGCCCCGTGCCTTGTTTGCGCATTCCCGGCAGCACGGCGCGCGCCATGAGGTGCGGGCCGAACACATTGGTTGCGAATATCAATTGCGTTGCGGCCAAGTCCTGCACCTCAACCGGCGAGGTGATGCCAATGCCTGCATTGTTCACCAGCACATCGAGCGGTGCGCCATTGATCATTTCGGCCTCGGCCACACCGGCCGCAATCTGTTCCGGGCGGGTGACGTCGATCTCGATGACGTGAAGATCGAGTTTCTCATTGAGCGCAAGGATGCGCAATTGCTCGGCCTCGGGGCGGGGTAGGGCGCGCATGGTGGCAAAAACACGCGCGCCTTGCCGCGCGAGCATTTCCGCCGCGAGCCGACCGAAGCCCGAAGAGCAGCCCGTGATCAGCACGCTCTTGCCTTTGAAATCGGCGGGCTTGGCGCGATAGGGCGTTTGCGATTGGGCAGTGCTGGCAGCGCTCAGCACGCCCGTGGCGGCGATGCCTGCAAGCAGGCTGCGGCGATTGATGCTGGTCATGGCGCGCAGCCTAGCAGGGCTCGCGCGCCAATCCAACCAATCGCGCCGGTTAGTGCGGTAGCTTCTTGCGGCGGCGCGACGCCAGCAGCGCGGCTGCGCCTGCCCCGAACAGGATCATGCTTGAAGGTTCCGGCACCGCCGTGCCGCCGCTTGATGAACCCGCGCCAGGCTCGCTCGGCGGTTCTTTCATGGCGTGGGCCGGGACTGCGACCGAAAGCATGAGCAGCACAGCAGCAGGAAGCAGGTTTTTGCGATTATCGACGGGGTTCTCCGTGGTTTTTGAGGATGTTCACAAATCCCTATTTCGGGAAGCACCCCGTGTCGCGCCTCGTATTCGCGCTGTGCCACGCTGGGGCAGGACAGCCCACGCAAAGTAAACAAGCCACCGCCGGATGAATTCTCAACCCTGCATTCTCAGCGCATACTCGCTCATGAAGCGGGCAACATCCCCTTTGGCGAGCCACTCCGCCTCGCTCGCAATAGCGCCCAACATGGAGACCAGATCATCCTGTTCGGCCTTGGCGTAATTGCCAAGGACGTGCCCTGTCACCTTGTCCTTGTGCCCCGGATGGCCGATTCCGATCCGCACCCGGCGAAAGTCGGCACCGCAATGCTGGTCGATCGAACGCAGCCCATTATGCCCTGCGGTGCCGCCGCCTTGCTTCACCTTGACCTTGAAGGGGGCCAGATCAAGCTCGTCATGGAACACCGTGAGCGCGTCGAGGCCCAGTTTATAGAACCGCATCGCCTCACCCACGCTGCGGCCGCTTTCGTTCATGAAAGTCGCAGGCTTGAGCAGCAGCACCTTATCCGCGCCGATGCGGCCTTCCTGCACCCAGCCTTGAAACTTGGTCTGCACCGGGCCAAAGCCATGCATCTCGGCAATCACATCTGTGGCCATGAAGCCGACATTGTGGCGGTGGAGCGCATAACGCGGTCCGGGGTTTCCAAGGCCGACCCAGATTTGCATGACGATTTCCTAGTGAGCATGGGCGCAAAAGGCAAAAACGCCGGGCCTGCCCCTGTGGCACGCCCGGCGTCATGTAGGGTGAGACCCGGCGAGGGCTTATTCCTCGGTCGCGGTTTCCTCGCTGGCCGCTGCTTCGCCTTCGCTCTTCTTCAGAGCAGAAGGGGCAACCAGCGTTGCGATGGTGAAATCGCGATCGGTGATAGCACTTTCAACGCCCTTGGGCAGAGCGACTTCGCTGATGTGGATCGAATCGCCCACGTCCTTGCCGGTGACATCAATGTTGATTTCGGCAGGGATTTCTTCGTTCGGGCACACCAGTTCAAGTTCGTGGCGCACGATATTGAGCACGCCGCCCTTCTTGAGGCCGGGCGATGCATCTTCATTCACGAACACCACCGGAACCTGCACCGTGACCTTGCTATCGCCCGAAAGGCGCAGGAAGTCAGCGTGGATCGGGCGATCGCTCACCGGGTTGAAGGCAACGTCCTTGGGCAGGGTGCGCACGGTCTTGCCGCCCACTTCGATCTCGACGATCGAGTTGAAGAAGTGGCCCGTCATCAATTGCTTGACGAGTTCCTTTTCCTCGACGTGGATCTGGACGGGGGCTTCATTGCCGCCATAAATGACCGCAGGGGTCCGACCTGTGCGGCGAAGTGCTCGGGAGGCTCCCTTGCCAGCCCGTTCGCGCGCTTCGGCCGGCAGATTGAGAACGTCGCTCATAATACGTGCCTTTCGAATGCATGTTGATAGATATGTCCGGAGCGCCACGCCTCCAGGGATGACCATGACGCCGAAGCGCGGCCCCTTAGAGAGCGTACGCGTTTTTGGCAAGCCATTGCTGCGGCGAGCAACCGATCACTTCACACGATTAAGACGCCAGCCGCGCGCCTCAAGCAGCGTAACCAGACCTTCGGGTCCGACCAGATGGGCTGCGCCCACTGCAATCAATGGGCGATTGGGCCCTTGCAGGGCCGCATCGAGTTGGCCCAGCCAGCGCTGATTGCGTTGAGTGTAAAGCGCAAGGCGCAAAGCGGGTTCGGCCAGCAAACCGGTGCGGGTTGCTGCTTCGAGCGCACGCGCATCGCCGACCAACCACGCATCGCGCAGACGCGCGGCCTCGCTGCTGGCGGTATCACTGGTGCGGATAACCGCTGTCAGCAAGGCCCGCTGGTCGACCTCAGGCAAAGCGTCAAAAATGCCGAGCTGCGCCTGCGCCCCTTCGAGTTCACGCACAGGACGGCCCGCAAAACTGCGCAGCATAGCGCGGTCAACCCCGTTTGCAGGATCACCCTCTGCCGTCACGCGCGCAAGGATCAGTCCCGCCGCCCAGCTTTTGGTCTGTCGTTGCTGGCGAGGTGACAGGCCCGCTTCAGCAGCCAGTTCGTCAAGACGGGCATGATGTTCGGGCGCAACACGCTCAGACAACGGCGGCAGTCCGGGCGTGGTGGCAAGCTGGCGAAAAATGCGCGCCATAGCCTTGGGATCATCCAGCCCGGCGACCTCGACAATCAGCACATCAGCCGCCGCCGCAGCATCCATGATCGCCGCAGTGCGCCACTCGGTTCCAGCAGGCAGCGCATGGATAGTGCCCAGCATCCACCCGTGCACCGCGCCATCATCACGCGCGATCTCATAGAACAACGGGCTCGGCCGCGCGCCCTCACCGGGTCCGCGCGTGGTGTTGCGAGGCGCCTCTGAGCAGGCTCCCAGCGCCAGCAACAGCGCAAGAACCAGAGCGGCAAAGGCAAGGCGCAAGCGACGCTCGGCCTTGCTCTCAGCCTTGGCCAGTGATGCCAGCATCACGGCCATGCGCCGTTACTTGACCCGCGTGGCAGCGATGCCCTTGGCCGCGAGCATATCCTGCACGCTTTTCTCGCCCGCAAGGTGGCCTGCCCCAACAGCGATAAACACGGTGCCGGGCTCAGCCATGCGCTCAGCAATCCACTGCGCCCAATTGGCGTTGCGGGTGTGCAACAGCGCCTCGATCAATACGGGATCGCTCATGCCTTCGTTCATGATTTCGGCAAGCTTGTCGGCATCACCCTTGATCCATTCGGCCACCATCCGGTCAAGCGTCTCCTTGGCCTCGGCCACACCACTAGCGGCTTCCATCATGAAGGCAATTTGCGCCTCTTGCGGCAGATCATTGAACAGGCTGAGCTGAAATTCGGGCGTTTCCAGTGCGCCGCGCGGGGTATCACCGGCCTTTTCAAGCAGCACCTTCTCCACTCCTGAATCCGGGGTATAACCGCTCATCAACAGAGGCAGCATCGACAGGTTGAGCCCGGCAAACCACGGCTTCATCACGTCAAACTGCTGCACCGCCTGAGGAGGCAACCCAATAGTTGCAAAGGCGGCCTCGTAAGTGGCGGTCTGCTCGGGAGTCAGCAATGAACGCAGCGCAGTGCCTTGCGGCAACATCCCGAGCTTCAGGGTAAGTTGCTGCAATTCAGCCTGTGCGCCGGCGTCCATCGGCAGTTCGGTAACAATCATATCCGATTTGGCGAGCGCATCGGTGATGGTCGGATTGATCCACTCCACATCCTTGGGGAGCATATGCACCGTGCCGAACAGATAAATTGTGGTGTCCTCATCCGCGACCTTCCACATGGCCGGGCCCGAGGCTGCAGCAGGCGCATCAGCAGCGGCAGCCTGATCATCTGCAACAACAGGGCCGCTGGCGAGCAGCGCGAAGGGAGCGACAGTAAGAGCAAGAATGCGGGACAGTTTCATCGGTTTTCTCCTGGGGGCAGTCTAAAAATCACAAGGTGAGGCAGCCTTAATGGTTCATTTATACAGCAGATTTTCAAAAGTATCGTCGCACAAACCACACAATGCACCACACCAGACAGACGCCAAGCAGCACCACCATCGGGTCTTGCGCCGGCAGCCACCCGGCGCGGGTTGCCATCCACCATGCAGGGGATACGAACAGGTAGGTATGGGCTGCAACCAGACCGCCCTCACGATAGGCCCCTGCTTCGTGTTCATCGATCTGCCGCCACCACAACCAGGTGACAAGCGGTCCGACAATCAACCAAAAGGCGATGACGCTCGCGGCAAGGATGGGACTGACTGGCGCGTTGGAGAAAAAATCCGATGCACTTTCATCGGCCACACCAAACACGAACCCAAGCGGTGCGCCCAGTGCAATCGATCCAATCAAGATCCGCCTTGCATTCTTAACGCGCGGAGCCACTGGCTCGTCGTTCATCGCAGGCCACATTCGCCACATGCCGAAGGCAACCGCACCTGCAACCAGCACCATCGCGCCGAGGATAACGGCATCACGAAGATCGGGCGCGCCGCGATCGATGACACCACTGGTGTAGCCCGCAATCATTCCGGCCATGAACAGCAGCACAGTCCCGCCGCCAACGCCGATCAAAGCCCGACGCAAAATGATCGCGCCATCCGACGGCGCATCGGCGAAGTCTGCGAAATCACGCTTCGTCATGGAAAATCTCCTCGATCGGCATGTCGAACAACCGGGCGATACGGAAGGCGAGCGGTAGGGAAGGGTCATGCTTGCCGGTTTCAATGGCGTTTACCGCCTGACGCGAGACATCAAGCCGCGTGGCAAGCTCCGCCTGGCTCCAGTCGCGTTCGGCACGCAGCACTTTGAGGCGGTTTTTCATCAGCCGTGCTCGGCCCGCCAAGTCGCTTTGAGCCAGGCAAAAGCGAAACCTGCATAAAATGTCAGGGCTGCGGCCATGACGATCACGAAGGTATCGATGCGTCCGAGGTCCGCAAAATCGGACAAGTAGTGCGTAGCGGCAGCATCGGAGCCAAGCGCACGTCCCGCGCCATAGGAAAGATTGCCTGCCCCGATCATGCACCAGCCAAACAGCGCAAGCGCAAGGCCCGCTGCCAGCCAGCGGTGTCCGGCGGCGCAAAGCGTGCGGAAATATTCGTCATACTGGCCAGAAAAAGCCGACATGCAAAGGCCCGCTGCGCCGAAGCCAGCACCTGCGACCGGCAGGATGGGCAGATCGCTGGTGAAGTGAGTGATCAGCCCCATTAGAACGACTGTCCCACAAGCACCCATGAAGTGATAGGCGTGCGAGCGCTGCTCCTCTCCCATAGCTTGCGGATTGTAAGGCATTGCTCAGAATTCCAAAGCGGTCGCGATATTGGCAAGGATGGCTCCTGCCGCAAAGCCGCTGGCCGCCAGCAAAGCTGCGCCCTGCCACACCTTGATACACATGGTTTCATTGAGCGATTTCATGATGTTGCACTTCAATTCAGAGCGGTAACGAGAACAACGAAAATTAGCGCCCAAAACACGATCTGTTCATCGCGGGTCATTCCCGGGCGCCCCTTTTCAGGCTTGGGTTGATTTTCGGCCATTGCCGCTCTCCATCATGTTTGCCTGACTATATGTCAGGTATACGTGACTATATGTCGCAAGTCACTGACTATGTCAAGAAGACCTGACTTTGTGTCGTGCGTTTGCGACTTTTCCGCCCCAAAGCCCGCGCAAATCCCCATTCCTGCTGCGCTGCGGCATTGACGCTTATCGGGGCTTGAGCCATGGCGAGCCGCCATGAACGATGCCACATCCTTTGCCCCTGCGCTGCGCACTCCGACGCGCTCGTTCCAGGATATGATCCTTGCTCTCCACGATTTCTGGAGTGCGCAGGGCTGCGTCATCCTTCAGCCCTATGATATGCGCATGGGGGCGGGCACGTTTCACACCGCCACCACGCTGCGCGCCTTGGGGCCGGAGCCGTGGAATGCCGCTTTCGTGCAACCCTGCCGCCGCCCGACCGACGGGCGCTATGGCGAAAACCCCAACCGCCTCCAGCACTATTACCAATATCAGGTCATCCTGAAGCCTTCGCCGCCGAATATTCAGGAGCTTTATCTGCAAAGCCTCGCGGTGATCGGGATTGATCCGCTGGCCCATGATATCCGCTTTGTTGAAGACGACTGGGAATCGCCAACCTTGGGGGCATGGGGGCTGGGCTGGGAAGTGTGGTGCGATGGGATGGAAGTGACCCAGTTCACCTATTTCCAGCAGATGGGCGGGTTTGATTGCAAGCCGGTGGCCGGCGAACTCACCTACGGGCTGGAACGCCTCGCCATGTATATTCAGGGCGTCGACAACGTCTATGATCTGGCGTTCAATTCCGCCGGGGTGAGTTATGGCGACGTGTTTCTCGAAAACGAACGCCAGATGTCGAAATGGAACTTCGTAGTCGCCGACACCGAAGGGCTGTTTGATCTGTTTGCCAAGGCAGAGGCCGAGTGCCGCAACGCTCTGGCCGCAGGCGTGCCGATTGCGGCTTACGAACAGGCGGTCGAGGCGAGCCATGTGTTCAACCTGTTGCAGGCCCGCGGCGTGATTTCGGTGCAGGAACGCGCCAGCTATATGGGCCGCGTGCGCGATCTGGCGCGCTCTTCGTGTGAGGCTTATGCCGAGAAGATGACACCGGAATGGGAAGCGAAATTCCCCGGCTGGAGCCTCGTGTGATGGCCGATTTCCTGCTGGAATTGCGCTCGGAGGAAATCCCCGCCCGGATGCAAGCCGGTGCGCGCGCGGAGCTCGAAAAGCTGTTCGTGCGCGAGCTTGCGGCGGCGGGCGTTGCGGCGGACAGCATCACCGTGTGGTCAACTCCGCGCCGCCTCGCGCTGATCGCGCGCGGGTTGCCGCTGGCGACGCAAGCGGTGAGCGAGGAAGCCAAAGGCCCGCCCGAGGGCGCGCCGGATGCCGCGATTGATGGCTTCTGCAAGAAGAACGGCGTCACCCGCGATCAATTGGAATTGCGCGATGTAAAAGGCCGCATGACCTATTTCGCGGTCGTCAACACACCGGGGCGCGCGATGGCAGATGTGCTCAGCGCTGCCGTGCCTGCGATCATCCGTGATTTTTCATGGCCCAAATCGATGCGCTGGGGCGCGGCTTCGCTTTCGACGGGCAGCCTGCGCTGGGTGCGGCCTTTGTCGGGGATTATCGCGCTCTTTGATGGCGAAGTCGTGGCTTGCGAGGTCGATGGCATCGCCGCTGGCCGCGAGACTTACGGGCATCGTTTCCATTCCGCAGGGGCGATCAGCATCGCGGGCGCGGATGACTACGCCGAAAAACTGCGCGCTGCCCATGTGATCGTCGATCAAGAAGAACGCGCCGCGATCATCCGTGATGGCGCTGCCAAGGCTGCGGCGGAGGCTGGCCTTGTGCTGGTCGAGGATGAAGGGCTGGTGGTGGAAAACGCCGGCCTCACCGAATGGCCCGTTCCGCTGCTTGGCCGGTTCGACGAGGCGTTTCTGGAAGTCCCGCCCGAAGTCATCCAATTGACCGCGCGGGTGAACCAGAAATATTTCGTGTGTCAGGACAGCGCGGGCAAGCTCGCCAATGCCTTTATCTGCACCGCCAACATCGCAGCCAGCGATCCGGCAGTGGTGGTTGACGGCAATCGTAAGGTTCTGGCTGCAAGGCTTTCGGATGCAAGGTTTTTCTGGGAGCAGGACCAGAAGACGCTGCTTGGAGGTCACGCGAAGAAACTGTCGCGGATCACCTTCCACGAGAAGCTGGGCACTGTCGCCGACAAGGTCGAGCGCGTGGCCAAGCTGGCGCGGTGGTTGTGCGAGGAAGGCATTGTAGTAGCCGATCCCGCCTTGGCCGAACAAGCCGCGCGGCTGTGCAAGGCCGATCTGGTCACCGAAATGGTCGGAGAATTCCCCGAATTACAGGGCCTTATGGGCGGCTATTACGCGCGCGCCGAAGGTCTACCGGGGGAAGTGGCCGACGCGATCCGCGATCACTACAAGCCTGTGGGGCAGGGCGATGAAGTGCCCACCGCGCCGGTGACGGTGGCGGTGTCGCTGGCGGATAAGCTGGATACGTTATTTGCCTTTTTTGGCATTGGTGAGCTTCCGACTGGATCGAAGGATCCTTTTGCGCTCCGCCGTGCTGCCATTGCCGTCATACGTTTGATTGATGCTAACTCCGCACGATGCTTGATCAGCGCGGTGGCGCGAGCTTGGGCAAATGACGGTACAACCGGGCCCGGCCTTCAAGTCGAAGACTTTTTGCATGATCGTCTTGGCGTGATGATGCGCGACAACAACGTCCGATATGACATTGTTCAGGCATCGACTAATCTTGGAACGCAGTTGGATGGCGATGTTTGGCGTGTTCGGCGTCGCGCTGAAGCACTGCAAGCCTTCATCACCACCGAGGACGGCACAAACCTGCTCGCAGGCTACAAGCGCGCGGCCAATATCCTCAAGAAAGAAGGCCACTCCGTCACTCCAGCGGAAGCTGGGGCCTCAGGCGGCAGTGCGCAAACGCCTGAGATGCCAGCTTTCGCTGGCATGACGGGCGGGGCTGGCATCACGCTTGAGGGCTTGGGCTACACCCCCGATCCCGCCGAGGCCGCGCTGATCGCCGCGCTTGGCGAGGCCGCGCCAAAGGCTGCCGAGGCCATCGAGGCCGAAGACTTCGCCGCTGCCATGGCCGCGCTTGCCACCTTGCGCACTCCGATCGACAATTTCTTCGAACAGGTCACGGTCAACGATCCTGACCCTGCCAAACGCGCCGCGCGGCTTGCGCTGCTCGGTTCCTTCCGCGATGCCGTCCACCGGGTCGCCGATTTTTCAAGGATAGAAGGCTAATGCTCCAGACAGTCTACCCCTTCGGCGTTCAATCCCAAGGCACAGGCGTAGAGCCGCGCCAGAAGGACAAGACTGTCACCGGCGGCAAGGGCGCAAACCTTGCCGAAATGGCGAGCATTGGCTTGCCCGTGCCCCCCGGCTTCACCATCACCACCGAAGAATGCGTGCAATATCTGGCGGGTAACGCCGAATTCTCAGACGCTTTAAAAGCTGCCGTGGCCGATGCGCTTGCGCAGGTGGAAGCCACCGTCGGCAAGAAATTCGGCGACACCGGCGGGGCCGGGCCGCTGCTGGTTTCGGTGCGTTCAGGCGCGCGGGTTTCGATGCCGGGGATGATGGACACGGTGCTCAACCTCGGCCTCAACGACGCCACGGTGGAAGCGCTCGCCGCCACCAGTGGGGACGCGCGTTTTGCGTGGGATTCCTACCGCCGTTTCATTCAGATGTATGGCGATGTGGTGCTTGGCATTGATCACGGGCTGTTTGAAGAAGCGCTCGAAATCGCCAAGGAAGACAAGGGCTTTTACGCCGATACCGAGATGACGTCTGAAGACTGGCAGGCGCTGGTCAAGGAATATAAGGGCATTGTCGAGGCTGAACTTGGCAAGCCGTTTCCGCAGGATGTCCACGAACAGCTCTGGGGCGCGATCCGCGCTGTGTTCGATTCGTGGGATTCCGACCGCGCCAAGGTCTATCGCCGCTTGAATGACATTCCCGGCGACTGGGGCACAGCGGTCAATGTGCAGGCGATGGTGTTCGGCAATATGGGCGACACCAGCGCAACCGGCGTTGCCTTCACCCGCGATCCGGCGACGGGCGAGCGCGCCTATTACGGCGAATACCTCATCAATGCGCAGGGCGAGGATGTGGTCGCGGGCATCCGCACGCCGCAATATCTCACCAAGGCCGCGCGCGAGGCGGCGGGTGCCAAGCCACTCAGCATGGAAGAGGCCATGCCCGAGGCTTACGGCGAACTCGCCCGCGTGTTCGACCTGCTGGAACTTCACTACAAGGACATGCAGGACATTGAATTCACTGTCGAACGGGGCAAGTTGTGGATGCTGCAGACCCGTTCGGGCAAGCGCACCGCCAAGGCCGCGCTCAAAATGGCGGTGGATATGGTGGCAGAAGGCCTGATCGACGAACGCGAAGCGGTCCGCCGGGTTGATCCGATGGCGCTCGATCAATTGCTGCACCCGACGCTTGATCCGGATGCGCCGCGCCATGTGCTCACCACCGGCCTGCCGGCATCGCCGGGGGCGGCAGCGGGCAAGATCGTGCTTGATGCTGATACGGCCGAAAGCTGGGCGGGACGGGGTGAGAAGGTCATCCTCGTGCGGGTCGAAACCTCGCCCGAAGACATTCACGGCATGCACGCCGCCCAAGGCATCCTGACCGCGCGCGGCGGGATGACGAGCCACGCCGCCGTGGTGGCGCGGGGCATGGGGCGGCCGTGTGTTTCGGGCGCGAGCGGCGTGTCGATTGATCGCGCCTCGCGCACTTTGCGGATCGGCTCAACCGAACTCAAAGAAGGCGATGCGATCACGCTTGATGGCGCAACCGGGCAGGTGATGCTCGGCATCGTGCCGACAGTGGAGCCGGAACTGGCGGGCGATTTTGCCACGCTGATGGTGTGGGCCGATGGCTTGCGCCGGATGCGGGTGCGCACCAATGCCGAAACCCCCGATGATTGCCGCATGGCGCGCCAGTTTGGGGCCGAGGGCATCGGGCTGTGCCGCACCGAGCATATGTTCTTTGAAGCGAGCCGTATCAGCGCGGTGCGCCAGATGATCCTTGCCGATAACGAGGCGGGCCGTCGCAAGGCGCTTGCCCTGCTGCTGCCCGAACAGCGCGCCGATTTCACCGCGATTTTCGAGGTTATGGCTGGGCTGCCCTGCACGATCCGTCTGCTCGATCCGCCACTGCATGAATTCCTGCCGCATGCGGAGGAGGAATTTGCCGAGCTTGCCGATGCCAGCGGCGTAGGCGTCGATCACCTGAAGCGGCGCGCGGCTGAACTCCACGAATTCAACCCGATGCTGGGCCATCGCGGGTGCCGCTTGGGGATCACTTACCCCGAAATCTACGAAATGCAGGCGCGCGCGATCTTCGAAGCGGTCTGCGCGGTGAAGCAGGCCAGTGGTGAGGCTCCGCTGCCTGAAATCATGATCCCGCTGGTCGCGACCAAGCGCGAGCTTGCCATCCTCAAGGCGCTGGTTGACCGGGTGGCGGAGGAAGTCTTTGCCGAACAGGGCACGCGGGTCGATTACCTTGTCGGCACGATGATCGAACTGCCGCGCGCGGCGCTGATGGCGGGCGAGATTGCCGAAGAAGGCGCGTTTTTCTCCTTCGGCACCAATGACTTGACGCAAACGACGCTCGGCGTGTCGCGCGATGATGCCGGGCGCTTCCTTGCGCCCTATGTCGACAAGGGCATTTTCCCGCGCGATCCCTTCGTCAGCATCGACATCGAAGGCGTTGGCCAACTGGTCGAACTCGCCGCCGAACGGGGCAGGGCGACCCGGCCCGACATCAAGCTCGGCATTTGCGGCGAGCATGGCGGCGATCCGGCGAGCATTGCCTTTTGCGAGAAGGTCAGGCTCGATTACGTCAGCGCCTCGCCTTACCGCGTGCCGATCGCACGGCTGGCCGCAGCGCAGGCGGCGCTCAAGGCTTAAGTTCCAGCGAGGGACCTGCGCCCGGTAAGAGTGATGATCTCGAAAGTCTCAGGCGTTTTGCCGCCCGCATCCGCACGGGCGGCAAAATTGACTTGCGCGCGCGCGCGCGCGCCTTTGCCGAGCGGCGCGGCTGTGTCCGCAAGGGCCGAACCGAGCCCTTGATCGCGCAGATCATCAACCAATGTCGCCAGCAAGGAATAGCGCACCTGAACAGTGTGAGTATCCACCACCGGGTCTTTGAACCCGGCGCGCTGGAGCAACTGCGGTGCGGCGCGCGGATCAACCAGAGGATGCATCCGCGCTGCCGGACGATCAGGCTCTGCCGCCAGCATGGCCGCACGCAGGGTGACAAGACTGGCACCGCCCACAAAGCTGGCAATCATCAGCCCACCGGGAGCCAGCGCATTGCGGATATGGATCAGCGCGCCGGGCAGATCATTCACCGCATCGAGCAGACCAATCACGGCGATGAGATCAAACCCCTCCACCGGCCAGGGCGACTCAAGATCAAGATCGCTCGGGTCGATCACATTGCAACCATCAACCACCAGCGCGCGCGCGAGCACCCCTGTTGCATCTCCGAGCACAGCGGCGCGGGCAGGTTGGTGCCGCAGGAAAGCAAGGCGCTCAACAATATCTTCGATGATATCATCAAGGATAAAGCGCGCAGCCGTCGGCGCTGATTGGCGCGCGCTTGCGCGCTTAAGCCGCATGACACGCCGAGAGGCGCTGAAGATTGTCGGAACCTTGTTCTGATCCATATGCGGCCCCTGCCGCGCTTGCGATTGAGGTGCAAGCCGTGAGACACTCATGCCATGAACTTCTCCGCGCATCTTTCCGAGAGTGTCAAGCCAGTGGTGGATCTGGTCTATCCGCCGCGCTGCCCCCTGTGCGGTGCGCCGCTGGCCGAGCAGGGCGGGCTTTGTGCGGAGTGCTGGGCTACCCTCGAATTTCCGGGGGAGCCTTCCTGCAGTTCCTGTCAACGACCCATGAGCCTGCGTGCCCACGCCCAAAACAGCCAATGCCGCGCGTGCCAAGAGCACCCGCCGCGCCATGGCGGCATTGCTGCTGCAACACTCTACAACGACGCATCGCGCCAGCTTGTGCTGAATTTCAAGCATGGCCGGAAAATTGCTTTGGCAGCGCTCATGGGGCGATTGATGGCGGCGCGGCTACCTTCTCCCGATCCCGCCCAGCCGCCCCCATTGCTGGTACCTGTGCCGTTGCACCGCTGGCGCATCTGGCATCGCGGCTTCAACCAGGCAGCGATGCTCGCTCAGGCAATCGCAGAGCATGGTCGGGGCGAATTGCTGGTCGATGCGCTGGTGCGTTCACGCCGCACTCCAAGCCTTGGCGGGCTGGACCGCAGCGAACGCGAGCAAGCCCTTGCAGGCGCAATTGCGGTCCGGCCATCGCGTGTGTCCCGCGTGAAAGGCCGGACGGTGATTCTGGTTGACGACGTGCTCACCAGCGGCGCCACGAGCAACGCTTGTGTTGCAGCCTTGCTTGCTCAAGGGGCCGAACGTGTGACTATTTCGTGCTTTGCACGCGTGGTAAGCGGTGAGCGGTGAGACACCCGCATTTGGCGAGCGTCTGGACTGACATCTGACAGCGCTGAAAAACACAACGCCCGGAGCCATTACAGCTCCGGGCGCCACGTGACGAAAGGGTGTGGATCCGCTCTTGCAAGCTACGGCCACCACCCCCTAAATGGGTGGCCGGGATCCAATCCTTGTTCGTTCAGCAGTGCAAGCCGGCACCCCGCTGCCAAGACCTGCACTACCGCCCCCTGAACTTCCCGACCGCTCCACATTTCGGATGAATCGGCCAAGAGAAACTTCGGGTCATATACCTCGTAAGGTATGCAGGCTTTGTTCCACCGCCAGAGCGATTCCGAAAGTTGATTCCTCACCAAGAGCCGTTTTTTTTACCCCCCTGTTGTCAACCTGCAACAATAGAGCCACCAAGCGCGCATCTAACCCGCAAGGAACATCCATGACCGATCTCGTACTCTCACCGCAAGAGCGTGAACAAGGCAGCCGTTTCGTCCCGGTTTTTGACAGCAAGGGTTTGCTGACCGCCGTCGTGGTCGATGCAACAAACGGCGCGGTTCTGGTGGTGGCCCACATGAATCGCGAGGCGCTTGATGCGACACTTGCGAGCGGCAATGTCACCTTCTGGTCGCGCTCGCGGGGCAAGCTATGGATGAAGGGGGAGACCTCCGGCAATGTGCTCAAGGTCGCAGAAATGCTGGTGGATTGCGATCAGGATGCGCTGGTGATTCGCGCCCATCCCGCCGGCCCCACCTGTCATACCGGCGCAGTCAGCTGCTTCTATCGCCGCCTTGAACAGGACGCGGACGGAGTGCCCGTTCTCGTAAAGGTCAAGACTTGACGCTCACGTAAAGGGAAGGTATGAGGTGCGGGATGGCTACTGCACCTGTAAATCCGCCTATGAGCGAGAGCGCTGCACATCCGGCGCCGGAACAGCGGCGTGCTGCTGATGGTGCGCCGGAACAGCGGCATGCTGCTGATGGTGCGCCGGAACAGCGGCGCAACGGCGCTCATCTTGATCGCCCTGACGTGCATTCTCGCGAGCAATTCACCATTTCCGATCTCACCAGCGAATTCGGCTGCACTGCGCGGGCGCTGCGATTTTACGAGGATGAAGGGCTGATCAGCCCGGCGCGCGTGGGCCTCACCCGGGTCTATTCCAAGCGCGACCGCGCGCGGCTGGCGTGGATCATGCGCGCCAAGAATGTCGGCTTCAGCCTCACCGAAATCCGCGAGATGATCGACCTTTACGATCTCGATGATGGCCGCGTCGAACAACGCCGCGTCACCATTGAAAAATGCCGCGCGCACATCGCCAAGCTGCAGGCCCAACGCGATGATATTGACTCCTCGATCAAGGAACTCACTGAATTCGTGGCGGAGATTGAACGGCTCGATCTCGGCAAGGGCTAAGCCGATAGCCGCATCTTACGCACAGCAAACCACACCATTGACCATAGGGATCTGCACCGATGCCAACCTACACCGCTCCGACACGCGACACGCGTTTTGTTGTCAACGAACTGCTCGATCTGGCCAGCTACGGCAATCTGCCGGGCTTTGAAAATGCCACGCCCGACATGATCGACACGGTGATCAACGAAGCGGGCAAGTTCTGCGCCGAAGTGCTAGCGCCGATCAATCAGGCGGGCGACGAACACGGCTGCACCCGCCATGAGGATGGCAGCGTCACCACCCCGCCGGGTTTCAAGGAAGCCTATCAGGCTTACGTGGAAAGCGGGTGGGGCACGCTTGGCCAGCCAGTCGAATATGGCGGGCAGGGGCTCCCGCATGTCCTGAGCTTCGCGCTCGAGGAATTCAGCGGCACCGCCAATCAGGCCTTCGCCATGTATCCCGGCCTTACCGCAGGCGCGATCTCGGCGATCCTTGCCAAGGGCAGCGACGAGCAGAAGGCGCTCTATGTGCCCAAGATGATTTCGGGCGAATGGTCGGGCACGATGAACCTGACCGAGCCGCATTGCGGCACCGATCTCGGCATGATCCGCACCAAGGCCGTGCCCAATGGCGATGGCTCCTATGCGATCACCGGCACCAAGATCTTCATCTCGGCGGGCGAACACGATCTCACCAGCAACATCATCCACTTGGTGCTGGCGAAAACGCCGGGCGCGCCGGATAATGTGAAGGGCATTTCGCTGTTCATCGTGCCCAAGTTTATCCTCGACGAGAATGGCGAACCGGCGCAGCGCAACGGCGTCACCTGCGGTTCGATCGAGAAGAAGATGGGCATCCACGGCAACGCCACCTGCCTTCTGAACTATGACGGCGCGACCGGTTACATGGTGGGCGAGGAGAACAAGGGTCTGGCCGCCATGTTCATCATGATGAACGCGGCCCGCCTTGGCGTCGGCATTCAGGGTTATGCCCAGGCCGAAGTCGCCTATCAGAACGCGGTGACCTATGCGCTCGATCGCCGTCAGGGCCGCGCGCTTGCGGGCGCTGCCGAGCCGGAAGCCAAGGCCGATCCCATTTTCGTGCACCCCGATGTGCGCCGGATGCTGATGGACGCCAAAGTCTTCACCGAAGCCATGCGGGCGCTGTGCCTGTGGGGCGCGCTTCAGGTCGATCTGGCCCACAAGGCGCAGACCGCAGAGGAACGGGAAACCGCTGATCTGCTGATTGGCCTGATGACCCCCGTCATCAAGGGCTATGGCACGGACAAGGGCTATGACATCGCCACGAACATGCAGCAGGTCTATGGCGGCCACGGCTATGTGCGCGAATGGGGCATGGAGCAGTTTGTGCGCGATAGCCGCATCGCGATGATCTACGAAGGCACCAATGGCGTCCAAGCCATGGACCTGTGCGGGCGCAAGCTCGCCGCAGGCGGCGGCAAGGCGATCCAGCTGTTCTTTGCCATGATCGACGAAGAAATCGCCGCCGCCAAGCAGGTCGATGAATTGAAGACCATCGCCGAACGGCTTGAAAAGGCGCTGGGCGAGCAGAAAGCGGCGACCATGTGGTTCATGCAGAACGCGATGGCCAACCCCAATCATCTGGGCGCAGGCGCGCATCACTATATGCACATCATGGGCGTGGTGACTTTGGGCTTCTTCTGGCTGCGCATGGCCAAGGTGGCGCTGGAAAAGCTGGCGGGTGAGCCGGAAGACAAGGCGTTCTATGAAGCCAAGCTGGTGTCGGCCAATTACTATTCCGAACGCTTCCTGCCCGATGCGGGCGCGCTGCGGCGCAAGCTGGAGGCGGGCAGCGAATATATGATGAAGCTCCCGGCAGAGGCCTTTGCCACCGCGGCCTGATCGCCACCGCGCTTAGAACACTGAACGGGCCGCCATGCTGTAATCGGCATGGCGGCCCGTTTGGCGTTTAATCAAGCGCACTCATGAAGCGCTGGCTCCCGCCTTTGACTTGCGAGCGGTTGGCGCGCGCGATCCGCTGTGCGAGCGGCACGACTTCGGCGGCTGGAGCGCGGGGGCGCGGCGCGGGGACGGGTGGTGGAACAGGCGGTGGAGCGGCTGCGGCCGGGGCTTCCAGTTGCGGCGCCGGGGCAGGCTCGGCTTGCGGTTCGGGTTCAGGTGGCTCGGTCACAATCTCGGCAACAGGTTCAGCAACAACTGCCTCAACCGGCTCTGGCTCTGGCTTTGACGCTGGCGCTGGCTCAGGCTCAGGCGGCGCGGGCGGGGCTTCCACTGCAGGCGCGCTTGCGGTCTGGGCACTCGCAGCCGCCGCCACAGGCGGTGCGGGCGGAGTGGCTTCCGCCTCCGGCTCATCGGGCGCTGCCCCTGCAAGGATCTTGGCCGCAACCTCCTCGACCGAACCCACCACCAGCAGCGGCTGGCCGCCGATGATCCCGACACTGGTCTGGCCGTTTTCAGCCGTGCGCAACCACGCGACATTCTCCGCCACGACAAGATAATTGCCGCCGCGCGATTCGAGCTTGATGAATTTCATCGGCCCCGGCTCCCGAGACCCTGCGAGATCAGCTTTTGCATATCCTCACAAGAATACTCGGGTCAGGGTTAAGGAATCGGTTCACTCAACGGGAAGAAAATCCGGCACGGACAAGTAACGTTCCCCAGTGTCGTAATTGAAGCCCATCACGCGCGCGCCCGCAGGCAGTTCGGGCAGCTTTTTGGCAATGGCGGCCAGCGTCGCCCCGGAGGAAATGCCCACCAGCATCCCTTCTTCGCGCGCGGCGCGGCGGGCCATTTCCTTGGCGTCTTCGGCATCAACCGCAATCGCGCCGTCAATCGCCGATGTGTGCAGGTTGCCGGGAATGAACCCTGCGCCAATCCCCTGAATGGGGTGGGGGCCGGGCTGGCCGCCATTGATGACGGGCGAGGCGGCGGGCTCAACGCCGTAAGCCTTGAAATTCGCCCAGTGCTTTTTCAATTCCTCCGCGCAGCCCGTCAAATGCCCGCCCGTGCCAACGCCAGTAATCATCACATCAATGGGCGTGTCCGCAAAATCGGCAAGGATTTCGCGCGCCGTGGTGCGGGCGTGAACGGCGGGGTTGGCGCCATTGTCGAACTGGCTCGGCATCCATGCGCCGGGCGTGGTGTTAACCAGCTCCTCGGCCCGCTCAATCGCGCCGCGCATGCCTTTTTCGCGCGCGGTGAGATCAAAGCTCGCGCCATAGGCCAGCATCAAGCGGCGGCGTTCGACCGACATTGATTCGGGCATCACCAGCACCAGCTTGTAACCCTTGACCGCGGCCACCATCGCAAGGCCAATCCCGGTGTTGCCGCTGGTGGGCTCAACAATCGTGCCGCCCGGCTTCAGCAGGCCGCGCTCTTCCGCATCCTCCACCATGGCAAGCGCGATCCGGTCCTTGATCGAGCCACCGGGATTGGCGCGCTCGGACTTCACCCAGACTTCGTGGTTCGGGAACATCCGCGCCAGACGAATGTGCGGAGTGGCGCCAATGGTGGCAAGGATGCTGTCGGCTTTCATGTCAGGCCTCCTGAGGGTTGTTCTTATGCGAAGGGTTTAGCAGATCGGGCGGCGGATCGAAGGTCTTCGTCGTGCGCAAAACCGGAAACAGCCGGCTCCACAGCGCCACGGTGACAATCGCGCCCACCCCGCCAGCGACAACCGCCGCGACAGGGCCGATCAAATAGGCCAAACTGCCCGAAAAGAAATCGCCGCCTTCGTTGGATGCGCTGATGGTAAGCTGGCTGACGGACGACACCCGACCGCGCTTGTCATCCGGCGTGTGCAGCTGGATCAACGACTGGCGGATATAGACGCTGAACATATCGGCAGCCCCCACAATGAACAGCATCGCAAGGCTAAGCGGCATCGAGGTCGAAAGGCCGAACACAATGGTCGCCACCCCAAAAGCTGCGACCGACCACAGCATCTTGGGGCCGACATTGCTTTCAATCGGCCGCCAGGAAAACCACGCCGCTGTCACCAGCGCGCCCACGCCCGGCGCTGCGGCCAGCAGAGCAAGGCCCGTCTCGCCGCTTTGCAGAATATCGCGCGCATAGACCGGGAACAGCGCGGTCGCCCCTGCCAGAAACACCGCAAACAGATCAAGCGTGATCGCGCCTGCCACCATCTTGTTGCGCACCACATAGGAAAGGCCATCCAAAATCTGGCCAATCGGGCGCACATCCTTGCGAAGAGCGGGCTGTTCGACCGTGCCGATCATCCCGAAAGCAATCAGCGTCACCGCCAGCAAGGCGCTTGCCACGGCATAGGGCAGGGCAGGGGCCACACCATAGAGCACGCCGCCCATCGCAGGCCCGGCAATCGTGCCTGCCTGCCAGGCGATGGAGGACAGCGCGATGGCGGTGGGCAGGATCGCCTTGGGAACCAGATTGGGGGCGAGCGCAGAAAGCGCAGGGCCGGAAAAACACCGCGCAATCCCCAGCAATCCCGCCACCGCATACAACACGCCAAGGTTGATTGTGCCGCTATGGGTCGTCACCGCAAGCACCAGCGCACACAGCAATTGCACCGCCACCATGGCTTGCCCAAGGCGGCGGCGATCAAAGCGATCAGCGGCAAGGCCGGAGAAAGGCGTCAGCACAAACAGCGGCAGGAACTGGAACAACCCGATCAGCGCCAATTGCCCCGATGCCTCGGCCACGCTCAACCCCCCATCGCGCGCCATATTATAGGTCTGCCAGCCGATAATCAGCAGCATCGCGTATTGCCCCAGCGTCATCGCGAGGCGGCCGACGAAATAGCACCGGAAATTGTGCACGCCGAGCGGATGCTGGCGGGCCTGTGGGGAAGGGATTTCGCTGTCAGTCACCGCGCCGCCATGGCAGGCGGGCGGGCCAATGCCAAGCGAGCTTAACTATCGGGGGTTGCGAGTCAGCCTTCAGCGCTTGCGGCGCAAGCGCGGGTTGGGCTGCAACCGGTCGAGCATTTCCATCAACGCATCGAAACGAATGATCCGTTCAAACTGGAAGCCCGCACGGCTGTCGATCATCCAGATCACATAAGCCTCGATCCGGCCAACCACTGGCAAGCGGATCATCACCCTGTCGCCGCGCTGAAGATCAGCGGCATTGTCGATCATAAAGCCATGGGCCGACAGGTTGCAGACGTGGAAATTCACATCGCCGCGCGTGAAATGTTCGGCAAAGACGTGGAAATCCACCGGGTGACGTGCGGCTCGCCGCAGATCCGTAACGCTCAGATTGGCTCCGGCAGACAAGACCCGCGCTCCTTGTGTTGTTGTCGCTAGAGCCCACCATGACCGCCAAAGGCTGATATTTGGTAAAGCTTGGACACAAAACGCGGAGAGCAGGGCGCTGTCAGTGGGTGATAAGCGCGTGCTTCTTCTTGCCAAGGCTGAGCCGCAAGACCTCGCCATCGGCAGGTGCAATCAGGTGAGCCGGATCGGTGATGACTTCGCCTTCGAGCCTTACCGCGCCTTCTGCCAGCTTGCGCTTGGCCTCGCCACCTGAGGCGGTGAAGCCCAATTGCGTGAGCGCCGCGCCGATCCTGATGCCTTCAGAACCCGCGGCAAGGCTGGGCAAATCTTCGCCTGCGCCTGAACCCGCAAAAGTCTCGCGCGCGGTTGCCTCGGCCTTGGCGGCAGCTTCGGCTCCGCGCACCAGAGCGGTGACTTCATTGGCCAGCACCACCTTGGCGGCGTTGATTTCTGCGCCCTCTAGCGCCTCGAGCCGGGCGATTTCATCGAGCGGCAGATCGGTGAACAGGCGCAGGAACTTACCCACATCGCGATCATCGGTGTTGCGCCAATATTGCCAGAAATCGTAACTCGGCAGTGCGTCTTCATTCAGCCACACTGCGCCCGCAGCCGTCTTGCCCATCTTGGCGCCATCGGCGGTGGTGAGCAGCGGTGTGGTCACGCCGAACACTTCCACCCCGTCCATCCGGCGGGTGAGTTCGATGCCGTTGACGATATTGCCCCACTGATCGCTGCCGCCCATCTGCAAGCGGCAGGCGTAACGCTGCGACAGCTCACGGAAATCATAGGCTTGCAGGATCATGTAATTGAATTCGAGGAAGCTCAGCGATTGCTCGCGATCAAGCCGCTGTTTGACCGAGTCGAAACTCAGCATTCGGTTGACCGAGAAATGCTGGCCCACTTCGCGCAGGAAGGGGATATAGCGAAGCGCGTCGAGCCATTCGGCGTTATCGACCATGATTGCATCGGTAGGCCCATCGCCAAAGGTCAGGAAGCGGTCAAAAATGCGCCGGATCGAGGCGACATTGGCCGCGATTTTTTCGGTGGTGAGCAGGCTGCGGGCCTCATCGCGCAAAGACGGATCACCGATCTTGCCCGTGCCGCCGCCCATAACCACGATCGGCTTGTGCCCGGCCTGCTGCAAGCGCCGCAGCAGCATGATCTGCACCATCGAGCCGACATGAAGGCTCGGCGCGGTCGGGTCAAAGCCGATATAGCCGGGCACGATCTGCTTTGCCGCCAAAGCATCAAGGGCGGCCGCATCGGTCATCTGGTGGATATAGCCGCGTTCATCCAGCAGGCGCAGCAGGGCGGATTCGTAAGTGCTCATGGGGCAGCGCCTCTAACAGTGTGGGGGCAGAACGGGAAGTGGCTTGCCCTTGCAGGCCTGCATCGGCATCACACCATAATGCAACCGCTTATGCTCCATGTCGCCTGCGATCTTGGCCCCATCCGGGCTGTGACCGCCGAAATCCGCGCAACTGCAACAGGTTGCGAAGCAGAGTTCAGGCTGGATGGCAGGATTGACGCAATCATCGTGCCTTCGGCGCAGCCTTCGGCGCGCAAGGACAATCTGTGGCAGACCACCTGTTTTGAGATTTTCTGGCAGCCGATCGGCGGCACCTGTTACCGCGAGTTCAACCTCTCGCCCTCAGGGCAATGGGCGGCCTATGATTTTGATGCCTTTCGCGAAGGGATGCGCGATGCCCCGGTCGAGACAATCGCGCTGTCGTGCTCGCACAGCGACGATGAATTGGTGCTGAGGGCAAGCATTGCCGCTGATCTGCCTGCCCCTGCACAGGTCGCCCTCAACGCCGTGGTCGATATGGGCGAGGGCCGCATTCAATATTGGGCGCTCGCCTTTCCTCCGGGCAAGCCCGAGTTCCACTCCGAAGCCTGCCGCCAGATCATCGTTGAGCGTTAATCGCTTGCCGCTGCAGCCTTGCCGAACGGCGCGTTCAGCTGCACGATTTTTACATTGAGGATGAAGGCAAAGCTGACCCACACGAAATAGGGCACAATCAGCCACCCGGCGAAAGTCACCCCCGACAAGCGCGGCACACCCAGCAGCAAGGCGGCGACCGAAAGCCACAACAACACGTTTTCCGCCAAGGCCCAATCGGGGCGTTGCAGCTTGAAAAACAGCGGCGACCACGCGAAATGCAGCACGAAATTCGCCGCAAACAGCGCGGCAATCATCGCCCGCGCATTGGCATCGGGTGCACTCGTCAGGCCGAGATAAAGGCTCCACCCGGCCAGCCCAAGGATTGTCGTCCAGGCAGGGCCAAACAGCCAATCGGGCGGCTGCCAGGGCGGTTTTCTGAGGTTCTTGTACCACGCGCCGATCTCGGTCAGCGCGCCGCCTGCACCGCCCAGAATGATAGCCCATGCAGCGGCGATTGAGGCGGTGGTCCAATCCATAGGGGCCTATATGGGCATGAAAAGCGCAGATACCATGACTGCGCCCGTTGCTTTTGCGCGGGCGCTGTTCCAACCCTTGGTGCATGAAATTCGGAATAGACCGCCTGCTCGCCGATCCTGCCCTGCTGCGCCAGCTTTCAGGCCGCCGCGTGGCATTGGTCGCCCACCCAGCCAGCGTTACAGCTGATCTCACTCACAGCCTCGATGCGCTGATCGGGGCAGGGGTGAACATCACCAGCGCCTTTGGCCCGCAGCATGGGCTTAAAGGCGACAAGCAGGACAATATGGTTGAGAGCGCCGACGAGATGGACGCGCGCTACGGCATCCCGATTTTCTCGCTCTATGGCGACGTGCGCCGCCCGACGAGCGCGATGATGGCCAGCGCCGATGTGTTCCTGTTCGATTTGCAGGACTTGGGCTGCCGGATCTATACTTTCGTTACTACCCTGCTGTATTTGCTCGAAGAAGCCGCCAAGGCAGGCAAGGAAGTCTGGGTGCTCGATCGCCCCAATCCGGCAGGCCGCCCGGTAGAAGGAACCTTGCTGGTTCCGGGGCAAGAAAGCTTTGTCGGCGCTGCTCCGATGCCGATGCGCCACGGGCTCACCATGGGGGAAATGGGCCACTGGTTCATCCAGCATTTCGGCCTTGATGTCGCGTATCAAGTGGCGGCGATGGAGGGCTGGCAGCCTGACGCCGAGCCGGGCTTTGGCTGGCCGACGTCACGCCTGTGGATCAATCCCAGCCCCAACGCCGCCAATCTCAACATGGCGCGCTGCTATGCCGGCACGGTGATGATTGAAGGCACGACGCTATCGGAAGGGCGCGGCACAACGCGCCCCTTGGAAGTGCTGTTCGGCGCGCCCGATATTGTCGCAAGTGACGTCATGGCGGCAATGCAGCAGCTCGCGCCCGAATGGCTGGCGGGCGCAGCAATCCGCGAATGCTGGTTTGAGCCGACTTTCCACAAGCACGCAGGAATGCTCTGCAATGCCTTGATGATTCACGCAGAAGGCGATTTCTACGCTCACCACGCCTTCCGCCCATGGCGCTTGCAGGCGCTCGCGTTCAAGGCGATCCGGCTGCTCTACCCGGACTATCCGATCTGGCGCGATTTCGCTTACGAGTATGAGCTGGAGCGCCTCGCGATTGACGTCATCAATGGCGGGCCATCACTGCGCCAATGGGTCGATGACAACGCGGCCACCCCGCATGATCTCGACGTGATGGCGTCACAGGACGAGGCGGCGTGGGTCGCCGCCGTGCGCGAGCATTTGCTTTATTGACCGCCTTTGTCCGGCGCTGCGATCATCATGGGGACGGCAGGCTTGGGCGCGGGTTCCACCTCCGCGGGCCTGCCCATCTTCACCAGCACAGGACAGCCATTTTCGCGGCGATCCACCGCGTAGATCGCCTGCCCATCACCGGGCCGCGCAGGCTCCCGCTCGACCCCCTCACCATTTCGGCCAGACGCCAGAACGGGGCGATCGAGACATTCAGGGAAGGTTGCTTGGCGGTTGGCGGCGTTCGCGTTCGCTTCGGGGGCAGCCGCGGCGGTAAGACCGGCAAGCACAAAGCCGCCTGCAAGGGCATGAAGGGCAATCATCATGGCTTTCTCCTCAGATGAAGAGAAATACCTGATTGGCAGTCATTTTTCCAGACCGATTGCTACGCCCCGTGCTTGCGCGACAGCTCGCGCATCGCGCCGTCGAGCCCTTCGAGGGTGAGCGGATACATCCGATCATTGACCAACTGTTTTATCATCTTGGTCGATTGCGAATAATTCCACTGCTTTTCCGGCACGGGATTGAGCCACACAGTTGCAGGGTAAGTGTTGGTGATGCGTTGCAGCCAGACCGCGCCCGCTTCCTCGTTCATATGTTCGACGCTGCCGCCGGGATGGGTGATTTCATAGGGGCTCATCGCCGCATCACCCACGAACACCACTTTGTAATCATGGCCATATTTGTGGAGCACGTCCCAAGTCTTGGTGCGTTCCTGCCAGCGCCGCTTATTGTCTTTCCACACGCCTTCATAAAGGCAATTGTGGAAGTAGAAGAATTCAAGGTTCTTGAACTCCGCCGTCGCCGCGCTGAACAATTCCTCCACCAGCTTGATGAAGGGATCCATCGAACCGCCAACATCAAGGAAAAGCAGCAATTTCACCGCATTGCGGCGCTCGGCGCGCATGTGGATATCGAGCCAGCCTTGCTTGGCCGTGCCCTTGATGGTGGCATCAAGATCGAGCTGATCCTGCGCGCCTTCACGGGCGAAGCGCCGCAAACGCCGCAGCGCCATTTTGATGTTGCGGGTGCCCAATTCCTTGGTGTTGTCCAAGTTCTTGAACTCGCGCTTTTCCCACACCTTGATCGCGCGGCCGTGCTTTGATTCCCCGCCGATCCGCACGCCTTCGGGGTTGTATCCCGAATTGCCAAAGGGGCTGGTGCCGCCCGTGCCGATCCACTTATTGCCGCCCTGATGGCGTTTTTCCTGTTCTTCCAGACGCTTTTTAAGCGTCTCCATGATCTCGTCCCAGTCGCCCAGCGATTTGATCTTTTCCATCTCCTCAGGGGTCAGGAATTTCTCCGCAACCGCCTTCAGCCAATCTTCGGGGATATCGACCGGGTTCTGCCCGTAATCGGACATGATCCCCTTGAACACTTTGTGGAACACCTGATCGAAGCGGTCGAGCAGGCCTTCATCCTTCACGAAAGTGGCGCGGGAGAGGTAATAGAACGCTTCCGGCGTCTGTTCGATCACATCCTTGTCGAGCGCCTCCAGCAAAGTGAGGTGCTCTTTAAAGCTGGCCCCGATGCCAGCGGCGCGAAGTTCGTCGACGAAGTTGAAAAACATAGGCCAAGGCTTAGCGCGCACGCACGCGCCTGACCAGAGCGCAAAATTGCCAAGAATGCGGCCATGGTAACGCGGCGCTAACCATCGCGGCCTAAGCCCTTGGGCACAAACCGGGGCTCGCAGATATGAAACCGATTGCGCTTGATAACACCAACGCCTTTGCGCTGGCGAAAATCCCCGAAAGCTGCGGGGCTGTGACAGTGGGCTGCACCGATGTGGCAGGCGTGGTGAAGGCGGTGATCGCTTCGTCGCAAACCCTGCGGGCGGAACACGACGCGCTGCGCGAGACGGTGAGCGCGCTCGAATCGGATCAGGCCAAGGTTGCCGAAGCCAGCGATGAAGCGCGGCTGCTGTCCGAACGCGCGATTGAGCGGCTGAGTGAGGGCACGTCGCTGATCCAGTCCTCGCTTGGCCAGATTGGCGCTCTGCTGGAGTTGGTCGATGCGTTGGGGGCCCATGTCACCAGCTTTTCCGCCGCGATGGAACAAGTGCGCCGCAGCGCCCAACATATCGACGATATTGCCGAGACGACCAATATTCTCGCCCTTAACGCCACCATCGAAGCAATGCGCGCAGGCGATGCGGGACGCACTTTTGCCGTGGTCGCCAGCGAGGTCAAAAGCCTCGCCAATGATACCCGCAAGGCGACCGAGGAAATCGCGCAAACCATCCATGCACTCGGCGGCGAAGCGGGCGAGGTGATCGCGCGCATCGAGGCAGGCGCACGCGCGAGCGACGAGGCCAAGGCTTCGGTTGCCCGTATCGAGACCACCATTTCCAGCGTCGGCGCGCTGGTGGAGGAAGTCGACAAGCAGAATGATGTGATCGCGCGCGCCACCACCACGATCAGCGATCACGTTGGCAAAGTGCAGGGCGTGCTGGAAAGCTTTGACGGCGCAGCGCGCACCAACGAGGCGCAATTGGACGGCGCGCGCAGCCGCATGGAAGGGCTGGAGATGACCGCGAGCGAGATGTTCGACGGCATCGTGCAAGCGGGCCTTTCGCCGCAGGACAGCGCGATGGTGGCGCGCGCTCAGCAACTGGCCGCCGAAATCACCGTCCACACCGAAGCCGCGCTTACCAGCGGCGCGCTCAAGCTGGACGATCTGTTCGATACCGAATACGCGCCGATTAGCGGTTCCAATCCGCCGCGCTTCCGCACCCGGCTCACCGATTGGGCGCACCGCGAATGGCGGCCCTTCCTTGATCGCGCGAAGGCCGAGGACACCCGTGTGCTCGCCGCTGCCTGCACCGATATGAACGGCTTTTTGCCCACCCACCTCACGGAACGATCAGCCGAGCCCACCGGCGATCTGGCGCATGACACCCAATATTGCCGCAATGGCCGCATCATCCTTGATCCGATTGACCGCAAGGCGAAGGCCAGCGAGGCCCCTTACATGATGGCGGTCTATCGCCAGGAAGGCGACGGGCAGACCTATCAGGTGGTGCGCAATGTCTATGTGCCGCTGGTTATCAATGGCCGCCGCTGGGGCGATTTCGAGCTGGCTTACAGTTTCGATTAAAAAAAGGGGGGCCAAGCCGCCCCCCGCCGTATCAGGGATTGCGCCGCGCCATGAAGGCGAGGCGTTCGAACAGCATAATGTCCTGTTCGTTCTTCAGAAGCGCACCATGCAGCGGCGGGATCGCGCTGTTGGGGTTGGCATCCTGCAAGACCTCCAGCGGCATATCCTCGTTCAGCAGCAGCTTGAGCCAATCGAGCAATTCGCTCGTCGAAGGCTTTTTCTTGAGGCCCGGCACTTCGCGCAGGTCATAGAAGATATCCATCGCCTTTTTCACGAGGATCTTCTGGATGCCGGGGAAGTGGACATCGATGATGTCCTGCATCGTCTCGCGGTCAGGAAACTTGATGTAGTGGAAGAAGCAGCGGCGCAGAAATGCGTCGGGCAGCTCCTTTTCATTGTTCGACGTAATGACGACAATCGGGCGTTCTTTCGCCTCGATGCGCTCCTGCGTTTCGTAAACGTCGAAGCTCATGCGGTCGAGTTCCTGAAGCAGATCGTTCGGAAATTCGATATCAGCCTTGTCGATCTCGTCAATCAGCAGAACGGGAAGCTGGGGCGAGGTGAAAGCTTCCCACAGCTTGCCCTTCTTGATGTAATTGCGGATGTCGTGGACGCGTTCTTCGCCCAACTGGCCATCGCGCAGACGTGCCACTGCGTCATATTCATAAAGGCCCTGCTGCGCCTTGGTGCTGGACTTGATATTCCATTCGATCAGCGGAGCATTCAGCGCCTTGGAAATCTCATGCGCCAGCACGGTTTTGCCGGTTCCGGGCTCGCCCTTGACCAGCAGCGGGCGGCGCAAAGTCACCGCTGCGTTGACCGCCACTTTCAGATCATCGGTGGCGATGTAATTGCTGGTGCCTTCAAAACGCTGCGGCTGATCGGTCATGGGTTTTCCTATGAGACTGAATTGGGTTAGCCAAGCGATAGGGGCACGCTGCCGCAGGTGCAAGACCGGAAGCGGATCGGAAGCTTGCCGCACATCTGCGCAAAAATGCTAGCGCATCACTTCGGGGTGACGATCAAGCCAGCGGCGCAACCAGTGGTCGGTTCGCTCCGCCCGCGCGCGCCGCATATAAAGCCACCCCAAACCCGCCATCACGCTTGCGCCAATCGTGTTGAGGATCAGATCCCACATCGTATCGGTGAGGCCCGAAGGATCGCCCAGCATTGGCTTTTGCATGTTCATGCCCAAAAGCTGATCCATCGCGAATTCAAAGATTTCCCACAAAGCGCCAATCCCGATGGCGAAAAAGAACGCAAACAGCGCCACAAAGGACGCGCGCATCGAGACATCGACGACTTCGCTTTCGTTGATGAGATAGACGAACAAAAAGCCGACGAGGCCCAAGAGCACGCCAGATGTGCCGTGCATGAACAGATCCCACCACCAGAAACGCTCATAAAAATCATGGATTTCGCCGAGGAACAGCGTGGCAAAAATAAACAGCGTGGCAAAAATCTGAATTTCGGAAGGCACCTGTGCAAGCAATCCTCGCCGCACGAACAAGGGCGCTGCAACCACTGCAATAATGGCAAGCGTGGTGAAAGCGGGAAGGTATCGCGCCCGCGCAAGCAGCACCACCAATTCTGTGCCCATGATCGCCAAAAGCCCCAACAGCAGCCAAAGATGCAGCCGCGAGGCGTTCCAGCCGCTTTGGCTGATATGGCCGGGTGCAGGATCGTTCATGATGCGAGTGTAGCGGCTTGCTTCGCGAGAATAAATGCTGGTGCCTAAATCCGCGCCGCTGCGCCGAGACAGACAAAGGCCAATTGCGCACCCAGCACCAAACCGGTGGCGATCTGCCAACCGCGCGGGCCTGCGTGCATCCCGCGCTGCCATGTCCATTGCCAGATCACCCCGGTGACAAGCGAACCGAGCGCAATGGTGAACCACCCTGATTGTCCGATCAGCGCAACGAACAACGCGGTGAGCACCACCATCTGCGACAGGAAGGCGGCTGCAAACCAGGCAATCGGGATCGGGCGATAGGCGGCATCGGGCAAGTGCCAATCGGGCAGGGCGCTGTCAGGGCGCGAAAGACGCCGTTCGCCCGCCATGATGTCTTCTTCACGCGGGTCCGGAAAGCGGCCTTTAGGCATCAATCGCGGCGCGGTCGATCTCGCCGGCGCGGTTCTGGATGAAGTTGAAGCGGTGTTCGGGGTTGCGGCCCATCAGTTCATCCACCAATCGCGCCACCCCTGCGCGCTGTTCGAATTCTTGCGGCAGGGTGATGCGAATGAGACTGCGGGTTTCAGGCGCCATGGTGGTTTCGCGCAATTGCTGCGGGTTCATCTCGCCAAGGCCTTTGAAGCGGCCCACCTCGACCTTTTTGCCCTTGAACACCGTCGCTTCCAATTCCGCGCGGTGCGCATCATCACGGGCATAGCGGCTCTCCTTGCCAGCGGTCAGCCGGTAAAGCGGGGGCTGGGCGAGAAACAGATGCCCTTTGCGCACGATGTCGGGCATTTCCTGAAAGAAGAAGGTCATCAAGAGCGTTGCGATATGCGCGCCGTCCACGTCGGCATCGGTCATGATGATGATGCGATCATAGCGCAGTTGATCCGCATCGCAGTCCTTGCGCGTCCCGCAACCGAGCGCGAGCGCAAGATCGGCGATTTCCGAATTGGCGCGGATCTTGTCAGCCGTGGCGCTGGCCACATTGAGGATCTTGCCGCGAATGGGGAGGATCGCTTGGCTCTTGCGGTCACGCGCCTGCTTGGCGCTGCCGCCTGCCGAATCGCCTTCGACGATGAACAATTCGGTTTCGCGCCCGCCTTCGCCGCTGCAATCGGTGAGCTTGCCGGGAAGGCGCAGCTTCTTGGCATTGGTGGCGCTCTTGCGCTTGATCTCGCGCTCTTGCTTGCGCTTCAGGCGCTCGTCCATGCGCTCCATCACCTCGCCGAGCAGCGCTTTGCCGCGCTCCATATTGTCGGTGAGGAAGTGATCGAAATGATCGCGCATCGCGGCCTCAACCAGCCTTGCGGCTTCGGGCGAGGTGAGGCGATCCTTGGTCTGCGATTGGAATTGCGGATCGCGGATAAAGACGCTCAGCATGACTTCCGCGCCCGTCATCACATCATCGGCGGTGATGTCCTTGGCCTTCTTCGCGCCGACGAGTTCGCCAAAGGCGCGAAGGCTCCGCGTGAGCGCCATGCGCAGGCCCTGTTCGTGCGTCCCGCCATCAGGCGTTGGCACGGTGTTGCAATACCAGCTTGTCGAGCCGTCCGAATAAAGCGGCCAGGCAATCGCCCATTCGGCGCGGCCGCGCGTATTGCCGTCCTCGTCGAGCGGGAAGTCCTGCCTCCCGGTGAAAGCCTGCGCGGTCACACATTCGCGCGCGCCGATCTGTTCCGCAAGGTGATCGGCAAGCCCGCCGGGAAACTTGAACACCGCCTCTTGCGGCACATCCTCGCTCGCCAGCGAAGCTGCGCATTTCCAGCGGATTTCGACGCCTGCGAACAGATAGGCCTTGGAGCGGGCAAGTTTGAACAGCCGCGCCGGTTTGAATTGCTTATCGCCGAAGATTTCCGGGTCAGGCACAAAGCTGACAGTCGTGCCGCGCCGATTGGGCGCAGCGCCCAATTGCTGCAGGGGCCCCTGCGTGATGCCTTGGGAAAATTCCTGCGCGTAAAGCTGCCGCTCGCGCGCGACTTCTACACGGGTGTTGATCGAAAGCGCATTGACGACGCTCACCCCCACGCCGTGAAGCCCGCCGCTGGTCGCATAGGCCTTACCCGAAAACTTACCGCCCGAGTGCAGCGTGGAGAGGATCACTTCCAGCGTCGATTTGCCGGGAAACTTGGGGTGTTCATCGACCGGGATCCCGCGACCATTATCGGAAATGACCAGCCGGTTGCCTTCCTCCAGCCGCATCTCGATGCGCGTGGCATGGCCCGCCACGGCCTCGTCCATCGCATTGTCGAGCACTTCGGCAGCGAGATGGTGGAGCGCGCGGTCGTCTGTCCCGCCAATATACATCCCCGGACGGCGCCGCACGGGTTCCAGGCCTTCGAGAACCTCGATGGCAGAAGCGTTGTAATCGCCGCTCGACGCGGGCGTTCCGGCAAACAGATCGTCAGACATGACATCAAGGTATAATGTCCGCCCGCGCCCTCACAAGAGCGCAGCGCTACGCATCATGTCCAAGGCGCCTGCTTATCCCCCAAAGCCTTGCGGGGCGGGATCAACCTCAACCACTTCGCGCCCGCGCACTGCGCGCACTTCCAGCGCGCGTTCAATCACGCCATTGCGGCCAAACCGGAACGCGCCATCCACGCCCAGAAAGCCGCCGCGATCATAGAGCATGCCTTGCGGGAAATTGCTGCCCACCTTCCAATCGCGCGCCACCCTCAGTGTCAGCAGCACCGCATCATAGCCCAGCGTTGCCACACGCGCAGGCTTGGCACCAAAGCGGGCCTCATAGCTATCGGCAAAACGGCGGAACCGCGCATCCGATACGGCAGAAAACAGCGCGCCATCAAGCGCGGCCACCCCTGCAATCGAACTGTCACCCGACCACAAATCCGTGCCCAGAATGCGCGCGCGCTGACCGCTTTGCAATTCGCCGGCCGCCTGCACGGCCAGCCGCGCGCTGTCGGCAATCAGCACCGTGTCATAGCCGCCCGCCGAACGCAGGCGCGCAGCCGCGCTCACCACCGAGGTGTTGCCGCGCGCATAGGTCTGACGCGCGGTGAGCGTGCCGCCATATTGCCGAAGCGCATTTTCCAGGGCGGACACGGTGCGCGCGCCATAATCCCCCTCGGGCGCCAGCACCGCAAAGCGCGCCGCGCCCTTGCTGCGGGCAAATTGCACGCTGCGCGCCACCGATTGTTCGGGGATGTGGCCCATCACGAACACATTGCCGCCGGCCACGCTGGTGTCGTTGGAAAAGCTGATCGCCGGAATGCCCGCTGGGCGCACGGCGGCGACCACGGCAGGCACGCTGTCTGCCAGCAAGGGACCAAGGATCAGCTTGTTGCCATCGGCCACCGCCTGACGCGCCGCATTTGCAGCGCCCTTGGCGGTATCATAAGTGGTGATGCGCAGGTTGCTCGCATTGGTATCCAGCAGCGCCATGGTCGTAGCATTGGCGATGGTCTGCCCGATTGCACCGGTATCCCCCGTCATTGGCACCAGCAAAGCAATGCGGTGGCGGCTCTGATCGGCGGGCAGCGCGGTGGCACTCGGTTCAGGTGTGGGCGCAGGCGGGGGCGGGGCAGGCGCCTTGGGAATGACCTGACACCCCGCCATCAGCACAGCAAGCCCTGCCAGCGTGATAGTGCGGCGACTGATCAGACGAGCCCCCTGAAAAGGCCCGGCGGCCCATGATTGCGACGTTTCGCTGCGCTTCATTCTTGCTCCCCTCGCGGCCTTGCGCCAAGGCTGGCGTGTGACCACTGATCCATCCACTACCGGGCAATCAGGCCCGCTTGATCCCGGCCTCTATATTGTTGCCACCCCGATTGGCAATCTTGGCGACATAACTGTGCGAGCAATGGACGTGCTGCGGCGGTCAGATGTGATTGCGTGCGAGGATACGCGGGTGACGGGCAAGCTGTTGAAGCACCTTGGCATCCCTGCGCGGCTGGCCCGCTATGACGATCACGCCTCGGATGCAGCGCGCGCGCGGTTGATTGAACAGGCACAGCATCAGGCAGTGGCGCTGGTGAGCGATGCGGGAACCCCGCTGATTTCCGATCCCGGCTACCGCTTGGTGCGCGAGGCGAGGGCGGCGGGCGTGGCGATCACCACCATCCCGGGCGCTTGCGCTGCGATTGCGGGGCTGACGCTGGCGGGCCTGCCCAATGACCGGTTTCTGTTTGCCGGATTCCTGCCTGTGAAGGACAAGGCGCGCACCGATACGCTCACAGGGCTTGCTCAAGTCGAGGCCACGCTGATCTTCTATGAAACCGCACCGCGCCTTGAACGCTCGCTGCGCGCGATTGCCGAAATCTGGCCGACCCGCGAAGTCGCCATCGCGCGTGAACTGACCAAGCTGCACGAAGAATGCCGCCGAGGCTGTGCCAGCGAATTGGCCGAACATTACGCTGCCCATCCGCCCAAGGGCGAGATCGTGCTGATGATCGGCCCGCCAGTGGCTGAGGCTCCCGGCGAGGTCGACGCCGATAGCCTGCTGCGCGCAGCGCTCATGGACATGAGCCCGGCCAAGGCGGCAGGCACAGTCGCCAAGGCGACCGGGCTTGATCGCGCGGCGCTTTATGCCCGCGCGGTGGAATTGAAGGGCGCATGAGCGAGGAGCGCGAACGCGCCGAACAACGCGGTCGCGAGGGCGAGGCCGAAGCTGCCATGTGGCTTGCCAATCAGGGCTGGCGCATTCTGGCCGAGCGCGTGAGAACGCCGCGCGGCGAAGTCGATCTGGTCGCGCGCAAGGGCGCGCTGGTGGCCTTTGTCGAAGTCAAATGGCGCGCGCGGACTGCTGATCTCGATTTCGCCATTGATGAACACCGCTTGTCGCGCGTGGCCGCCGCTGCCGAGGCCATCGCCCATCAATACGCCAAGCCGGGTGATGATCTGCGCATCGACGTGATCCTGCTTGCACCGGGGCGCAAGCCACACCACATCGAAAACGCCTACCAGCCCTAGAGGAACCTCAAATGTCTCTCAAAATCGCCGTCCAGATGGACCCTTTGGACAGCATCAACATCGCCGGCGATTCGTCCTTTGCCCTGATGCTGGCGGCGCAAGCGCGCGGACACAGCCTTTACGAATACAACGTCGAAAGCCTGACGCTGGATGCCGAAGATCGCCTGTTCGCCCATGCCTTTCCGGTGACTGTCCAGCGGGTCGAGGGCGCGCATTTCACGCGGGGGGAGCAGGTGCGGCTTGATCTGGGCGCGGATGTTGACGTGGTGCTGATGCGGCAGGATCCGCCGTTCCACATGGGCTACATCACCGCCACCCACATGCTCGAGCGCATCCAGCATGAAACGCTGGTGGTCAATGATCCCGCGAACGTGCGCAACAGCCCTGAAAAGGTGATGGTCCTCAACTATCGCCGCTTCATGCCGCCAACGCTGGTGACGCGCAGCGTCGATGAAGTGCGCCGTTTCATGGCCGAGCATGGCGCGATTGTGGTCAAACCGATTCATGGCAATGGCGGCAAGGCGATCTTCCGCGTGCCGGAGAGCGGCGACAATCTCACCGCGCTGTTCGAAGTGTTCAACCAGACCTGGCCCGAGCCGCACATGGTGCAACCCTTCCTCCCCGAAGTGGCCCAAGGCGACAAGCGGATCGTGCTGGTCGATGGGGTGGTGGCCGGCGCGATCAACCGCGTGCCGGGCGAGGGCGAGTTCCGCTCCAACCTCGCGATGGGCGGCAGCGCTGAGGCGACGCAGCTGACCGAGCGCGAGCAGGAAATCTGCGATGCGCTGGGACCAGATTTGCGGCGGCTTGGCCTGACCTTTGTGGGGATCGACGTGATCGGCGGCAGGTGGCTCACCGAAATCAACGTCACCTCGCCCACCGGGATTGTCGCGATTGATCGCTTCAACGGCACGGATACGGCAGGGATGATCTGGGACGCGATCGAAGCGCGCGTGGCGGCCATGAAAGCCTAACGCTTGGCCGCGCGCGGGTGGGCGTTGCGGTAGTTTTCAAGCAGGCTCGCCGCATCGACCTTGGTGTAGATCTGGGTCGAGCCGAGCGATGCGTGGCCGAGCAATTCCTGAAGACTGCGAAGGTCCGCGCCCGCGCTTAGCAGATGCGTGGCAAAGGAATGCCTGAGCGCGTGGGGCGTGGCCGTATCGGGCAGGCCGAGCGCCCGCCGCGCCTGCGCCACCGCGCGCTGAACCATGCCGGGGGATAATGCGCCGCCTCGCGCCCCTTTGAACAGCGGTTCGTGCGGGGCCAGCGGGTGGGGGCAGGCCGCGGCATATTCCGCCACCGCCTCGCGCACGATCGGCAGAATCGGCACCACCCGCTGCTTGCCGCCCTTGCCGGTGACTTGCAGCACTTCGCCCAAGGGATAATCGCTGCCCCTTAATGACAACGCCTCGGCAATCCGAAGGCCAGCGCCATACATCAGCAGCAGCACCGCGCGATCACGCGCGCCGATCCATGTGTCGCTGGCGAGCCCATCGACGAGGTCTGCAAGATTGCTGGCCTCATCGGGGGTGACGGGGCGCGGCAGGCCCTTCTTGATGCGCGGGCCGCGCAGGCGGGGGGCGGCCGGGTCGGGATCGCCAGCCTGCGCGCGGGCAAAGGCAATGAAGGCCTTTAACGCCGATAATTCGCGCGCCGCGCTGGTGTTGGCGAGGCCCTCTGCGCGGCGGCTGGCAAGATGCGCACGCAAATGATGCGTTTCGATGCGTGCTGCCTCTGCCCAATCACCAAGCTGGTGCGCCTCGATGAACCGCTCCGCCGCGCGAACATAGGCGCGCACTGTATGCGGGGAACGTCGCCGCGCATCCCTTAAGTGCGCAGCCCAAGCTGCAACAAGATCAGCCCCGCTCACGCCTCGACCAGCGCATCAGCGACAATTTCACTGAGCAGCGCATCGAGCAGCGGGCGGCCATGCTGGGTTACACCAAGCCTCGCTCCATCGCGCCACACCATGCCCAAATCGCCAAGGCGGGCGAGGGCCCCCTCATTCACCAAAGCGTCTGCCCCGCCAAGGCCAAAGCGCGCTGCCAGCCCTGCCAGATCAATCCCTTCGGCAAGCCGCAGCCCCATCAGCAGCGCCTCGGCGGCCTGTTCGGGGACGGGCAGGGCGCGCTGCTCGCAAATGCCGTGGCCTTGTGCGACGACTGCGTTAAGGAAATTCTCCGGCTTCTTGTGGCGCACCGTCGCCACACCCCCGCGCCGCCCATGCGCGCCGGGGCCAATCCCGGCGTAATCCTGATAACGCCAATAGGTGAGATTGTGGCGGCTTTCCTCGCCCGGCCTTGCGTGATTGCTCGTCTCGTAAGCGGGCAGGCCAGCAGCCGCCGTCATCTCCTGCGTCAACGCAAACAAATCAGCGGCGGCATCATCATCCAGCGGGGCAAACACCCCGCGCCGCACATCGCTCGCAAAACGCGTGCCGGGTTCGATGGTGAGCTGGTAAAGCGAGAGATGATGCGTGCCGTAACTCAGCGCCTCGCCCAACTGCGCTTGCCACAGATCAGGCGTGTGGCCGGGCAAGGCATAGATCATGTCGAAATTGACCCGCCCAAAACAGTTTAACGCCACATCAAGCGCGTTTTGCGCCGATTTGCCATCATGCAAGCGCCCCAGCCAGCGCAAGGTTGCATCATCAAAGGATTGCACACCCAGCGACACGCGGTTGATGCCAGCGCTTGCGAGAGCGGCAAAATTCGCCGCTTCGACCGACGACGGATTGGCCTCCAGCGTGATCTCGATGCCGGGAGCAAAGCCCCACAGATTTTCCGCCACCGCCAGCAAGGCCTCCACCAATGCAGGCGGCATCAGCGAAGGCGTGCCGCCGCCGAAGAAGATCGAGGTGAGCGCCTCGCCGCCTGCCAGCGCTGCCTCGTGGCGCATATCGGCGATGAGCGCGGCCTGCCACGCTGCCACATCCACGCTATCGCGGACGTGCGAGTTGAAATCGCAATAGGGGCATTTCTTGGCGCAGAACGGCCAGTGGATATAGAGCGCGCGGGCCATGCCCTATCTTACACGCCAAACTGCTCGGCGACCAGCTTGGCAAAAGCATCGGCGCGGTGGCTGATGGCGTGCTTTTCCTCCGGCGGAATTTCCGCAAAAGTCTCCGAGCGCCCGGCAGGGACAAACACCGGATCATAGCCAAAGCCCTTGTCCCCACGCGGCGGCCAGACCAGCGCGCCCTCACAGCGGCCCTCATAAATCGCGTGCTCGCCATCGGGCCATGCGATCGCCAGCACACAGTGGAAGGCGGCGGATCGATCAACGTCTGCGCCCTTTTCGGCCAGCATCCCCTCGACCTTGCCCATCGCCATATACCAATCACGGCCCGGCAGCCCCTCAAACCACTGCCTTTCCGCCCAATCGGCGGTGTAGACACCGGGTCGGCCATCCAGCGCCGCAACGCTAAGCCCGCTATCGTCAGCCAGCGCCGCAAGGCCCGAAGCCTCCGCCGCCGCACGCGCCTTGATCAGCGCATTCTGGACAAAGGTTGTTCCCGTTTCGGCAGGCTCAGTCAGGCCCAGGGACCCTGCCGAGATACACTTTACCCCATAGGGATCGAGCAGCGCGCTGATTTCCTTCAGCTTGCCCGCATTATGCGTGGCGATCACGAGGCTGCCAGAGCCGAGCTTTCTGGTCACTTCACCGCATCCAATTGCGCGGCAAAAATCCGGTCACAGCCAATGCGGGCGAGGCGCAGGAGGCGCAGCAGGCCTTCCTCATCATAAGTCGCGCCTTCGGCAGTGGCTTGCACCTCGGCGATCTGGCCGCCTGAAATCAGCACGAAATTGGCGTCGGCATCAGCCGAAGAATCCTCGTCATAGTCGAGATCGAGCACGGGCGTGCCCTTGACAATCCCGCAGGAAACCGCCGCCACTTGTCCCGTGATCGGATCGTGTTTGATATCGCCTGTCTTCATCAGGCCGTTCACCGCCAGACGCAGCGCAATCCACGCGCCCGAAATTGCCGCTGTGCGCGTGCCGCCATCGGCTTGCAGCACATCGCAATCAAGCGTGATCTGGCGCTCACCCAGCTTTTGCAAATCGACCACAGCGCGAAGGCTCCGCCCGATCAGGCGCTGAATTTCCTGCGTGCGGCCCGATTGCTTGCCCTTGGCCGCTTCGCGGCTGCTGCGCGAATGGGTGGCGCGCGGGAGCATCGAATATTCGCCCGTCACCCAGCCTTCGCCCTTACCGCGCAGCCACGGCGGCACATTGCGTTCAACGCTGGCGGTGCACAGCACGCGGGTGTCGCCAAAACCGATCAGCACCGAACCTTCGGCGTGTTTGGTAAAACCGGTTTCAATCGTGATAGCGCGCATTTCATCGGGCGCGCGTCCTGAAGGGCGCATGGGGGGATCCTTTGCTTGAGTTGCCAGCGGCGCTAGGGAAAGCCATGCGACCTCGCAAGCGTGCTCACATCGGAAATTGAGAAATTGTGCGATAGGCTCTAGCTAATCCCCATGGCCTCGCTTCCGATCACCGAACTGACCGACCGCGCCCGCGAAATCTTTCGCCGGGTGGTGGAAGGCTACATCGACAGCGGCCAGCCGGTGGGATCGAAAACGCTCGCGTCTGACGGCACGCTGAACCTCTCGCCCGCCTCGATCCGTTCGGTGCTCGCCGATCTGGAAGCAGCCGGACTGCTGGCAGCACCGCACACCAGCGCCGGGCGGATGCCAACCGATGCAGGCCTCAGGATCTTCGTCGATGGCATGATGCGCGTGGCAGAACCCACCATGCAGGAACGCGCCGCGATCGAAGCGCGGCTGGCCGAAGCGGGCCCGGTTGAGGCGGCTTTGCAGCAGGCCAGTGCGATCCTGTCCGATCTGTCGGGCGCGGCCGGCATGGTGATGGTCGCCCGGCGCGAGGCGCGGCTGGCCCAGTTCAGCATGGTTGATCTGGGGCAGGGCCGCGCGCTAGCCGTGCTGGTGGGCGAGGATGGCTCGGTGGAAAACCGCGTGCTGGAACTGGGCGCCAGCATAGCGGCGGGCGCGCTTGACCGGGCAAGCAATTATATCAATGCGCGCCTTGCTGGGCGCACTCTGGCCGAGGCTGCGCAGGCGATGCGGCGCGAGATCAGCGCCGGGCAATCGCAATTGGATGATGCCAGCCGCGATCTGGTTGAACGCGGGCTGGCGGTGTGGAGCACGGATGCCGCCGCGCGCCCCGTTCTGATCGTGCGCGGCGCAGCCAATCTTCTGGACGAAGCAGCGCTCGGCGATATTGAACGCGTGCGGATGCTGCTTGAGGATCTCGAAAACAAGCAATCGGTGGCAGAATTGCTCGACACCGCGCGCGAGGCCGAGGCAACGCGCATTTTCATCGGCAGCGAGAACCGCCTCTTCGCACTGTCGGGCTCCAGCGTCATCGCTTCGCCCTATCGCGACCGCGAAGGGCGGGTGGTCGGCGTCTTGGGCGTAATCGGGCCAACCCGGTTGAATTACGCGCGCGTCGTCCCCATGGTGGATTTGACCGCCCGATCACTGGGCAAGCTGATCGCTTGAATGGAAAGCCAAGAGACATGATGGATAACGACAAATCGCCCGATCAGGCGATGGACAATGAATTGAAGGGCGTGCCCGAAGATATGATCGATTCTGGCGAGGAAGGCGATGGCGTGGCCGAAGCGTTGGAAGCGCTGCGCCGCGATCTCGAAGCCGCCAAGCAGGACGTGCTTTACGCGCAGGCCGAAACGCAAAACGTGCGCCGCCGCTTGGAGCGCGAAAAGGACGAGGCGCGCGCCTATGCCGCGACCGGCTTTGCCCGCGACATCTTGAGCGTTGCCGACAACCTGCAACGCGCGATTGCCGCCATCCCCGATAGTTTGCGCGAGGATGAGGCGATGAAGGGGCTGGTTGTCGGTATCGAAGCAACCGGCCGCGAGCTGGAGAAAGTCTTTGCCAGCCACGGCATCACCCGCATAGCCGCGATGGGCCTGCCGCTCGACCCCAACCAGCATCAGGCGATGATCGAGGTGCCTTCGGCTGATGCGGAACCGGGCACCATCGTGCAGGAGCTGCAATCGGGCTGGATGATCAAGGATCGTCTGCTGCGCGCGGCCATGGTCGCGGTGGCGAAGAAGCCGGATTGAGCGCGGCTGATAGGCCCCAATCTGAACGCTTGTTCATCCTAGAGCGGCGAAACCTGTCTGAGAAGCGGCAGGCGGTGGAACGGCTCACGCGTCACTCTTGTTGAATCTTTGCAGGTTTCAACAAGGAGGACCTTATGACCAAGCGTTTGAAATTCGCCGTGATCGGTGCAGCATCAACTCTGATGCTGGGCGCCTGCGCGGGCAATTTTGCAGGCGAGGGCGCTCTTGGCGGCGCGGCCGCTGGTGCGGCGGCGAGCGCTGCGACCGGCGGCAATCTGGCCACTGGCGCAGCGGTTGGTGCGGCAGTTGGCGGGGTTGGCGGTTCACTGATCCGCAAGAACGGGCGCTGTTACCGGGTCGATAATCGCGGCCGGGAACGCCGTGTGCGTTGCTGACCCTTGGCGCTGATTACGCCGGCAAGGTAGCTCCGGGAAAGCGCACCAGCGCCTCGTAAGCTGCCTTGCCCGCGACGCCGGCAATCTTGACCCCGCGCCGCAGCAGGAACGCGTGCTGCACGATCATCGCCTGCTGCTCAATACCGTAGTGCTCCAGCGACTTGCCGGGGCTCAGTGTATACCGATAGCGGCAGAACGGGTGGCGGTGCATCACCAGATACCAGCGACCGCGGGTCTGGGTCTGCCAGACGTGTACCATCTCATGGATAAAAAGACCCTGCGCGCCAAGAGGCGCAAGGCCAAAATCGTCGCGATAGGCATCACCTCTGGGGTGGAAATGCAGATGCCCCATCGGCGCCATGGTGATGCGGCGTGGCTGAAACGGCATGAATTTGGCCCGCCGAATCGTCACCGCGCCGTAATCAATCGCATCGCCGAACATCTCACGCGCCAGCGCCACTTCGCCGCTGGTGAGATTGCGTGTGCCGCCCACCGGGCAGGCCGGGGCTGCGCCTGCCAGCCCATCCGGTGAGCCATCAAATCTCAGCGCTCAGCCCCCGGAGCCATGATTTCGGCTTCGAAATTGTGGGTCGCGCCGCCCGACATGGTAAGCGTGACTTTCACCTTACCGCCCGGTTCCCACTCAGGCGAAGGCTCCATCACCATGATATGAAGACCGCCAGGCTTGAATTCCACCTCGGTGCCTTTGGTCAAGGCGACCGGCATGGCTTCGACCATCTGGACCTTGTAATCATACTCCATATAGTCGTGCATCATGCTCATGCCTGCACCTTCCACCTCGACCTTGCGAATGGATAAGCCTTTGTCTCCATTGTAGGAAAGGTCGAAATACACCACCGCCGGATTGGCCTTGACTGCGTTAAGCACAAGGCGAGCGTTGGTGATTGTCAGTCCATCGACAGTGCCGGCTGCGCTTTGCACGGCAGGGGCCTCGGCGGTTTCGCCCGAACAGGCGCCCAGCGCCAGAAGCGTTCCGGCCAGGCCTGCGCCCAGCACGAGGCGGCGAGCCACACGGCCCGATGCAGCAAATTTCCCCATCACAATTGATCTCCCTAGTGGCGCCTTGGCGCGTGGTGTTTGAGTTACGCGCTGCAATCTCTTGTGCCAAGCAAAACCGCTCCTATATCCGCCTCACAAACGAGCCGTCCGAACGTCTTGCCGATTAGCGGGAGCCGTGCGGGGGCGGTGTCAAACCTATGAATGGATGGGATATTATGGGCAAAGTAATCGGTATCGACCTCGGCACCACCAATTCTTGCGTCGCTGTGATGGACGGCGGCAAACCCAAGGTTATCGAAAATTCCGAAGGCGCGCGCACCACGCCCTCGATCGTGGCTTTCACCAAGGATGGTGAGCGCCTGATCGGGCAGCCGGCCAAGCGTCAGGCGGTGACCAACCCCGACAACACCCTGTTCGCGATTAAGCGCCTGATCGGGCGCCGCTTTGATGATCCGCTGACCAAAAAGGACATGGAACTCGTCCCCTACACTATCACCAAGGGCAAGAATGGCGATGCCTGGGTGACGGCAGGCGGCGAAGATTACAGCCCCTCGCAGGTCAGCGCGTTCATCCTTCAAAAGATGAAGGAAACCGCCGAGAGCTATCTGGGCGAAACCGTGACGCAGGCCGTCATCACCGTGCCCGCATACTTCAACGATGCTCAGCGTCAGGCGACCAAGGATGCAGGCCAAATTGCGGGCCTTGAAGTGCTGCGCATCATCAACGAGCCGACCGCGGCCGCGCTTGCCTATGGCATGGACAAGGAAGATGGCAAGACCATCGCGGTCTATGACCTTGGCGGCGGCACGTTTGACGTCTCGATCCTTGAAATTGGCGACGGCGTCTTCGAAGTGAAGTCGACGAATGGCGACACCTTCCTTGGCGGTGAAGACTTCGACAACGCGATTGTCGAGCATCTCGCGGCTGCCTTCAAGAAAAAGGAAGGTATGGATCTGAAGACCGACAAGCTCGCGCTGCAGCGTCTGAAAGAAGCTGCGGAAAAGGCCAAGATCGAGCTTTCCTCGTCCGCGACCACCGAAATCAACCTGCCGTTTATTACCGCGCGCATGGAAGGCGGCGCGACCACGCCGCTGCACCTTGTGGAAACCATCACCCGCGCGGACCTTGAAAAGATGGTCGGCGATCTCATCCAGCGCACGCTGGAGCCCTGCAAGAAGGCCTTGGCCGATGCGGGCATCAGCAAGGATCAGGTTGACGAGGTTATCCTCGTGGGCGGCATGACCCGTATGCCCAAGGTGCGCGAAGTCGTCGAACAGTTCTTCGGCGCAAAGCCCCACACCGGCGTGAACCCCGATGAAGTCGTCGCCATGGGCGCTGCCATTCAGGCGGGCGTGCTGCAGGGCGATGTCAAGGACGTGCTGCTGCTCGATGTGACCCCGCTGTCGCTGGGCATTGAAACGCTGGGCGGCGTGTTCACCCGCATGATCGATCGCAACACCACCATCCCGACCCGCAAGACCCAGACCTACTCGACCGCCGAAGACAATCAGAACGCGGTGACGATCAAGGTCTATCAGGGCGAGCGCGAGATGGCGGCTGATAACAAGCTGCTCGGCAATTTCGACCTGATCGGCATTCCGCCCGCCCCGCGCGGCGTGCCGCAGATCGAAGTGACCTTCGATATTGACGCCAACGGGATCGTGTCCGTTAGCGCCAAGGACAAGGGCACGGGCAAGGAACAGACGATCAAGATTCAGGCTTCCGGCGGTCTTTCGGATTCCGACATCGATCAGATGGTCAAGGATGCCGAAAAGTTTGCCGAGGAAGACAAGAAGCGCCGTGCCATGGCCGAAGCGCGCAACCAGGCCGACAGCCTGGTGCATTCGACCGAGAAGCAGCTTGCCGAACATGGCGACAAGATCGACGCTGCGACCAAGTCCGAAGTCGAGGCCGCGATTGCCGCTGCCAAGACCGCGCTCGAAGGCGATGATCCCGACGCGATCAACGCCAAGGCGCAGGAATTGACGCAGGCCGCCATGAAGATGGGCCAGCAAATCTATGAGCGTGAGCAGGCCCAAGGCGCAGATGCTGCCGCCAGCGGCGCTGACGAGGCTGCCCCGCAGGAGGACGTGGTCGACGCCGAGTTCTCCGAAGTGGAAGAAGACAAGAAGGGCTAAGGCTCCGATGAAAACCGCCGCGCTGCCGCTGGCTTCCCGTTCAGGGCCAGCGGCAGCCGGTCGGCATAGGGGTTAGGTCACTATGTCCTCAACATCTTTCGACTATTATCAGACGCTTGAGGTTTCCCGCGATGCCGACGGGAACACGCTCAAAAGCGCCTATCGCAAGCTCGCCATGAAATATCACCCGGACCGCAATCCGGGCGACGCCACTTGCGAGGCCAAGTTCAAGGCGATCAACGAGGCCTATGATTGCCTCAAAGACCCGCAAAAGCGCGCGGCCTATGATCGCTTTGGCCACGAGGCTTTCACCCAAGGCATGAATGGCGGGGGCGGCGGCGGGCCGTTTGGCGGCGGTTTTGGCGGCGGTCGCGGCGGCGATGGTTTTGCCGATATTGGCGACATCTTTGAAACCATCTTCGGCAGCGCCTTTGGTGGCGGCGGCGGGGCTGCGCAGCGTCAGCAGAACCGGCGCGGCGCGGATTTGCGCTATGATATGCAGATCACGCTCGAAGAGGCCTTCCACGGCAAGACCACAGAGATCGAGATCGAAGTCAGCCAGGTGTGCGAAACCTGCGATGGAACCGGCGCGAAGCCCGGCACCAGCGAGCGCACCTGCAACCTGTGCAATGGCATGGGCAGCGTGCGCGCCAAGCAGGGCCTGTTCGTGATCGAGCGGCCATGTCCTGCCTGCGGCGGGCGCGGGGTGGTGATCGAAGATCCCTGCCGTGATTGCCGCGGCGAAGGACGCGTTGATCGCCCGCAAACGCTCAAGGTCGATATTCCCGCTGGCGTCGACACCGGCACGCGTATCCGGCTGGCCGGCAAGGGCGAGGCGGGTCAGCGCGGCGCGCCGGCAGGCGACCTTTATATTTTCATGCATATCGCGCCCCACCGGGTGTTTGAACGCGAAGGCACAACGCTTGCCACCCGCATCCCGGTGAGTTTCACCACCGCAGCGCTGGGCGGCACCGTCGACATCCCCGATCTCGCAGGCGGCACCAACACCATCGAAATCCCTGCCGGGATCCAGTCGGGCAAGCAATTGCGCAGGCGCGGCGCGGGAATGCCAGTGCTGCAAGGGCGCGGGCGCGGCGATCTGGTGGTGGAGATTGTAGTCGAAACCCCTACCAAACTCAGCCGCCGTCAGCGCGAATTGCTCGAAGAATTCCGCGCTACGGAAACCGGCGAGGAATGCCCCGAAAGCCGCGGCTTCTTCGACAAGATCAAGGATGCGTTCGGCGGGTAATCACCCCTCGGGCATCCGTTCTGTAACTTCGGCGCGCAAGGCTTCGATCAGGCCGCGATCAAGCCTTGCCGACGCTTCCTCCTCGGCCAGAATGGCAAGGAAAGCGGCGCGTTTGTGCGCAGCGATGCGCGGCTCTGCCATTCCGCCCGGCACGCACGACGCGATGAAATCCACCATCCGTTCTGCCCCGTGCAAGCGGCCCCACAGGTAATCATTCTCGCGGTAGGCGCGGCTGAAAAAGGCGCCGAAGTTGTAGAACTCGATGCCCTTGAGGCACGCCGCGGTGCCGCCATCGCGGATCGAGCGCGCATCTTCGGGCGAGATGCGATCGACCTTGACGGGGTTAAACTCTTCCAGCCCCTCGCGCTGGAGCAGCGGCAAAGTGGCGACATCGTAGAAGGGAAAGCCCAGATAGGTCAGCAGCATCCGCCGCTTCAACTCCTTGGGCATCTGCTCCAGCGCTGCCACCAGCATTTCCTCCGCCTCGAGATCGGTTTGTGGCAACAGCCGCTCGTGCGCGAGGAAATCGAGCACCGCACCGGGTCGTTCCAGCACGCCGCGCGCCAATTCGCGGAAATCATCGCGCAACATGGCGCTATCATCGGCGCGATAATAGAGAGCGAGAATAGCATAGATCGCCTCGCGCGCGGCATCGAGCGCATCATCGGGGATGGCCGGATCTGTCTGCCAATCGCGCGAGAGTTTCTGCGTGAGGAGTTGCAGCCGCCGGACGCGGAAACCAATGTCATGAGCGCGGAAAAAGGCGATGGCCGCAGCGCTCGCTCCGCCGCCGCTTTCGGTTAATTCCTCAAGCCCGCGCGCCGCCAATTCGGCGCGCAACACATCGGCAATCAGCGAGGCATCGCCAAGGCCCAGTTCGGGCGCTGCAGCATGAGTGAGGCGCGCAAGCCGCGTGATAATCGCGCTGAACTTGGTTGAGGTGTAAGCGGCAAAGGCGAAGCCCGATTGGGCAGCAGCCGCGTTTTGCGCTTTCGCGCGCCATGCGGCGAGACGTTTTGGGGTGGGGCGATTGAGGAAGAAGGTGTAGCCGAACAAGCGCTCCACTGCGGCATCGATTTGTCCCTGCATTCCTTGCACAATGCCGCGCAGCCGCCGCGCATCGCGCGATTGCTGTTCGATACGTTCCAAATCATCGCGAATGGGTTGTTCGCGCGGAATGGTGGAGAGCGCGCCGAAAATCGCCCCGAAAAACCCGACCTTGCCCGCCTCGCCAAGTGGCGGGGGACTGCGGCGATCAGGGCGCGGATCGATATAGACAAAGCGGCGGTCCACCTCGCGAGTGGAGGGCCTGCTGTGGAGCGAATCCAGCGCCGCACCGAACGGCGCGTTGACCAGGACCGCGCCATCGATCAGCGCGGCGGTGTCCACGGTACCATCGCGCACGTGGACCGGCATCACCCGACGCAGGAATTCGTCCCGCGACGCCCATTCCCGTCCCTCGGCAGCAGCGAGCCGGTCGATCTCCTCCAGCATCAGCGGCGGGAACGCACCCGGAAAGCTCGCCGTTGCGCGCGCCGCCAGCACCAGTTCAAGCCGGTCGCCCAGAACCGGCGCCGCCTCATCGGCCACACGCGCGTGAAACCGGATCGGCAGGCGGTGCTCGGTCTCGGCAATGATTGCAGGCGAATGGAGCCTGAGCAATTCGGCGTGGCCGCGAAAATCGGTCACAGTCACCGCCAGATCAACCGGATGGCCCGCTGGCAATACAGGCACCCCGTCGCCTTGCTCGGCCATCTGCTCAAGCGCCTCATAGAGCATCGCGGAAAAGCGCCCGCCAGAAAAGGGCGGAGCAAACCAGCGCAGCCGGACAAAGCGGGACACCTTCTCGCGCACTTCCCGGCGGGTTTCAGGTGCAACCGTTGCGCTCACCGTGTTCCCGGGGCGTTTCAGGAACCATTCGGCAATCGGCTGCGCCCAGAACTTGGCATGGCGCCATAGCGGTTCTGCTTCGGGATCGGTGAGCTCGCTGACATCGGCATTAGCCAGCCACAGATCGGTAAGCGGCTCAAGACTGTCGCCCGAATGGAGCGCCTGTGCCAGAAACACCGCATTGATCCCGCCCGCGCTTGCGCCGGTCAGAATATCGGGCAAAATCCGCAGGCGCAGATCATGGATTGCCTCAATCTCGCACAGCATTGCGTGATAGGCAGCCGCCACCCCGGAAGGCGCTGATTCTTCTGGCGAATGGAACGCCCGGCTGGCCCGGGCGGTATGCCAGATTTCCTTGGTGATGCCATGCATATAGACTGCAAGGCTCACCCCGCCGTAACACACCAACGCCAGTCGCAGTTCTTTCTGCCGCATGATGCAAGCTTGACGGCAAAGCGCGCAAAGCGCAATTGCGTTCTTACTCTGTTCTGATAAAGAGGCGCCATGGCCAAAGCGAAAAAGCGGTTTGTGTGCACCTCCTGCGGCTCGGTTTCGCCGCGCTGGCAGGGCCAATGCCCCGATTGCGGGGAATGGAATACGCTGGTTGAAGACGTCCCTGCTACGGTGTTCTCGCAAAAGCATGATCTCTCGCGCGGGGGACGGGCGGTGGCGTTTGAGCCGCTTAATCAGCCGGTGGCGCTCCCGATCAGGAAATCGACGGGGCTGGCCGAATTTGACCGCGCGCTCGGCGGCGGATTGGTGCCGGGATCGGCGGTGCTGATGGGGGGCGATCCGGGGATCGGGAAATCGACCTTGCTCTTGCAAACGGCGGCCACCATCGCGCGCGGGGGGAATGATGTCGTCTATGTCAGCGGCGAGGAAGCCGCCGGTCAAGTCCGCCTGCGGGCGGCCCGCATGGGGGTGGCAGACAGCCCGATCCGGCTCGCTTCGGAAACCTCGGTGCGCGATATCCTCACCACGCTGGGACAGGGGCCGGCGCCGGCGCTACTGGTGATCGATTCGATCCAGACGATGCATTCCGACACCATCGAAGGCGCGCCCGGCACGGTTTCTCAGGTGCGCGGATGTGCGTTGGAACTGATCCGCTACGCCAAGGAAAGCGGCTGTGCGCTGGTGCTGGTCGGCCATGTCACCAAGGACGGCACCATCGCCGGACCCCGGGTGCTCGAGCACATGGTCGATGTGGTGATGAGTTTCGAAGGTGAGCGCAGCCATCAGTATCGCATCCTGCGCGCGCTGAAGAACCGCTTTGGCGCGGTCGATGAAATCGGCGTCTTTGCCATGGCAGCAGAAGGTCTGGAAGAAGTCGCCAACCCGTCGCTGCTGTTCCTATCGGGCCGCGAAGCGCCGCTGGCGGGCAGCGCGGTGTTCCCGGCATTGGAGGGCACGCGCCCGGTGCTGGTCGAGATTCAGGCGCTGATTGTGCGCCTCCAATCGGGCGCGACGCCGCGCCGTGCGGTCGTCGGGTGGGATTCAGGGCGGCTCGCCATGCTGCTGGCAGTGCTGGAGTCGCGCTGCGGATTGAATTTCTCATCAGCCGAAGTTTACCTCAACATCGCAGGGGGTTACCGCCTCACCGATCCGGCCGCCGATCTCGCGGTGGCGGCCGCGCTGGTATCGGCGCTGGCAGACAAGCCCTTGGCGGATAAGTCAGCGTGGTTTGGCGAGGTCAGCCTTGCAGGCGAAATCCGTCCCGTTGCCCATGCGGGTCTGCGCCTGCGCGAGGCGGCCAAGTTGGGCTTTGCAACGGGGTTCGGCCCGGCGGGAGCGGATAGCGGCATCAAGGATATTAACTATCGCTCATTGGGTGCCCTTGCGAACCTCGTTGACCAGGTCATGGCCAACGCATAATCCTGCGCGCCGTGAAGGGCCTTGATTTCATCTTGCTGGGTATTGTGGGCGTTGCCGGGATCGGCGGGTTCCTGCGCGGACTGTCGCAGGAAGTGGTTTCTCTGGCCGCATGGATATTTGCAGCCTTCGCGGTGCATTATCTCCACACACCTTTGACCGATGCCTTGGCGGCCCATATTGACGGTGGGAAAACAACCAGCCTGCTGGCCATCTCGCTGCTGTTGCTAGTGCCTTATGCCGCAATGAAGTTGATTGTGAACAATGTGAGCGAGGCGCCGGCCGATCCCGTGCTTGGACCGGTTGATGGGGTATTGGGATTTGGGTTTGGGGCAATCAAGGGTGTGCTTGTTGGCGTATTTGCCTTTGCAATCCTGATCCTTGGGTATGATGACAATTGGGGTTATCAGGGCCGACCAACGTGGATTGTGCTGGCACGATCCTATCCGGCGGTCGATACTTTCTCGCGTGAGCTGGTGCCGGATCTAGCGGTGCGCCGTGCGCGCGATCAGGCCGCAGCCGAGGCGCGTGACAAGGCTGCTGCCAAGGCGGCTGCGGGCAATTGAGGCAGATGAAGCCAGACGATGGCGCTTTACACTCCCGAGATGCTGGCGCTGGCCACGGGCCTTTCGGCTTACCCTTTGGCAGGTGATTTTACCTACCGCGCCAGCGCTCGCTCGCGCACTTGCGGTAGCGTGATCGAACTGGGTCTTGAATGCGATCAGGCAAGCTGCATCACCCGCATCGGAATGCGACTGGCCGCCTGTGCGATCGGGCAGGCTTCGGCCGCGATCATGGCGGCTGGCATGCCGGGACGCGGCGCAAGCGAAATCGCGGCAACGCATCAGCAGTTGGAGATATGGCTGACCGGGCAGGGCGCTCTGCCCGAATGGCCGGGGCTTGACGTGATCGCTCCGGCCTTACCGCACAAGGGCCGCCACTCAGCCTTGCTATTGCCGTGGACGGCTGCCACCGAGGCGCTTTGCAGCGCCGAGACGAAACGCTAGAGCCGTTGCGAGATAAAGCCTGCGCTCCCCTGCGCGGGCGCAAGGGGTTTACGGGATATGGCAGAAGCCGAAGCGCTCGCAGCACGCCAGCCGAGCGAGCAGGAGATTCGCCTGGTAATCGGCGCATCAAGCGCGGGCACCGTCTTTGAATGGTATGATTTCTTCATTTACGGCACACTTGCCTACATCCTGAAGGATGCCTTCTACGATGTCGATAATGACACCTTGGGCCTTTTGCTGGTGTGGTCGACTTTCGCTGTCGGATTCGCCTTCCGTCCGATCGGGGCGATCCTGTTTGGCTTTCTTGGCGACAAGCTGGGACGCAAATACACTTTCCTTGTAACAGTCACACTGATGGGGATTGCGACTGCCGGGGTGGGCTTTATTCCCACTGTGGCCAGTATCGGAATTGCCGCACCCATTATCGTCATCATCCTGCGCGTTATTCAGGGCCTCGCGCTCGGCGGCGAATATGGCGGGGCAGCGATCTATGTCGCAGAACACGCACCACCGGAAAAGCGCGGCTTTTACACCAGCTTCATTCAGGCCAGCGTCGCCGGCGGGTTCGTGCTCTCGATCATCGTGGTGCTGGCCTGTCGCTTCCTTATTCCAGCGGATGAATTCGCTGCCTGGGGCTGGCGCGTGCCGTTCCTTTTGTCGCTTATTCTGCTGGGCATTTCGCTGTGGATGCGCCTGAAGCTTTCCGAAAGCCCGGTGTTCAAGGCAATGAAGGAAGCCGGTGAGACAGCCGGCAATCCATTCGTTGAAAGTTTCACCTATCCCGGCAATCCCAAGCGGATTTTCGTCGCCCTGTTCGGGATCACCGGCGTTCTGACAACGATCTGGTACACGGCGTTCTTTTCCGGCATGAGTTTCTTGCGCGGGCCGATGCATGTTGATGATCAGGTGGTCGAACTCATCCTGCTGGTCTCGGGGCTTGTTGCGATGAGCTTTTACCTGATTGTCGGCAAGTGGTCGGATCGGGTCGGGCGCAAACTCCCGATCATCATTGGCGCGGCAGCCACGCTGGTGTTGCTGTTCCCGGCCTTCTGGGGTTTGGGGGCACTTGCCAATCCCGATCTGGAACGCGCAGCGCGCGCGGCGCCTGTGGCGGTAAGCGGACCTCAGTGCGTCACAGATCCGTTTGCCGAATTGTTCAATCGCGATCAATCCGATTGCGGCAAGATCCTTGAAACCCTCACCGCCTCAGGCGTGCCCTACACGCTGACATCAAGTGACCAGCTTACCCTCTCAGCTGGCGGAACGCAGATTGCGATTGCGCCCGAATGGCTGGAAAGCGGCAGCGCCCGGCGGGCGGGTATTCATGCCAGCCTTGCACAGTTCGGGTTCGATTTTTCCAAGCAGAAGCCCGGTTTTGCCAATCTTGCCGGGATTGTCGCGATCCTTCTGCTGCTGGGACTGCTCTCGGCACTAACCTATGGTTCGGTCGCCGCGCTCTTGTCCGAAATGTTTCCGCCCAAGATCCGCTATTCTTCGATGTCGATCCCCTATCACATCGGGGCGGGTTATCTTGGCGGGTTCCTGCCGCTGATTGCTGGTGTGATCGTGGCGAGCACCGGGAATATCTATTCGGGCCTGTGGTACACTTGGGCCGTGGTGGCGTTTGGGCTGGCGGTTGCTTGGTGGGGCATTCCGTGGGGCCCGCCGAAAGATTTTGCGGATGACTGAGGCGCGCTTGCCGCCGCCCTCACTGCGGCTGGTGGTGGACACTGATGCTCTTGCCGCCAATTGGCGTGCGCTCGATGCGCTTTCGGGCAAGGCGCGGGCGGGGGCTGCGATCAAGGCAGATTGCTATGGGCTGGGCGTCGCCACCTGCCTGCCGGCCTTGCGCGATGCGGGCTGTGCGCAGTTTTTTGTCGCCCATTGGAGCGAGGTGAGCGCCGCGCTTGCGCATGCGCCCCCGGCGCAGATTGCTGTGCTGCATGGGCCCATCGCCGCTGCCGAGGCGGCCTATGCGCGCACCGTCGGGGTGCTTCCAGTGATCAATTCGCTCCACCAGGCACGGGTGTGGAACGAGGCTGGTGGCGGGGCGTGCCACCTGATGGTCGACACGGGTATCAACCGCATCGGCATTGCCCCGCATGAGGCAGGCGATCCGGCGATTGCGGCGCTCGAAATCGACCTGCTCATGAGCCACCTGGCCAGCGCTGACGAGGACAGCGCGATGAACGCGAGCCAGCTTGCCGCCTTTCGCGAGGTCGCAGCGCAGCTTGCCCACCAGCGCCTAAGCCTTGCCAACAGCGCGGGCATTGCCCTTGGCCCCGACTACGCCTTCGATGTAACGCGCCCGGGACTTGCGCTTTATGGCGGTGTGCCACGTGCGGAACTGGCAGGGCCGATCCGTCAGGTGGCGCGGATCGAGGCAGCCGTGATCCAGCGTCGCCGTCTCGCTGCTGGTGACAGCGTGGGCTACAACGCGACCTTTACCGCAACCCAGCCCACGGAAGTCGCCGCCGTCTCTTTGGGCTATGCCGATGGGTTCCTGCGCTGCCGCGGGCCGGGTGCGGCGATGATGCTGAACGGGGCGCACCTTCCCATCCTTGGCAAGGTGTCGATGGACATGGTGGTGATCGATTGCTCCGCTGCGCCCAATCTGGCCCCCGGAGACTGGCTCGAGGTGCCATTCCATCTACCTGATGCTGCGCAGCAAAGTGTTCTTTCGCAATATGAATTGCTCACCACGATCGGAGCGCGCCTGCGCCGCTGAGGATGGTTTTGCAGCCCATATTGCGCTGCACATATTGCGGGTGCTAAACTGAACTGAGAAAACGGGTCAGGAACGCACAAAATGTCAAGAAAAGCACGCGAGGCTGCCAGCCAGGAAGGCGCTGCAATCACAATCAAGAAATACGCCAATCGCAGGCTCTACAACACCGCTTCTTCAAGCTACATCACGCTTGAAGATCTTGCCGGCATGGTGCGCGAAAATGTCGAGTTTCAGGTTCTCGACGCCAAGACAGGCGATGACATTACTCATTCGATCCTGACGCAAATCATCATGGATGAAGAAGCCAATGGCGGCCAGCAGATGCTGCCGGTCAGCTTTCTGCGCCAATTGATCGGCATGTATGGCAATTCGATGCAGGCAATGATGCCTTCCTATCTCGAAGCGAGCATGGCGAATTTTCGTGAGAACCAGGCCAAGATTCGCGAGGCCTTTGAAAAGGGCATAAGCGGCGGGCCGCTTGCAGCGATCCACGAAACCAACATGGCGATGATGCGGGCGGCAGCCGATGTGTTCATGCCCGGAATTGCCAGCAGCAAGCCTGCGGCCAAGAAGCCGAGTGCCCCTACCGAAAGCACGGCACCCACCAGCGACGAGATCGCGGCCTTGCGTGAACAGATGGCCGCGATGCAAAAGAAGCTGGACGATTTAAGCAAATAAGGCAATCGGGGCCCGATCAAGCGGCCCCTGCCGCAGCATATTCAAAAAGGCCCAATTCCGTGTCTCAGATCCGCCACGCGCTGACCATCAAGCGCGAAGACGATTTCGCCAAGTGGTATCAGGAAGTCATCGCCGCCGCCGACCTCGCCGAGGAATCGGGCGTGCGCGGCTGCATGGTGATCAAGCCCTGGGGCTACGGCATCTGGGAGCGCATCCAGCGCCTGATGGACGACCGCATCAAGGCCGCGGGCGTCTCTAACTGCTACTTCCCGCTGTTCATCCCGCTTGCGAACTTCACCCGCGAGGCCGAGCACGTCGAGGGCTTCGCCAAGGAGATGGCGGTCGTCACCCACCACCGCCTGATCGCCGACGGCAAGGGCGGGCTGGTCCCCGATCCGGCCGCGAAGCTGGAAGAGCCGCTGGTCGTCCGCCCGACCTCCGAGACGATCATCGGCGATGCCATGGCGCGCTGGGTGCAGTCGTGGCGCGACCTGCCGCTGCTCACCAACCAGTGGGCGAACGTGGTGCGCTGGGAGATGCGCACGCGGATGTTCCTGCGCACCAGCGAGTTCCTCTGGCAGGAAGGCCACACCGCGCACGAGACCCGCGAGGATGCGCTCGCCGAGACCCACCGCGCGCTCGAGATGTACCGCGCCTGCGCCGAGGAGGACCTTGCGCTCCCGGTGATCGCCGGCGAGAAGCCCGAGAACGAGCGCTTTCCCGGCGCGGTCGAGACCTGGTCGATCGAGGCGATGATGCAGGACGGCAAGGCGCTTCAGGCGGGCACCAGCCACTATCTCGGCACCAATTTCGCGCACGCCTCGGGCATCCAGTACCAGGACCGCGAAGGCACCCAGCAATATTGCCACACGACCAGTTGGGGCACCTCGACGCGGCTCGTCGGCGGGGTGATCATGACGCATGGCGACGACGATGGCCTCCGCGTCCCGCCCGCCATCGCGCCGCACCAGATCGTCATCATCCCGATGCTGCGCGAAGCGCCC
>MEDW01000006.1 GCA_001724215.1 Erythrobacter sp. SCN 62-14 | reverse complement strand
ATCGCCATGCGCGCATGCAAAACCGATCAAAGCTTCGCCGCCATGATCTATCTTGCTGCCGCAACCATCAATTCACGATGAATCCCCACAGGCCCTAGAACACCACCACGCTGCGGATCGATTTGCCTTCGTGCATCAGATCGAACGCGGTGTTGATTTCCTCAAGGCCCATCACATGGGTAATCATGGGGTCGATCTCGATCTTGCCCTGCATATACATATCGACGATTTTGGGCACATCGGTGCGGCCTTTCGCGCCGCCGAACGCCGTGCCGCGCCAGTTGCGGCCCGTCACCAGTTGAAACGGCCGGGTGGCGATTTCCTTGCCCGCTTCGGCCACGCCAATGATAATGCTGGTGCCCCAGCCGCGATGGCAGGCTTCCAATGCGGTGCGCATCACTTCGGTGTTGCCGGTCGCATCAAAGGTGTAATCCGCCCCGCCATCGGTGAGCTCGACGATTTTGGCGACAACTTCCTCGCGGCTCATGCCAGAGGTGTTGAGGAAGTGGGTCATGCCAAAGCGCTTGCCCCATTCCTCGCGCGCCGGGTTGATATCGACGCCCACGATCATGTTTGCGCCCGCCAGCCGCGCGCCCTGAATGACATTGAGGCCAATCCCGCCAAGGCCGAACACCACGACATTGTCGCCCACCTGCACTTTCGCGGTGTTGGTGACAGCGCCCACGCCTGTCGTCACCCCGCAGCCGATGTAGCAAGCGCTCTGGAAGGGTGCGTCCTCACGGATTTTCGCCACCGCGATTTCGGGCAGGACAGTGAAATTGCTGAAAGTCGAACAGCCCATGTAGTGATAGATCGGCTGGCCCTTATAGCTGAACCGGGTCGTGCCATCGGGCATCAGGCCCTTGCCTTGGGTGGCGCGGATGGCGGTGCATAGGTTGGTCTTGCCCGAAAGGCACGACTTACACTGGCGGCATTCGGGGGTGTAGAGCGGGATCACATGATCGCCCGGCTTCACGCTGGTCACGCCCGCGCCCACTTCGCGCACCACCCCTGCGCCTTCATGCCCCAACACGCTGGGGAAGATCCCCTCGCTGTCGAACCCATCCAGCGTATAGGCATCAGTGTGGCAAATCCCGGTCGCCATGATCTCCACCAGCACTTCGCCCGGCCGGGGCCCTTCGAGATCGAGTTCGACGATTTCGAGCGGCTGTTTGGCGGAAAAGGCAACGGCGGCGCGGGTCTTCATGAGGCGTGTCTCCTGTTTCCCGAACGCCTATCCTCATGCAGCGCCCGATTGGCAAGAGCGCTATTCGTTCAGGCCCGCACCTGCACCCGCGCCAGCCCCTTCAACCGCCATGATGCCGCGTCCGGCGGCTGCGCGCGGCACCGGCGGGCGCCCTTGCTGCGCCATCGCCTTGCTGTCGAGCAGCAGCAGCGAAATGCGGCGATTGCGCGGATCAGCGGGGTTGTCGGCAATCAGCGGTTCGGTATCGGCCACGCCTTCGATGCGCACTATGCGCGATTGCGCGACACCCGACAACATCAGCGCCTGCCGCGTTGCCTCAGCGCGCCCTGCGGACAGCGACCAGTTATTGGCCACCACACCCTTGCGCCAGGGCAGGGCATCGGTGTGGCCGCGCAGGATCAGCGGCGCGCGTTCCTCGCGCACAGTCTCACCGATCACCTCGATCAGCCCGCGCGCTTCGCGGGTCAAAACCGTGGTGCCCAGTTCGAACATCGAAAAATCGGCATCATCCATCAGATCGATGCGGATGCCCTCGGGCGCACGCATCACCCGCACCTGCCGCGCGAGATGCCGGAGCTGGCGGCGCTGCACCAGCTTCTGATCGATCTTGTCGCGCAGTTCCTTGAGCTTTTCGGAATCGAGCTCGCCGCGTCCGCCTGCCTCTTTCACTCCGCCAGTGGCGGCGCGCGGTATGGTGATGGCGCGCGTGCCGGTTTGCCCCATGGCATTGGGGTAATTATCGGCATCGGTCAGCGAGGAGCCCTTGAGCAGTCCGTCCGAACCAGCACTTTCCTTGCGCAGTTTCACCAGCGTGGGCGTGAAATAGTCGGCAATGCCTTTGCGCTGTTTTTCTTCCGTAGCACCCAGCAGCCACAACAGCAGGAAAAACGCCATCATGGCAGTGACGAAATCGGCATAGGCGACTTTCCACGCGCCGCCATGGTGTCCGCCTTCGACAATGGTGATTTTCTTGACGATGATGGGCGGCGGCGGCTTGCCAGCGGCTGCCGCTTTGGCCGCCAGCGCCGGATCGGCTTCGGCCACCTCACCGCCCCCGCATAATGTCGAGAAGATCGGTCAACTTGGGGCGGTGTGCAGGCGGCAGGCCCGAACGCGCCGCTTCGAGCACGAGCGGCTGCGGATAGCCATTGAGGCTGGCCACAATCACCTGTTTGATCGACTGGAAAATCTGGCTGTCATGGGCATTCACCTGTTTCAGGCGCCCGGCCATCGGCCCGGCAAAGCCGTAGGCGAGCAGCACGCCGAGGAACGTGCCGACCAGCGCGCCCCCGATCATCTTGCCCAGAACCTCGGGTGGCTGATCGATTGCGCCCATCGTCTTGATGATGCCAAGCACGGCAGCGACAATCCCCAGCGCCGGCAGGGAGTCCGCCAGAGTTTGCACCGCATGGGCCGGTTCGTCCATTTCGTGAAGCTGGGTTTTGATCGCGTTATCAATCACATCTTCGACTGCGTGGGTATCAAGCGTGCCTGATGACACCACCATAAGCGTAAGCGGATCGCAGATCATATTGCACACCACAGGATCGCTTTGGAGGCGCGGATATTCGCTGAACAGCGCAGAATTGGCAGGATCCGTGACATGGCTTTCCAGCGCCACCGGCCCTTCGGAGCGCAGCAATTTCATCAGCTTGGAGGTCAATGCAATGGCATCAATGTGATCCTGATCGGTGTATTTTGCGCCTTTGAACACCTTGGCAAAGCCCGCGCCCAAAAGCTTGATCTCATGCATCGTGTTGCCGATCAGGATGCCGCCGATCGCCGCTCCGCCGATCATCATCAGTTCAAGCGGCATGGCCGCGAGCACCGGCCCCAGCGAGCCTCCGGCGAGCACAAAGCCGCCGAACACCATCACCAGCAGGACAACTATACCAATGGCTGCAAACACGGGTCCGCGCTCCTTGTGTGCTTGAGATCAGGACAGGGCGCGCAGCAGCGTGAGCCCGCTGACCCGGGCAAAGGCTTGCTGGCTGGCTTCAAGCGCGGTCAGGGTTTGCTGCAGCCGCACGATGGCCTCGCTGATGGGGGTGTCGCTGACTTCGGAGCGGCGTTCGGCCAGATCGACGGCGCGGTTGCGCTGTTCGGTCTGGACCATTTCCACCCACACCGCGCGGGTGCCGATAATGGTCTGCGCGCGGCTGACGCTGTCGAGCGCGCTGTCGAGGCCGGAGAGCGCTTCACGCGCCGCTGCAGCCGGGTCGCCAGCGCCGCCGGAAATCGCTGCGGTGAGCGTCGCCATCACGGCAAAGGCGTTGGTGGGCGTGCCATCGACGCTGAATTCGAAGATTTGCGAGCCCGGAAGCCCGCGTTCAATCGATGTGCCGGGGCCAAGCGGGACACTGCCGACTTGCGGGGTGCCGATATAGCTGACGCTGCCATCGGGGTTGCGGGCAAAGGCTGCGCCTGAGGCGAGGCCTGCGAACAGGGGCTCTCCGGTGGGGGTTGTGCCATTGGCGCGCGCGAACAATTCATCGCTGAGCTGTGCGAGTTCCGATGCGATCGCGGCCCGTCCGGCGGTGCCGGAGGTGTCGCTGGCGGCGGCCACCGCCAATTCGCGGGCGCGTTGCAGCAGGCTGGAGACGCTCAGCAATTCGCGGTCGGCAAGGGCCAGATCCTGCGCCAGCTGGCTGGCATTGCCCATCGCCGCCTCGCCCAGCCGCGCGCGGCGATCCAGCACGCGCTGTGCGGCAGCAGCCGCCGGGTCTTGCGAGCCGCGCTCGATCCGCTGACCCGTGGCGATTTGCGTCTGGGCGCGGTCGATCTGCCCGCGAAGCGTGTTCATGCGCGTGATCGAGCGTTCAAAGAACCCGCCGAAAGATGTGCTGAGCGATGCCATGATTGCCTGTCTCCTTCTTCGCCTATCGCAGCGCCAGAATCGTATCGAACAGGTCGGCAGCGACCTGAATGACCCGGCTGTTGGCTTCAAAGGCGCGCTGCAATTGCACCAGGTTGGCCGCTTCATTGTCGAGATCAACGCCGGTCTCGCGCGCCAATTCCTCGCGCGCGCTGGCCGCCACCACGCTGAGGCCCTCGCGCCGCAATTCAAGGCCGGCAACCCGGCTGGAGAGTTGCAAAAGCAGTGTGTTGGCGCCTTCGACCGGGCCACTCGCGCCGCCCAATGCTGCCAGCATGGCGGCCAGATTGGCGGTGTCGCGATTGCCCGCAGGCGCTCCGGCAGGCGCGGTCGCCAGCCCTTTGCCCGATGTCATCACCACCGCGATCGTGCCGGCGCCCGTGCCGCTGAACACGGCGGCACCCGGATTGCCCGCAAGATCGCTGCCGGTGCTTTGCGCGGTGTTGATGATGCCGATCACATCAGCCGCCAGCGCGTCCAATTGCACCTGCAAATCGGCCTTTGCCTGCAAGGCGGCCGCGCGCCCCGCCATCGCGCCGCTGGCAGGCACGAAGCCAGCGCCGTCGATCGCAAAGTCCAGCGTGCCATCTGCGCCCACTGTTATGCCGAAAACAGCATTCGTCCCGCCATCCACCAGCGTGGTGGTCGGTGTGCCATTGGCATTCACCAGCACGGTGCCATCGGGATTGAAGCTTGCTGAAATGCCGATCTGTTCCGCCAGTCGGGCGAGCGCTGCATCACGGCTGTCGAGCAGCGCCGCCTTGCCAGCCGACCCATCGCGCGCGGCGACCATTTCGCGGTTGATGCGCGCCAGATCATCGGTGAGCGTGTTGATGGTCAGCACATCGGCCTCCGCCTCGCCAATCGTCAGGCGGCGGGCATTGGCAAGGCTTTCATCCGCGGTGTTGAACGTGCCCACCAATTGCCGTGCGCTTTCGAGCGCTGCGGTGCGCAAGGGCGCGGATGTGGGATCGCTTTCGAGCCGGGTGAAGGCGGCCTCGAAACCCACCAGTGCATCATAAAGCCTGGTGCGCTCCAGCGCGGTTTCTGCCGATTTCAGCGCGCGCAATTCCGCGCTCGTGCTCGCCAGCGCTGCTGCGCTGTCGCGTGCCTGACGCTGCAGCAGAGCGCTTTGCGCGCGGTCAATCCCGGACAGGCGCACCCCGCCGAAAGAATCCGCGGTGTTAAGCGCAATATTGCCGCTGCCCACCAGCTCGCTTTGCTTGATGCTGCGGCGCGCGAAATCCGCATTTCCGGCATTGGCGATGTTCTGAGCGGTCAACTCAAGGCTGAGGCGCGAGGCGTTGAGGCCGCTGCGGCCAATCGAAAACAAAGCGGTCGGCATCACGCATCTCCTTGAGGTGTGGCATATTGCGCAAGCTGTGCCTCGATGCTGCGGGCAAACCCGAAGGCACCGGTCGAAGCGGCGATTTCGGCAAGGCGTTCATCGCGCATCGTGGTGAATTGCTGCATCCCGCCGCCGGTGAGCGGGGTGGAGTCCGGCGCAAAGGCCGACCGCGCACTTTCGAGCATTTTGCGCAGCAGAAAGGCTTCAAAGCCTTCGGCTGCTTTACGCAATTGCGCCTGTTCGGGGGTGAGCGCGGGCGCCGGTCGGGGTGCAACCTTGTGCGCAGACAGGGGCAGGCCCGGTGGTGGAGGGTTGACCGGGATCATCACAGCACCACCATTTCGGCTTGCAAGGAGCCTGCCTGTTTCAGGCTTTCAAGGATCACGATCAGATCGGTTGCGCCCACGCCGAGCAGATTGAGAGCGTCAACGATTTGCGAAAGGTTCGCCGCCCCTGGCATTAGCGCTACTCTGGTCGCTTCCTGTTCGACAGTGATGGTGCTGGATTCTTCAACGGCGGTAACCCCGCGCGAGAAGGGTTCGGGCTGCACAATCATCGGGTTTTCATCGATCCGCAGCACCAGCTTGCCGTGGCTGATCGCAGCAGGGGCAAGGCGCACGGACTGGTTGATGACAACCGTGCCGGTGCGGCTGTTGACAATCACCCGCGCGGCTGTTGGCGCAGGGGTGACAGGCAGCATCTCGATCTCGGCCATGAGGCCCGAACGCACGTCGTTGCCAAACGGCAGGGCGAGTTCGATGCTCACCCCATCACCAATGCTGGCCGTGCCGGGAAAGCGCATATTGATCGCATCGCGCACGCGCGCAGCGGTGAGGAAATCGGCGTTGTGAAGATTGAAGCGCAAGGTGCCTTCGCGGTCAAATCCGGTCGCCACCGCGCGCTCGACTGTCGCTCCATCCGCGATGCGGCCGACAGTGGGCACGTTGATCGCCACTTGTGATCCATCGCGCGCATTGGCGCCCAGCCCGCCGACGGCGACATTGCCCTGTGCCATGGCATAGACCTGCCCATCAGCCCCCACCAGCGGCGTGAGGATGAGCGAGCCGCCGCGCAAGGAACGCGCCTGGCCGATCGCAGCAATGGTGATGTCGATGCGCTGGCCGGGCTTGGCAAAGGCGGGCAGTTCCGCCGTCACGATCACAGCGGCCGCGTTGCGCAGATTGGGGCTGACGCCGGGCGGCAATTGCAGGCCGAGCCTTTCGGACACGCCGCGCATGGCTTGGGTGACATATTGCAGATTGTCATCGCCGGTCCCTTGCAGGCCAACGACCACGCCGTAGCCGGTCAATTGGTTGGCGCGCAGGCCTTCGAATTGGCCAAGATCGCGGATGCGTTCGGCCATGGCGGGCGCGGGCAGGAGTGCAGCCACCAGCAAAAGGAGCCAAGTCCAGTGTTTCATTTGCCTGCTCCCTTCCTCAAAACGGCGAAATTGCGCCGAAAAAGCGTGACAGCCAGCCCGGACGGCTCGCCTGCTGGATCGCCCCCCGGCCCGAATAGATCATCCGCGCATTGGCGACCTGATTGGAGAAGACGCGATTGTTCGCATCGACATCAATCAGCCGCACGCGCCCGGCAAATTGCACCCATTCCTCGCCCTGGGAGAGCGCGAGCTGTTTTTCGCCCACCACATCGGCTGTCCCGTTGGGATAGACCGCGGTGATGGTGACAGCGATCGCTCCATTGAGGCGGCTTTGCTGGGCTGCGTTACCCTGTCCTCTGAACGACCCTTCGCTGGCAGCTTTAAGGGCTTCGGGGTTCAAAAAGCTCAAGGGGCCGCTGGCAGGCGGGGTGATTGAAAAACTGCCATCGCGCCGGGTCTGCCCGCTGGCGCTTTTCTGGGTGGTGGTGGATTCCACCAGCACAATCGTCAGCATATCGCCCAGCATCCGCGCGCGCGCGCCCACATGCAGGCCGGAATAGCCTTGTGCAGGCTGGAAAATCGCGCCGCCATTGGCTGGCAGATTGGCCGGATCGCTGTTGGCCGCCAGCGGCGGTGGGGGCGGTGACGTAAATTCGGGCCGAGGGCGCGAGCCTTCCATGCCGCCCATGCAGCCTGCCAAAGCAAAGGCGCTGAGCGCTGTAAGAACCGCGGCCGGTTTCATGGCGGGCCTGTTCATCACAGCGTCTGGTTGGCGTTGCGCAGCATTTCATCGACCGCGCTCACCATCTTGGAATTGATCTCATAGGCACGCTGGGCCTCGATCATTTCGACGAGTTCTTCGACGACATTGACGTTGGATGCCTCCAGCATCCCCTGCCGCACGCGCCCGCGCCCTTCCTGTGCCGCCGGGCCGATCTGGGCCGGTCCGCTGGCGGCGGTTTCAACGAGGAAATTGTCCCCGATGGCGCGCAGGCCCGCAGGGTTCACGAAGCTGGCCACCACCAACTCGCCCAATTGGACAGGTTCGGGCGCAGCTGCTGTCACGGCGGTGATGATCCCGTCCTGCCCAATGGTGATGGTGGTTGCATCCAAGGGGATCTGCACCGGCGGCGTGATCGGAAAGCCTTGCGATGTAATCAGCTGGCCTTCAGGCGAGAGCGTGAAATTGCCGGCGCGGGTAAAGCCGATCTCGCCATTGGGTGGCAATTCCACCTGGAAATAGCCCGGCCCATCAAGCGCAATATCAAACGGCTTGCCGGTCGCGTTGAGATTGCCCTGCGTCTCGATGCGGCTGGTGCCCTGCACCTGCACCCCGGTTCCGAGATTAAGACCCACCGCATATTGGGTTTGCGCGGTGGATTGCTGCCCGGCCACCCGCTTTTCCTGATAGGCGAGCGTGGCAAAATCCACCCGGTCGCGTTTGAAGCCGGTGGTGCCGATATTGGCAAGGTTGTTGGCAATCACACGGATGCGGGCGTCTTGCGCTTCAAGGCCAGTGCGCGCGACATTAAGAGCGGAATTGGGCATTTTAATGGTCCTTTGACGGGGTTTAACGCAGCGACATCAAGCGGCTGGCGGCTTCATCCAACTCGCCTGCAGTGCGGATGATTTTCGCGCGCTGTTCAAAGGCGCGCTGGGCATCGATCATGGCGACCAGCGTTTCGGCGGTCTCGACATTGGAAGCCTCAAGCGCCCCGGGCGTGACGCGCGCGGTCGGGTCAGGCGGCAAGACGCCGCTGCCGCCTGCGCCATCCGGCACCTTCAGAAAGCTGTCGATGCCTTTCACCAACTGGCTGCCTTCGGGCGAGACCAGCTTGATCCGGCCAATGGTTTCAGGCGGTTCAATGGCAGGGGCTGCCGGATCGCGGGCCAGCACAGCGCCATCGGGCGCGATCGACAGGGCAAAGCCGGGCGGTGTGGTGATCGGCGTGCCATCCTCGCCCAGCACCGGCAGCCCTTCGCCATTTTCCAAGAGGCCCGATGGCGCAACCCGCAAATCGCCGCGCCGTGAATAGACCTCGCCCACGCCGCCCGGAGCCTGAAAGGCGATCAGCGCATTGCCATCGACCGCGATATCGAGCGGCTGGCCAGTGGCGTTGATCTTGCCGCCTGCCATATCCGCACCGCGCACATTGCCGCGTGCCAGCGCCCGCGCCTCCACCCACGAACCATCGGGGGTGTTGCGCAAGGTGGCAGGCAGCACGGCAAAGACTTCCTTGCGAAAGCCCGGCGTCGAGGCGTTTGAAAGGTTGTTGGCGATAGCGCGCTGGCGATGCATTGCGGCATCCATCGCGGAAAGCGCGGTGTAGATCAGGCGGTCCATGGTTTAGGGCCCCTTACTGGCGCAGGTTCAACACGGTCTGGGTGATCTGCGTTGCGGTATCGATGGCGCGCGCATTGGCCTGGAAATTGCGCTGCGCGGTCAGCAGCGCGACCATCTCGCCCGCCAGATCAACATTCGAGCGTTCGAGCGCGCCCGAGAGCAGTTGGCCGTAATTGCCGATGCCTGGATTGCCAAAAGCCGGCGCGCCGCTCTCGCCGGTCGCCTGCCAGCGGGTCTGGCCAATCGCCCGCAGGCCATTGGGGGCGGCAAAATTGGCAAGCGCCACCATGCCGATCGGCTCGGTCGTCCCGTCGCTGAAGGCAGCCACAATCAGCCCGCGATTGTTGATCGTGACGTTGGACAATTCCGCCCCGCCGCCATTGACCAGCGGGATGGTGACATTGGCCGGAACCGCTGCGGTCGGATTGCCCGCTGCATCGACCGGGAAGGCCTGCAAGGCTGCGCCCAGCGAATCCTGGAGCGCGCCGGTGACGGTGATTTCCATGCGGCCATTGCGGGTGAAGCTGGTCTCGCCCGAAACCGGATCGGTGACCGCGAAAAAGCCCCCGCCATTGATCGACAGATCGAGGCTGCGCCCGGTCTGTTCAATCGGCCCCAATGCGAAGTCCTGGGTGATGGCGGCGACAGTCGAGCCGATCCCGGCGGTGCGGCGCGGGTCGGTGCTGGTGCCGCTCGCCACCAGATCGGCAAATTGCGCGCTCGAACGCTTGAACCCGGTGGTTTCGGCATTGGCGATGTTGTGGGCGATGACGCGCAGGTTGGTCTCGGCGTTGCGCATACCGCTTAAGGACGTGAAGAAGGCCATGCAGGTGTTCCTTTGCTGTGGGGTAAGGGGGGGGGTCAGGGTGTAGGCGTTTGCGCTGCTGCTGCTGCTGCTGCGGCCGCTTCGGCAGCGGCTTGAGCGGCGGCTTCCTGGGCTGCGATCAGGCGATCAAGTTGGCCTGAAATCTGCGCGAGCGTGCTGGCGCTTTCGGTTTTGGCAGCCAGCGCGGAAAATTGTGCCATCTGGGCGAGCATCGCTTCGTTCTTGACCGGTTCGAGCGGGTCCTGAAACTGCAATTGCGTTGTGAGCAGTCGCAGGAAATCGGCCTGACCCAAGGAGCCAAGCCCGCCCGTGCTGCTGGGCCGCGAGGGGGTGTTCAGCCGGTCAAGCGCAGCCGGGCCAGACGCAGGGGTGATTTCCATGATTATTCGCTCCTCAAGGTTTCGAGCATCAATTGCTTGGCGGTTTGCAGCGCCTGCACGAGGTTCTGATATTGCCGGGCGCTTTCCATGATCTCGACCATCTCGGCCGTCTCATCGACGGCCGCTTCCCACACATTGCCATCTGCATCGGCGAGCGGGTGGCCGGGATCATAGCGCTTGACCGGCGCCACATCGGCGCGTTGCATCGCCCCTGCGCTGACGCTTGCCATGCCGCTTGCGCGGTCGAGTTCGCTGGCGAAAACCGCGCGGATCGGGCGGTAGGCCTCGCCTTCCTTGCGCGCGACGGCGCCGGCATTGGCGAGGTTGCTGGTCGCTGCATTCATGCGCACCATCTGCGCCGACATGGCGCGTTCGGTGAGGCTGAACAGGGTCATCCGGGGGGTGTCAGGCACGGCGGCTATTCTCCCTTGATCGCACGGGTGATGGTGTTGATGCGCCCCTGCACAAAGGTCAGCGAGGCGCTGTAGGAGAGCGCGTTTTCGGCAAAGGCGACCTGTTCGCGAGCGAGTTCGACTGTGTTGCCATCCAGTGATTGCATGGTGGGGCGGCGATAGGTGAGGCCCGCCGCCTCGTTCGCGGCAGGAGCGCCTGCGGCGCCGCTATCGAGCCGCGCGCGCAAGGCGGCATCAAAATCGACATCGCGCGCCTTGAAGCCGGGCGTGGCCGCATTGGCGATGTTCGAGGCGATCAGCCCCATGCGCTGCGAGCGCACTTCGAGCGCTGCGCCATGAATTCCGAACAGCCGAGTGTTCACTGCACTTGTGGTCACGGCAAGCATGCTCCTGTTCATTGGTCTGCATCACGGCGTTGTGACGCGGGTCACCCTGCGGGAGAGCACAAAGCGTGCCAATTGCCGCAGCGCGCTCGCAGCGGGTCGGGAGCAGAGCCGACAGGCGGCAAAGCCTTGCCGCCCTTGCCGCATGGCCTTTGGATGATGGGGCAAGGACTTGCCGCTGTGATCAATCGCCTTAATCCCATCGGCTCGCCGCCGTTCTGGGAAGCAAGGGTCACTCATGCGGAAAGGAAGAGTGGTGATGGGCGAGCCGGGATTGATGGCCGTGGAGAGCTTTTCCCTGTTCGACGCGCACGCCTTGGCGCTGGTGATCGGCGGCACGCTGTTGGCCAGTGCGCTGAGCAAGGGCTGGGCCGATATGCGCGCGGGGCTGAAAGCGACGCTTGCCTTGCTTGGGCGCGGATTGGACGAAGCGGCCAATCGTTCGGCGCTGGCGCGGGTGGTCCACGCCGTAAGGTTGCGGGGGCGGCATGGCGCTGAACCACCTTTGCCGCCTGACCCGGCTCTGGCCTCGCTGGTGAATGCCTATCTGCGCATGGGCGAGGAGGCTGTCCGGAAAGAGGTTTGGACGGATCAGCGGGCGCTGGCCAAAGCGCAGATCAGCGCTGGCGTCAGCTTGTGGCGTCTGGCGGCGGATCATGCGCCGGTGTTCGGGCTGGTCGGCACGCTATACGCGATCACACATCTGGCGCCCTCGCTTGGCAGCGGCATGGCGCAGGCCACTGCCAGCGCGATTGCCGGTGCAGTGGTCTCGACGCTTTATGGCCTGCTGTTTGCCCATCTGGTGTGCTTGCCATTGGCCAATGCGCTGGCGCGTCGGGCGCGCGCCGAAGATATGGCCCGCGTGCGGCTTGCCCGCTGGTTTGAAAGCCAATTGCCGCGCTCGCGCCCAATGGGGCCGTTGCAGCCGCAAACTGTGCTGCTGGAGGTCGCGTAATGAGCGCGCTGATGGCAGGCCGCCGACCGAGCTGGCCGCTTATTCTGGCTGATCTCGCGCTGATCTTGTTTCTCATCACGCTCACGGGTTTGGGCGAGGATGAACGCGAGGCTGATCCCGGCGTGATGGCGGCTGCGCGCGGCGGGTCGCGGCAGGTTGTCGCAGAAGCGGCGGTCGCGCCGGCACAGGCGCTTTACCGTCCCGTGGCGGGCGGGCCGTCGCTGGAGGAATGGCTGGCCGGACAACCCAATGATCCGCGCGCCACGTTGACGATCTTTGCCCACTACACGCCCGGCAAAGAGGCTGCCGCCTGGGCCGAAGCGAGCGCGCTGGCGCGCCAGGCTGCCGCCAGCAAGCTTGCTGTGCGCACCATTCTCACGCGAGGCGAAGAAAGCGATCTTTATGCCAGCCTCGCCTATGACACTCTGACCGAGCCGGTCCCGTCCGATCAGTAGAACCGAGGCTCTTGCGGCCCGGCCAGCAATGAAACCAACAGGATGTGGTGGCTGGCCGGAGAGGTTAAGGGGGCAGGGCGCAAGGTCTGAGGAAAGCGCAACGCGCTTCATCATAAGTGAGGCCTTGGCACGATCTTTGCTATTCGGTGAGGGTAAACCCCGAATAACGGATCTTGACCCATGTTCCATGCCCCCCTCCTGCGCCGACTGGCCCGCTGCTGTTTGTTGCCGAGTGCTTGTGTCGCGGTGCTGGCCGGTTCGGCGGCTGCCTCGCCGTTTCCTGCTGCCACGATCAGCCCAGCAGAGATCGATCGTGCGATCACCAATTTCACCGGTGCTCTGCCGGGTGAGCCCGGCGGTGCACGCCAGCCAGCCGATCCGCGCCTTCGCCTGGCGGCCTGCGCCGCGCCCCTTGCGCTCGATTGGCACACCCCTGCTCGCAGCAGCGTCAAGGTGGAATGCACTGCCGGGCCAAACCCGTGGCGCATTTTTGTCGCGGTTGCGCCGCCTTCTGGTCCTGCCGCTGCCACTCGCTTCAGCGCTGCTGCCCCTGCGATCAAGCGCGGGGATGCTGTTACCATCATGGTGCGCGGGCGCGGTTTTTCGGTGCAGCAGCCGGGCGAGGCGACCGAAAGCGGCGCTGTGGGGGAATGGATCTTTGTGCGCACTTCGCGCAAGGCCGATCCTCTGCGTGCCCGCATCGAACGCCCCGGTCTGGTGGTGATCCCTGCTGATTAGCCCTGCGATAGGGAGAGTTGCGCATCGCAGCCTTTACAATCGCCGGATCGTCGCCCCTTAAACCCGTGCCCGATCGGTCGTTCTGGCGAGTATAGAATAATCTGGAGACACCCCATGCCTTCGGTTGAACTCAGCAAATTGCAAGCGATCGGCCCGGCCCGGCCCTTGTCAGACACTGACCGTACGCAGGTTGATGCCCGCCCTGCGCAAAGCCTTCCGGCCAAGCCTGCTTCGGCGGTCAAACCCGGCGTAATGGTCGAAGTGAGCCCCGCCAGTGATCTCGACCCGTCAAGTCCGCCGATTGATCCCGAACGCGTCGCGAAAATCCGCGCGGCGTTGCGCGATGGCTCCTACCCGCTGGTGCCCACCAAGATCGCAGACGCGCTGATAGCGGCGCAGGTCAGCCTTGCGGTTGTCCCGCAGACCAAGGCATGAGCTGCGTGGTGACTGTGCCCGCCCCTGCTGAGCGCGCCCTGCTCGTCAACAATCTGCGGCAATTGATTGCCGTGATGGAGCGCGAGCGGCAAGCGCTTGCCACGCTCGATGCTGATGATCTGTTTCTGATTGCCCGCGAGAAGGAAGAACTGTGCGAGGCGCTTGGCGGTTTCGGCGCAGAGGTGCTCGATCAGGATACCCGCAACCTTGCGCAAACCGCGCGCCAGCTGAACGAAGTCAACCGCCGAGTGCGCAATCTGCTGGCGGCCAATGTCGCGGCCCGGATCGAAGCTCTGGGTGGGGTGCGGCGCGGGCCATCCCTGACTTTGGGCGCGCGGATCTGATCACCTAGCTACGCTTGGCACGGTCCTTGCTGTTTCGCGGATAAGCGGCGTTCGATGGCGCCGCGCCACATCCAACAGGGAAGCGCAAGTGAGCCTTTCGTTCCTCTCCTCGGGCCTTGTTCAAGGCAGTGCCTTTGAAGCCGCGCGCCGCGCGCATATCGCCGCACGTCAGATGACGGACGGCGTCCCGTTCGTTCCGGCCTTCGCCACCAATGTCTCCAGCGTCGAGGGCGCCATCGCCAATGCGTCGCGCCAGACGGGGGTGGATTTCGATTTTCTGCTGGCACAGGCGCAGGTGGAATCCGCACTGAACCCCGTTGCCAAGGCGCGCACTTCCAGCGCCAGTGGGCTCTATCAGTTCATCGAGAGCACCTGGCTTGATACCATGAAACGCCACGGTGCGCGGTTTGGGCTGGGCGAAGTGGCTGACCGCATCGGCTTTGGTCCGAGCGGTGCGGCTACTGTTTCAGACCCTGCGCAGCGCGCGAAGATTCTTTCGCTGCGCAATGATCCGCAGATTGCGGCCTGGATGGCAGCGGGCCTTGCTGAGGATAATGCCGCCCATCTCATGCCGATCCTTGGCCGCCAGCCGGATCATGGCGAATTGTATCTCGCGCATTTTCTGGGCGCAGGCGGGGCTGGACGCTTTCTGTCGGCGATGCAGGACAATCCCCATCAAGGCGCTGCCAGCCTGTTTGCCAAGGCGGCGGGGGCCAACCCTGCCATCTTTTATGAAGCCGATGGCAGCGAGCGCAGCCTTGGTGGTGTGATGCGCCTGCTTAGCGGCAAGATGGAGCGCGCCATGGGCCTTGCTCCGCGCACCACCCCGGTGCCGGGCGCCGCGCCCGGATGGGGCGCTGCTGGTCCGGTGGCGCTGGGCAATCCGGCTGCGCCCTATCTGATTGCCGATGAAGCCGTGTTCCTGCCGAGCGCCCTTGGTTCAGGCCCGCTGGTGACCGGCGGCGCGCAAGGTGCGCCTGCGCCCTTGCCTGCACCCTCGCGCCCGGCTCGCCCGCCGCTTTCGGTGCTGCTTAGCGATGCCTTTACCGCGGGACCGGGTGGCGCGCCTGCACCATCCTCGCGCGCGCAGGCGCAGGTGCGCCGTGCCTATCAGCAATTGCGGAGTTTCGGCCTGTGAGCGCGCTTGACCTGTCTCGTCCGGCCTTGCTGGATCGGTTGCGGATGGCCCCGGCGGCGATGGTGCTGCCGGTCGGCATTTTTGCGCTGTTTGCGCTAATGGTGCTGCCGGTCCCGCCGCTGCTGCTCGATATTTTCTTTGTTTTCAACATCGCGATTTCCGCCGCTGTGCTGATGGTGGCGCTGAACGCGCGCACCCCGCTCGATTTCTCGTCTTTTCCTTCGGTGCTGCTGTTTGCGACCTTGTTTCGCTTGGCTCTCAATGTCGCTTCGACCCGCGTGGTGCTGGTGGCCGGGCACAAGGGCGGGGCAGCTGCAGGCGAAGTGATCGAAAGCTTCGGGCAGTTTCTGGTCGGCGGCAATTTCGCCGTTGGTCTGTTTGTGTTCTGCATCCTCCTCATCATCAACATGATCGTCATCACCAAAGGCGCAGGGCGCGTGTCCGAAGTCTCGGCGCGCTTTGTGCTTGATGCGCTGCCGGGCAAGCAGATGGCGATTGATGCCGATATTGCAGCCGGGCTCGTCACCGCCGAAGAAGCGCGCGAGCGCCGTGCAAGCGTTGCGGTGGAGGCCGATTTCTACGGCTCGATGGATGGTGCGTCCAAATTCGTGAAGGGCGATGCACTGGCCGCGCTTTTGATCTTGGGCGTGAATGTCATTGCCGGTTTTGCGCTTGGCATGGTCAGCCACGGGATGAGCGCCGCCGAAGCAGGCGCGCAATATATTACTCTGGCCGTGGGCGATGCGCTGGTGGCGCAGGTGCCCGCGCTGCTGCTGTCGATTGCCGCGGCTGCGATTGTCACCCGCGTTTCGGACAAGCGCGATCTGGCGGGCCAGATTGGCGGGCAGTTTTCCGATCCGCGCGGATGGCTGCCGGTGGCGCTGATACTCGGTGGGATTGGCATGGTTCCGGCCATGCCGCAGATGATTTTCCTGCCCGGAGCCGCGATTGCAGGGGCAATCTGGTGGAACCTTGCCCGGCGCGCTGCTGCGCCGCCTGTCGTCGAAGAATCCCCCGAGCCCGAAGTCGCGCCCGATCACATTGCCTTGGCCGATGTCAGCGATGCGACATTGGTAACAGTGGAACTCGGCTTTGGCCTTGTTGGCATGGTTGATAAGACACAAGGCGCGCCTTTGATCGCTCGTATCACCGGCATCCGCAAGCAACTCTCGCGCGATCTGGGCTTTGTCCTGCCGCAGTTCCGCATCCGCGATTCGCTCGATCTGGCGGCGCAGGATTATGCGGTGATGCTGGGCGGCGTGGTGATTGCGCGCGGCGCGGTGCGGCCTGCGCGGCTGTTGGCCATTGATGCAGGCGATGTGCGCCCCGGGCCCTATGCCAATCTCGGCCTAACGGGTGAGGCAACCCATGATCCCAGCTTTGATTGCCCCGCCTTGTGGATTGATCCGGCCTTGCGCGATCATGCGGTGGCCGAAGGTTTTCTGGTGGTGGACCCCGCAACAGTTATCGCCACCCACACCCAGCAGGCCTTGCTGGCCGAAGCGCACGCGCTGCTTGGCCCTGAAGAAGTGCGCGAATGGATCGATGCGCTCAAATCGCGTGCGCCTGCGTTGGTGGAGGCGGTCTATCCCGATCCGCTTTCGCTTGCTGCGCTCACCCGTGTGCTGCGCGCGCTGATTGCGGACGGGATTGGACTTGCCCATCCCCAGCCTTTGTTCACCGCGCTGGCATTGGGCTTGCAACAGACGCAGGATTTTGATGCGCTGATTGATCATGTCCGCGCCGATCTGGGCGCAAGGCTGGTGGCGCGGGTGGCAGGGCCGGGCGAGGCTTTGAAAGTCGTGACGCTGGATGCCGGGCTTGAAAGCGCAATCCTTGGCGGGATGATTGACCCTGCGACCGGGCAGCCACTGATTGATCCCGATTGCGGCGCACTGATTGTGCAGGCGGTTCATGACGCGATCACTCGCGAAGGCGGGCCGGTGGCGCTGATTGTTCAGCCGCCTGCTCGCCGCGCGCTCGCCGCGCTGCTCAAACAGCGCGCGCGGGCCTGCCTTGTGCTCTCGATCCATGAATTGCCTGCGACCCAACCGGTCGAAGTTGTTGGGGTGATCGGCGGCGAAGCGCTTGGCCAAGGCGCCTTGCCGGCTCCTCAGGAGATGGCAGCATGAAGCATGATCCGGCCGCATTTCGCGCCTATGGCGCAGCCGCTTCGTGCCCGCGAACCGAGGTCGCAGATCGCGTGCGGCGGTTTTTGCCGCTGGTTCGCCGGACAGCCTGGCACGTTTACGGAGCGGGGCGCGACGGGCTTGAGCTTGATGATCTGATGCAGGCAGGTCTGCTTGCGCTGACCGAGTGCGCAGAGCGGCACAATGGCCCAACCGAAGATGGCTTTGCCGCCTATGCCAAGATCCGGGTGCGCGGCGCGATGGTCGATTGCCTGCGCCGTTCCATGCACACCTCGCGTTCGGCAAGGCGGCGGCTGGCGGCCTATGACGAGGCGCTTCGTTCCCTGCGTGGCCGGTTAAAGCGTGAGCCCGACCGCGCCGAGATTGCCGCCGAACTCGGCCTGACTGACAGCGAACTGCTCGATCTGGAAGCATCCTCGATCACGCTGACGCCGATTTCCGAGGCCTATGACGAGACCAGCATGGCCTTTGCCAGCGATGATCCCGACCCGTTCGAGGCGCTGTGCGCGGCTGAAGATCGCGAATATCTGATCCGCGCCATGACGGCGCTGCCCGATCGGCTGAAACTGGTGCTGCAATTGTTCTTCGTCGAGGAATTGAACCTCACCGAAATCGCCGTCGTGCTCGAAGTGAGCGTCCCGCGGGTGCACCAATTGCGGGCCAAGGCGCTGAAGGACCTGAAAAAGCTGCTGGAGGCGGAAATGGCGGGGGAGTGATTCCCCCGCCAGCTGCGTTCAATAGGCAGGCCCATGCCCGTGGCCATCATCGCCGTGGCCATGACTATCAACCGCTGCGCGCGCTTCGTCTGATCCGGGCGCAGTATTGCTGCCGCCTTCCCACCAATAGGCGCGGCGCTTGGCCGTGCCGGTGATGACTTCGTTCATCGTCTTGGCATCATAAAGTCGCCCGCCCAGCATCACCTGTTCAATGCTGTCCGATTTGCGGATATCCTGCGAAGGATCGTCGGACAGGATCAGCAAGTCAGCCAGCTTGCCGACCTCAAGACTGCCAATGTCCTTGTCCATGCCGAGCGATTGGGCAGGCGCGATAGTGCCGGCCTTCAAGGCCTCAACCGGGCTCATCCCGCCGCGGACAAAGCTCCACAGCTCCCAATGCGCGCCCACGCCTGCCTGCTGGCCATGCGCGCCAATGCTGACTTTAACGCCCTGTTTGGCGAGCTTTCGCGCCTCACGCGCGTTGTTATCATCCATGAAAGCCCATTCGGGCGCTTTCACCCGGCGCGCATTATCAGCAAGCAGCGCGCGCGGCGGGGTGTGGATCATCAACGGATTGTCGAACACATCGGTCGCCTGGCGCCAATAGGGATCGCCCGCAAGCCCCCCATAGGTCACCACCAGAGTGGGCGTGTAATTGGTGTTCGACTGGCCGAAGAATTGCAGCACGTCCTTATAGAACACATCGACCGGCACATTATGTTCCAGCGTTGAATTGCCATCGGCGACGATGTTCATGTCCATGCCGTAGAGCGAGCCGCCCTCGGCCACCACCAGCATATTCTCCTCAGCAGCCGCGCGCGCGACCATCTGGCGCTGTTCGCGGCGCGGCTGGTTGTAGTTCTTCACCGAGATACCGCCCTGCGCCTTGATCCGGCGGACGTGGGCAAGCGCATCTTCGTAGGAATCGATGCGCGCATAGACCCCCGGAGCGCGCGCGCCGTAGATGATTTCCCCGGTCGAGAAAATGCGTGGGCCAAGCAGCAATCCGGCGCGCTGGCGTTCGGCGGCGGCGAAGATCTGGCTCGCGCGGCTTGATGGATCGTGCAGCGTTGTCACCCCCATGGCGAGGTTCTGCACCAGCGACCAATTCTGCTGCGGGATAAGGTCGCCGACCCCTTGCGGCCCATGGGCGTGGGCATCGACAAGGCCGGGCATGATCACCTTGCCCGCCGCATCGATCACTTTGGCGCCAGCGGGAACCTGTGTGCTCGCCGCAGGGCCAATGGCGCGGATGCGATCACCCTCAATCACGATCACGCCGTCCTCGATCACGCCGGCATCATCATCGCTGAGCCCTGCCTTCATGGTGAGGATGCGCGCGCCGGTGATTGCGACCATGCCTGAAGGCTTGGCGGCTGCGACTGTCATGGCAAGGCCGGTGCGGCTGATGGCGGGTCTGGGCTTTTCGGCCTTGTCATCCGCCGCCTTGGGCGCTGCGGCAAAGAATTCAGCGGCTTGCGCGCTCTGAAGTTCAGGCCCGATTGACCAGAACAAAGTCTCGCCTCCGCGCGCCCAGCCGATGTAATCCGCCCCCCCGGTGCTGATGCGCGTAACCGGCAGCGGCCCGCCGCTCTCGCTCACATCAACCGGCTTGCCGCCGGGCAAGAGCGGCATGGCGAAAACCTCGTAATTCTGGCGGAAGGCAATCGTGCGGCCATCAGGCGACACGCGGAAATCATTGGCAAGCTCGCCGCGGGCATGGACGCGCCGCCCCTCGCCACCGAGGTCGGTCGAAATCAGCGCTGCCTTGCCGCCATCGCGCGCGGTCATGAACAGGCGATCGGATGATGCGCCCCATTGCGGGCTGGCGGCATCGCGAGCAACCAGCTGCGCAGCACCTCCGCTGACGGGCATCACATAGACGCCGGGGTTTTCGGAATATTCGGGCGCGGTCAGATAACCGCCGATGCGGCTTTCAAAGGCAAGCATCCTGCCATCGGGCGAAAAGGCCAGATTGGCATAGTGGCCGGGCCGCGCGCTGATCACGCGGCGGTTTTGCCCGCGTGCATCGGCCAGCACGATCTCGCCGAGTTTTTCATCATTCCAGCGGACATAGGCGAGTTTGGAGCCATCGCGGCTGAAAGCGGGGAAGGCTTCGATTGCGTCGGCCTTGTCGCCGGTCAGCGGCACGGGGACAGCGCTGGAGCCGGCGGGCTTGGTGTAGAGCCTTCCAAGGCTTTCAAACACCACACGGCCCCCATCGGGGGAGAGGGTGGCAAAGCGCGGCATGGCGGTGGTGAAGCTGGCGGGCGACACGTCGATCACCGGATGGGGCGCATCGGCAATTCCGCGCGTGTCGTTGATCGCAAAGGGGATCACCGCATGCCCGCTCCCGTCGCGGTTTACGCGGTTCAATTTGCCTCCTGCCCAGAAGATGATGCTGCGGCTGTCGGGCGTCCAGGCGATGTTGGGATAGACGCCGGTGACGGCCCATGTCTCTTGCACATCGAGATCAAGCTTGCCATAGATCATCCGCTCGCGCCCGCTGCCGAGGTCTTTCACCCACAGCTGCGATTGGTCCTTGTTGCGGCGCACGAAAGCGAGTTCCTTGCCATCGGGCGAAGGCGCGGGACGCACCGCGCCGCCATAGCCGCCCACCGCCGTAAGGGTCTCGCCGGTCGCGAGATCATGGCGTTCGATGGCGAAGATACCGGCGTTTGAATCCTGTGCGTATTCAAAGATATTGCCGGGTGTGGTGTTGCGGGTGAAATAGATCGCCTTGCCATCGGGTGCAAAGATCGGCTCGCCCAGCTCCTTTTCCAGCTGGTCATTGGCGCGCTCGACCACTTGCACACCGCCGCCGCCGCTCACGTGATAGAGCCACACTTCGCCCGTCCCGAGTGAACGCTGGGTGGTGAAATGCTTTTTCGCCGCGATATATTGCCCATCGGGCGACCAGCTCGGCTGATTGAGCAGTCGGAAATCCTCGTTCGTTACCTGCCGCTTGTCCGAGCCATCTGTGTTCATCACCCAGATATTGTCACCCCCGCCGCGATCCGAGGTAAAGGCAATCCGCCTGCCATCGGGCGAGAAACGCGGGTGGACTTCCCATGCCATGCCCTCGGCAATGCGGGTGGGCGTGCCGCCGGTGATCGGCATTGTGTAGATATCGCCCAGCAGACTGAAGGCGAGCGTCTTGCCATCAGGCGAGACATCCACATCCATCCAGGTGCCTTCATCGGTCTGGATCGGCACTTGGCGGATCGCTGCACCTTTGGGCGCTTCAACGTTCCACTTTTCGGGCTTGGGCTCTTTGTCTTGCGCAGCAAGCGGCGTTGCAACCGCAGCAGCGGTGGCCAGCAAGGCGGCGGCGAAATGACGCATGATTATGTCTCCCTGATTGGGCCGAGACACTAGCGGCGCGCAAGGATATTGCTAGGGCTGGGCCAAGTCGCTGGTCGATTGCAGCCAGCGGTTCATGAGGGGACGATCAGGCCAAGCCATGCTGCGCGCCATCACCAACAATTTTGCCCTGCTGACGGTGGCAGGCGTGGCGCTCGCCTGGGTGTGGCCTGCCGGTTTCACCTGGCTCACCGATGGCAGTATCCGTGTGGGCGGTCAGCCCTTGCTCAGCCTTGCGCTGGGCGTGGTGATGCTGGCGATGGGCCTGACGCTGACCTTTGCCGATTACTGCGCTCTGGCCGCTTTGCCCAAGGCTTTGCTGGCAGGCGTGGGCTTGCAGTTCACCGTGATGCCGCTGGCCGGGTTCACCATTGCGCAGGTAATGGGGCTGGAGCCGGGGCTCGCGGTGGGGCTCATTCTGGTCGCCTGCTGTCCGGGCGGCACTGCCTCCAATGTGGTGGCGTTCCTTGCGCGCGGCAATGTCGCGCTGTCGGTGGCGATGACGATGGCCTCGACGTTGGCGGCGGTCGTGCTCACCCCGCTGCTGACGGGGTGGCTGGCAGGGGCCTATGTCGAGATTGACCGCTGGAACCTGCTGCAAAACATGGTGAGCATTGTGCTCGTTCCTGTGGTGCTGGGAACCGCGCTCAACACCGCCTTCCCGCGCGCGGCGGCGCGGGTCAGTGCGGTGTTGCCGCTGGTGGCGATCGTGCTCGTTATCCTGATTGTTGGCGGGATTGTCGGCGGGGCGAAGGCGCAGATCGCGCAGCACGCAGGCGTGTTGCTGCTGGCGACATTTCTGCTGCACGCTTGCGGCTTTGCGCTGGGATATGTGCTGGCGCGCCTGCTGGGCCTCGGGCTGGCCGAGGCGCGCGCAGTGTCGATCGAGGTCGGGATGCAGAATTCGGGGCTGGGTTCGGGCCTTGCCAAAACCCCCGCCTTCGCCGCGCAATTCGCAAATGTCAGCCAAGCCGCGCTTGCGCCCGTGCCCGCCGCCATTTCGGCGGTGTGGCACGTGGTGATCGGCAGCCTCTTGGCGGGGTGGTGGCGCCAAAGAGACCGGGTGCGCTCCTAGCCGAACTGCCCCCGCTTCGGCCCGAGATAGCCGAACAGATAGGCCCCCACTTTGCGCATCTGGATTTCCTCCGAGCCTTCGGTGATGCGGTAGCGGCGGTGGTGGCGATAAATGTGTTCAAACGGCTTGTGGCGCGAATAGCCGATGCCGCCATGCACCTGCATCGCCCGATCAGCCGCCTCGCACACCAGCCGGTTTGCCCAGTAATTGCACATGCTCACCTTGTCCGAGATGGTGCGCTCGATCTCCTCGTGGGGCATATTGTCCATCTCCCACGCGGTCTTGAAGATGAGGAGGCGGAGCATTTCGGCCTGCGTCGCCAGTTCCACCAGCGGAAACTGGATACCCTGATTGCGCGCCAGCTCCTCGCCAAAGGGCTTTCTCTCCCGCGCATATTTCACGCTCTCGTCGATGCAATAAAGTGCCGCGCCGCAGGAGCTCGCCGCCTGCCGGATGCGGTTCTGGTGGACGAAGCTTTGCGCCAGCGCGAGGCCGCGCCCTTCGACGCCAAGGATCGCAGAATCGGGCACCCAGACATTCGTCACCGAGAGGCGCGGGTGGTCGGTGGGCATGTTGAAAGTCCACATCCACTCCTCAATTTTCAGGCCTTCGGTGGGGTTGGGGACGAGGAAGCAGGTGATCCCGCTGGCATCGCCCGCCTTTCCGCCCGTGCGCGCAAACATCGCGCAGTGGGTGGCGACGTGCATGCCCGTGATCCACATCTTCTCGCCATTGATGAGCCAGCCATCGACCCCGTCGCGGGTCTCGCGCACCGCGTGGGTTTCCATGTGGGTGGCGTCCGAGCCATGGTGCGGTTCGGTGAGGCCGAAGGCGACCCGCCGCGTGCGTTCAAAGCCGCCGGTGATGAACTCCTCCTTCTGCGCCTCGGTCCCCCATTGATCGAACATGGCGACGAAGGGGAAGTTGCCCACGATCGAGTGTTCGTTCTGCAAGTCATTGTGCAGCCCCAAGCCCATCCGCGCGAAATGCTCACGGATCACCGCCATCCACAGGTTGCTGCCGTCCTTGCCGCCATAGCGTTTGGGCGCGGAGAAGCGCCAATGGCCGGCCTTGTCGGCGCGGCGGGTGGCTTCCTTGAGCAGCTCCTCCCACTCGTGCCGCGGCAACCCGCCCGCCTCGAAATCCGTGCGCGCATATTCGCGGCGGTGGTCGAAGAAACGGATGTTGTCGTCCTGTTGCTCTAGCGGCTTGATCTCGGCGGCGATGAAGGCGTCGAGCTCGTCGAGATAGGCAGCCAAGTCTGCGGGGATGGCAAAGTCCATGGGTTATTCCTCTCCGGTCCATTTGTGGCGCGCAGCGCTGAGCGCGGGGTATTTGGGGATATCGACCGCAAGCTTGCCGAGCGCATCGCGGCGAAGTCTGGCGAGCAAACCATCCGAGCGTAGCGAAGCGGTGCCAGAAAGAAGGTCCGCAGCAAGCTGACTGTCCTCAATCCGCGTGATGCAGCGACTTTCGCGCGAGATCATGCCCAGCGCGTTGCGGGCGACGGCCAGCTGGAAACGGTCATGCCCGGTCAGCCTGTCTTTCAGGCTCCCCAGCCACTCGGAAATGGCCATGGCAATTTCGCCCGAATCTGCTTCACCTTTGCCGGGGCAGGTAGTGATCAAGGGTTCAAGCGGCCGCGCCTGCTCGGCTTGCGGCGCATCCTCCTCCAGCAGCAGCAGCAGATCGAGCTCCTGCTCGGATGTGCGGCGCGAGATCACCACGCGCTCTAACATCCGGTCCGCGCCTGAGCGCCATTGCGCGGCCATCTTGAGGCAGCCGAGCGCCCACCACACGGTGCGGTAGATTGTCCAGAAGCGGAAACGAGCGGGGTCGATTGCGACCCCCGCCTCGGCCTCATAGGCGGCGAGGTAGTCCGCGATAGAGCCCAGCCCCAGTGCGGGGCGGTCGTAGCGGTGAAAGCGCCACACCGCCATGCAGCCGAAGGCCAAGTCCTCGTGGGCATCGCCGAAATGGGCGATTTCCCAATCGAGCACGCCGGTCAGCGAGGAGCCCTCCACCAGCAGATTGCCCATCCGATAGTCGCCGTGGTTGAGGACAGGCTCGACCGGAGCGGGGCAATGATCCTCCAGCCATTTCAGGCCCAGCGCGATGATGGGCCTGTCGCCGCCTGCCTCGATGAACTGCGCCTTCAAGTCAGCAATCGCGGTGCGGGTATCCATCACCGGCACGCCTTGCGGCACATCGGCTGGCCGCAAGCGGTGGATGCGCGCCAGATCGCGGGCAATCTGACGCAACAGCGCGCCCGGATCATCGCAGCCAAGTATCACCTTGGGGTCTGCCGTCCCCGGCAGCGCGCGCATGATGAAGCCCGAGCCCAGCCCGTCCGCCTCCTCCAGCACTGCCACCACTTCCGGCGCAGTCACGCCTTGGGCACGGGCGGCTTCGATCAGCGCCGCTTCGGTCGCGTGGCCATAGGGCCGCCCTTCCATGAAGGCGAGGCTTGGCGCGCGGCGCAGCACGAAGGCCGCGTCCCCGCAAGCAAAGCGCCAGCTTTCCATCACCGCACCGCCGGTGAGGCGCTGCGGCGCAACTGACAAAGCACCAAGGCCAGCGCGGGAACACACCCGCGCCAGCCCGGCGCTCAGTTCATCAGGTGACAGCCCCACGGTTCAGGCGGGGACATTGTCCTTCTTGACGGTGATCACCTGCGGGTAGGTGAATTCCTTCAAACCTTCCTTGCCATATTCGGCGCCAAAGCCCGACTGCTTGTGCCCGCCAAACGGCGCAAAGGGCGAAAGGTGGAGGTATTCATTGACCCACACAGTGCCGGTTTCAAGCTGTTCGGCAATCTCGACGCCCTTTTCCGGGTTCGCTGTCCACACCGCGCCTGCAAGGCCATATTCGGAATTGTTGGCGCGTTGGATCACTTCCTCTTCCGAAGAGAACTTCATCAGCGGCATGACGGGTCCGAATTGTTCTTCGGCCACAATGCGCGCGTCTTCGGGCGGGTTATCAAGGATGGTGAGCGGGACGAAATAGCCCGTGCCCGAAGGATCGACATTCCCGCCGAGCAGGAACTTGTAGCCGTTGGATTTGGCATCCTCGATCAGCTCCAGCACGCGCTCATATTGCTTCTTGTTCTGGATCGGGCCGACGCCGGTGCCCTGCTGGCTGCCATCGCCGACCTTCACAGTCTTGGCATATTCGACGATCGCGGCTGACAGCTCGTCATAGATATCCTCGTGGATATAGACGCGCTTGGCCGCAACACAGATCTGGCCTGCATTGGAGAAGCTTGACCAGAACAATTGCTCGGCAACCTTCTTGGGATCGGCATCGGGCAGCACGATCGAGGCGTCGTTGCCGCCCAGTTCCAGCGTGATGCGTTTGAGGTCTGCCGAAGCGCCTTCCATGATCTTCTTGCCGGTGGCGGTGGAGCCGGTGAAGGTGATCTTATCGATATCGGGGTGGCCGGTGATCAGCGGCCCCAGATCATCCTCGCCGGTGATGATGTTGACGACACCGGCGGGCACCTTGTCGGCAATCAGCTCGGCAATGCGCAAAGTCGTGAGCGGAGTGAAGGGCGAAGGCTTCAGGACAATGGTGCAGCCCGAAAGCATGGCAGGCACGATCTTCTGGGTCGCCATCATGACGGGGAAGTTCCACGGCACGATGCCGCCCACCACGCCCACCGGCACGCGGCGGGTGCGCGACAGGCGGGTGTCGCTGTCCTCGGTGATTTCATCCTCAAGGCTCAAGGTCGATTGCGCCGCGCTCATCCCGGCAGCGCCATAAATCTCGCCCTTGGCCTGATCGTGCGGCTTGCCCTGCTCGGAGGTGAGCAGGCGGTAGAGTTCTTCGGCGTTCTCCTTGATGGCGCCCGAAATCGCCATGATCGCAGCGCGACGTTCCTCGATGGGGGTGTTTTTCCAAGTCTTGAATGCGGCGCGGGCTGCGGCCACGGCCTTGTCGAGTTCGGCTTTGCCGCAGACCGGGACCTGACCGATCACTTGTTCATTGGCGGGGTTGACCACATCCATCCACTGGCCGGTTTCGATCATCTCGCCGCCGATCAGGTTCTTGTATTGGGTGACCATGTGAGTTCCTCTCTCTCGTTCGGGTCCGCTTATGCGGGATTCGTTCCACGCCGACGAAAGTGGCGCGTTGCAACTCAAAACGCAATGACTGTGTGGGCGCATCATACGCTTCGCAGGTCAGCTTGCGCGCCTATCCATTGCGCTATTTGCTTGTGGCCCTATCAGAGCGCCAGAACGACGGCAAAAGAGGAGCCTCCAGCCATGACTGACCCATCGCCTGATCTTGTGATCTATGGCAGCCTGGTTTCGCCCTTTGTCCGCAAGGTGGCAGGCGTCTGTATCCTCAAGAACGCAGGATATGAGATCGAGGCGGTCAATGTCTTTGCTCCGCCGCAATGGTTTCGAGATATCTCCCCGATGAAGCGCATCCCCGTGCTGCGGGATCGTTCGATTGCGACCGAAGGCACAGGCGGAACCATCGCGGATTCAAGTGCGATCTGCGCCTATATCGAGAAAAAGCATCCCTCACCCGCGCTATATCCGGCAGAAGCTTTTGCCCATGCCCGCGCCTTGTTCTGGGAGGAATATGCCGACACCGCGCTCGCCATGGCGGGGGGGCTCGGCATTTTCCGCCCGGTGTTCTTTGCCGTCACCAAGGGCGAGGCGCCCGATCTGGCCAAGGCGCGCAGCACATGGGCTGAACAAATGCCGGTTATCCTCGATACCCTCGAAGCGGGGCTGGCCGGCGAGCAATATTTTGCAGGCGGCGCGCTGTCGATTGCGGACATCACGATTGCCTGCGTGCTGGGGCAGATTGCGCTGGTCGCCGAAATGCCGCTGGATAATTGGCCCGGCCTTGCAGCGCATTACGCCATGATGAGCGCCCATCCTGCGATCGCTGCGCCTTATGCCGAGGCTGACAAGGCGATCCGCGGACCCTTGCCCGAAAAGGTGCAACTGGCCTAAGGCCCGCATCCTTAAAGGGAGCCACACATGGCCAGCGAATGGTGCATCGGGATCATCGGGGGATCGGGCCTTTATGCCATGTCGGGCATTGAGGATGCGCAGTGGATCGCGATTGAAACCCCGTGGGGTGATCCTTCGGATGAAGTGCTGTGCGGGCGTATCGGCGATGTGAAGGTGCGCTTTCTGCCACGCCATGGCAGGGGCCATCCGGTAAGCCCATCAGAATTGAATGCGCGGGCCAATATTGATGCGCTCAAACGCGCTGGCTGCACCGATATTCTGGCGATTTCGGCGGTGGGGAGCTTGCGCGAGGAACTGGAGCCGGGCCGTTTTGCGATTGTCGAACAATTCATCGATCGCACGAAAGGTCGCCCCTCAACCTTTTTCACCAGCGGCTTTGTTACCCATGTTTCCATGGCTGATCCGGTTTGCCCGCGCCTGTCCGAAATGGCCGCAAACGCCGTTGCGGCAGCGGGCGGCAAGGTGGCCGTGGGCGCGACCTATCTCGCGATGGAAGGCCCGCAATTCTCCACCCGCGCTGAAAGCCGGATGTACCGGCAATGGGGCGCAGACGTGATCGGGATGACCGCCATGCCCGAAGCCAAGCTCGCCCGCGAGGCCGAGCTTCCCTATGCGCTCGTCGGCATGGTGACGGACTATGATTGCTGGCGGGACGGCGAAGCGGTGGATGTGGCCGAGGTTGTCACGCAGATGCAGGCCAACAGCCAATTGGCGCGCGATGCGGTGATGCAGTTCATCGCTGCGCTGCCCGAAGCGCGCGCAGCATCGCCCATCGACACCGCATTGGATGATGCGGTTATCACTGCGCCTGACGAACATGATCCCGCAGTGATGGCGCGGCTGGATGCCGTGGCGCGGCGCTTGTTCGATTGACAAAAGGGCGGCTTTCCCGCCCCCTCTGCCACAAGCGGATATTCGGCAAGCGACCCCTTGCCGACCCTAATTGCCGACCCTAACTGTCACCCCGGCGCAGGCCTAGGCGGGGCACTTTCTTTGCGCAAAGCCGCCTTGCTCCCTGGCAGCGCGCTCCCATGACCAATTGCGATCACGCCTTTTTCGCAAGGCTATAAGGAACAGCACGCATCTGCCGGGCGGATGGTACGCAAGCGCCGCAGCCGGGTGTGCGCACACCAATTCTTAACCCTGATCGGGGCAATGCGGGATCATTCGATGTCCACAGAAGGGTCTGGAAATGACAAGTAAATTTATCGGTGCAGCGGTTTTGGCGATGGCGTGCGCTTCGCCTGCCTGGGCGCAGCAGGAGGAAGAAGCCTTCTTCAACGGTCCGCGCATCGAAGCCCTGTTCGGCTATGACAAGATCAAGGCGAGCATCCCTGCCGACAGCGATCTGACAGGCGATAGTGAGGACATTTTTTACGGTGCGGCGATTGGCTATGATTATTCCAATGGCTGGCTGCTCATCGGCGCTGAGGCCGAGATTGCCCGATCAGGCCACAAGTTCCGCGAAACCTTCAGCGATGTCGATTTTGGCGACTCGGTGCTCAGTGGCACCTTGCAGGCCAAGACCGGCACTGAATTCTACGTTGGCGGGCGGATCGGCTTTGTGGGCCACCGCACCGCTGTCTATGTCAAGGCGGGCTATGCAAGGTCCAACGCCAATCTGACGGCCAACGGCACTGTGAATGGGTTGCCGGAATCTGCGCGGGTCGATCTCGATCTCGATGGCCTGAGACTGGGCGTGGGCGCTGAATATCAACTCGGCAAGCGCGCCTACATCAAGGCGGAATATCGCTACACGGATTTTTCCGGCGGCGATCTCAGCTTCCTGGGCGAATCGTTTAATCTCGGCCCGATTCTGGACAATGACCTTGATCTCACGCGCCATCAGGCGATCGTGGGCGCGGGCCTGCGCTTCTAGGCCAAGGCCTGTGCGAACACGCCGATCAGCGCCCGCTGCGTGCAGGGGCTGATCGGCTGTTTCCTGATCCCTATGCCCAATCGCCCAAGAGCGGGCTGAATTCATCCACCCTGATTGATTGCCACACGCCGCCGGTCAGATAGGGATCATCATCAAGCACCGCGCGTGCGCCTGCTTCATCCTCGGCCTTCACGATCAGCAGCGAGCCGATGATCAGCCCATCGGCGCGCTTCAAAGGCCCGGCGATAACCAGATGCTCGGCCTTGTCGGCGATGTATTTCAGATGCGCCTCGCGGTGGATCGAGCGCCGCTTCCCGCCATCTTCCCCGTCCCGGCAGTGAAAGCAGAACATACGCATCAAAATCGCCCTCTCGTGATTGCAGGCCAACGGGTACTCGCCGCGGCCCGCGCGATCAAGCCGCCCATCCGGCCTGACGACTGCCAAGAGCCATCTTGCAGCGCAGCCTTTCGAGGTTCATGCGCGATTCTCCCCGCGAATCGTTTCAGGTGAAATCACTTATGGCTGATCTTTCCGCCACCACCCTTCCGATGATTGACCGCGCCGAACTGCGCCGCGCCTATCGCGAGGATGAGGAAACGTGCCTTGCCTTGCGGATTGATCAGGCAGCGCCTGCCTCGCGGGTGCATCATGAGGCCGCCAGCCTCGCCATCCGTCTGATCGAAGGCGCGCGCGCCCACAAGGCCAGCGGAATTGATGCTTTCCTGCAGCAATATGGCCTTGATACCGAAGAAGGTATTGCGCTGATGTGCCTTGCCGAAGCGCTGCTGCGCGTGCCCGATGCAGCGACTGCGGACGCGCTGATCCGCGACAAGATTGGCAAGATCGACTGGGGCGAGCATCTGGGCGAAAGCTCTTCGACCTTTGTCAATGCGGCGACGTTCTCACTGATGCTGACAGGCGAAGTGCTTGATCCGCCCGAGGCCCGCCAGCGCGGCATGGGCAGCGCCCTGAAGCGCGCGATCAACCGGTTGGGCGAACCGGTGATCCGCACCGCGACAGGCCAGGCGATGAAAATCCTCGGCGGGCAGTTTGTGTTCGGCCGCACCATTGATGAGGCTTTGAAACGCGCCGCGCCTGAACGCGCATCTGGCATCACCCATAGTTTTGATATGCTGGGCGAAGCGGCGATGACGCACGGCGATGCGGCGCACTATCTTGCCGCTTATCAAAGCGCGCTCGATCGGCTGGCGGCGGAAAGCGGCGCGGGGGTCGCTGGTTCTCCCGGCATTTCGGTGAAGCTGTCGGCGCTCCACCCGAAATATGATTTCGCTCATGCGGCGGCCGCCCATGATGCGCTGGTTCCGGTGGTGAAGAGTCTCGCCGCCAAGGCGCGCGATGCCGATATTCATTTCACCATTGATGCCGAGGAGGCTGAGCGGCTCGAACTCAGCCTCGACATTATCGAGACGCTGCTGGCTGACGACAGCCTGTTCGTGCGCGCCGATGGCAGCCGCTGGGAAGGCTTTGGCCTCGCCATTCAGGCCTATCAGAAGCGCGGGCTAACGGTGTGCGATTGGGCCGCTCGTGCCGCCCGCCGCCATGGCCGCCGCCTGTTCGTGCGGCTGGTGAAGGGCGCTTATTGGGACAGCGAGGTGAAGGCCGCGCAAGTCGGCGGGCATGAGGATTACCCCGTCTTCACCCGCAAGATCGCTACCGATGTCAGTTATCTCGCGTGCGCTGCCCGCCTGTTTGAGGCAAGCGACGTGATCCGCCCGGCCTTTGCCACCCACAACGCCTATACGATTGCCGCGATCAAGGAGATGGCCAAGGCCTCAAGCAGCGCAGCGGTAGGCCAACAAGAACACGGAAAATTTGAATTTCAAAGACTCCACGGCATGGGCGAGGAGGTTTACGCCGCACTGCGCCGGATTGAGGGCAATAATCCCACTCCGGTGCGGATCTATGCGCCGGTGGGCGGGCACAAGGAATTGCTCGCCTATCTGGTGCGCCGCTTGCTGGAGAACGGCGCCAACACCAGCTTTGTGAATCGCATGGGCGATGCGGCCATTCCGGCAGCCGATCTGGTGAGCGATCCGGTGGCCGAACTGGCCGCAATGGATCAGCGCCGCAATCCGGCGATCCCTTTGCCGCGTGAGATTTTCGGCGCGCGGCTGAACAGCGCCGGCGTTGACCTCTCCGATCCGATGGTTCGGGAGCCCTTGCAGGAACGGCTGCGCGAATTGTCAGGCGTCTCATGGCGCGCCGACCCGACTTTCCCGCTGGGCGCTGCCGCCGCCGAAGTTGCAATCACATCGCCGCATGATCGCTCCGCACAGGTTGGCATGATGCGCCCTGCCACCGCTGCCGAGATCGACGCGGCCTTTGCCGCCGCAAGTGCGCTGCAACCAGGCTGGGATGCGCTGGGCGGCGAGAAGCGCGCGCTTTTGCTCGAAGAAGCCGCCCGCCTGTTCGAGGCGCATACCGCAGAATTCCTCAGCCTGTGCCAGCGCGAGGCGGGCAAGACGCTGGTCGATGCCGTGCTCGAACTGCGCGAGGCGGTTGATTTCCTACGCTACTACGCCGCCGAAGCGCGCCGCCAGTTTAGTGCGCCCTTGCATCTGCCGGGGCCTACGGGAGAAGAAAACACCCTCAGCCTGCACGGGCGCGGAGTGTTTGTGACGATTGCGCCGTGGAATTTCCCGCTGGCGATTTTCATCGGGATGGCCGCAGCCGCGCTTGCCGCGGGCAACACTGTGCTGGCCAAGCCTGCACCGCAAACTCCGCTGATCGCCGCGCTTGCCGTCAAGCTGTGCCACGAGGCAGGCATTCCGCCCGAGGCGCTGCAGCTTATCCCCGGCGGCGGCGAAGTGGGAGCGCAGCTGACCGCGCATCCCGCGCTCGCTGGCGTGGCCTTTACCGGATCAACCGCCACCGCGCGCGCGATCAACCGCACGCTGGCCACGCGTGAAGGGCCGATTGCCACGCTGATCGCTGAAACCGGCGGGCAAAACGCGATGATCGTCGATAGCTCCGCTCTGCCCGAACAGGTGGTGCGTGATGTCGTCGCGAGCGCGTTCCAGAGCGCAGGCCAGCGCTGTTCGGCACTCCGGGTGCTCTATCTCCAAGACGATGTCGCAGACACCATGCTGGCAATGATCGGCGGCGGCATGGAAGCGCTCACTATCGGCAGCCCGGCAGACCTTGCGACCGATGTTGGCCCGGTGATTGATGAAGCCGCGCGCGAGCGCTTGGAGGCGCATATCGCCGCGTGCGAGGCTGCGGGCTGGCCGGTCACCCGGCTGCCTTTGCCGCCTGAAGCCACCAAAGGCTGCTTCGTCGCCCCTGCGATTATCGAAGTGCCGGGGATCACCGCGCTCAAGGACGAGCATTTCGGCCCCGTCCTCCACGTTGCGCGCTTTGCCGCTGACGATCTGGAACAGGTGGTGGCGGACATCAACGCCACAGGCTTCGGCCTGACGCTTGGCCTCCACAGCCGGATCGCTGCCACGCGCGATTTTGTGAAGGCGCGCGCGCGGGTCGGCAATTTCTACGTCAACCGCAACCAGATCGGCGCGGTGGTGGAAAGCCAGCCTTTCGGCGGTGAGGGCTTGTCTGGCACGGGTCCTAAGGCAGGCGGCCCGCATTATCTCGCCCGCTTTGCCACCGAAAGGGTGATGACCATCGACACCACGGCAGCAGGCGGCAACGCCAGCCTGCTGGCGGCGGGGTGATTGTGGGGGGAAAGATGTGCCTGACCCTTGCTCTTGGCCCGCCTATCGGGAATCCCATGAGCCATGGCGATTCTTTCCGACAAGTGGATCCGTGAGCAAGCCCAACAGCACGGCATGATCGAGCCTTTCGTCGAGGCCCAGCGCCGCGACGGGGTGATTTCCTATGGGCTTTCCTCCTACGGCTATGACGCGCGGGTTGCGCCCGAATTCAAGATCTTCACCAATGTCGATTCATCGGTGGTCGATCCCAAACAGTTCGACCCCAAAAGCTTCGTCGACCGCGAAACCGATGTCTGCATCATCCCGCCCAATAGCTTCGCGCTCGCGCGGACAGTCGAATATTTCCGCGTTCCCGAAGATGTGCTGGTGATCTGTCTTGGCAAGAGCACCTATGCGCGCTGCGGGATCATCGTGAATGTCACCCCGCTCGAACCGGGCTGGGAGGGCCATGTGACGCTCGAATTTTCGAACACAACGCCCTTGCCTGCGAAAATCTACGCCAATGAAGGCGCGTGCCAGTTCCTGTTCCTCAAAGGCAATGAACGCTGCGAGGTGAGCTATAAGGACCGCGCGGGCAAATATATGGGCCAGCGCGGGGTGACGCTTCCGAGGCTTTAGGGCCGCGGCTTTAGGGCCTTTGGGCGCACGCCTCTGGACTTGGGGCGCGCCCTCGCGCATCACGCGGGGCTAAAGGAGAGCCCACATGAGCACCCGCGACTTTGACATCATTGTTTATGGCGCAACCGGCTACACCGGCAGGCTGGTGGCCGAATATCTCAGCAACCATTACGGCCCCCGCAACGATGGCCCCAAGTGGGCGATGGCGGGCCGCAGCCTCGAAAAACTGGCAGAAGTGCGCGATTTGATCGGCGCGCCTGCCGATACGCCGCTGGTGGTCGCCAATGCCGATGATGACGCTGATCTTGAGGCGATGTGCCAGCGCACCCGCGTCGTGCTCACCACTGTTGGCCCCTATCAGCTTTATGGCGATAAGCTGGTGGCTGCCTGTGTGAAGACGGGCACGGACTATGCTGATCTGTGCGGAGAGCCTGCGTGGATGGCCGCCAAGATCGCGCAGCATCAGGCCGCCGCCGAAGCCTCGGGCGCGCGCATCTGTTTTTCATCCGGCTTTGATTCGATCCCCTTCGATCTCGGCGTGTTGATGACGCAAAAGGCCTGCATCGAACGTTTCGGCAAGCCTGCCCCGCGCATCCGTGGACGGGTGCGCGCGATGCAGGGGACGTTTTCAGGCGGCACCGCGGCAAGCCTTGGCGCGACCATGAAAGCCGCTGCCAAGGATGTGAAAATCATCAACGTGCTGCGCAATCCTTTCGCGCTCACTCCCGGTTTTGAAGGCCCCGATCAGCCTTCGGGTATGATTCCTGCCCACGAAGAAGACTTGGGCAAGTGGGCTGCGCCTTTCGTGATGGCGCCGATCAACACCAAGAACGTGCACCGCACCAACTTCCTGCTCGGCCACCCTTACGGCACGGATTTCCAGTATGACGAGATGATGCTGACCAGCCCCGGCGAAGCGGGCAAGGCAGCAGCGCAAGCGGCGCTGGAATTCATGAAAAACCCGTTTGGTGCAAAGCCGCCCAAACCCGGCGAGGGACCGACCAAGGAAGAGCGCGAGAATGGCTTTTACGATGTCGTGTTTGTGGCCGACATGCCGGACGGGCAGCGGCTGCAATATGGGGTGAAGGGCCGCTATGATCCGGGCTATGGTTCAACCAGCCGGATGCTAACTGAAACCGGCATTGCGCTGCTTTCGTTGGAAAGCGCTGGTGGGATTGGCACGCCCGGCGCGTTTCTGGGCGAAGATCTGGTGAAACGCCTCGAAGAGCACGCCGAACTGACATTTGCGATCGAGGAATAACAGGCCGAAGCGGAACGCAGACGCCTCTATGGGCATTGGGCAAGGGTAGGCCAGCACCATTCGAAAGCCGCGCCATGACCCTTGCTGAAATGCAGATTGCCCTGCCGGTGCTCTCCACGATTTCGCTGCTGTCTGCGGCGTGGCTGGTGCTGCACGCGCGCGATGTGGTGATTTTGCTGAAGCCGTGGCTGCCGTGGCTTGATCCCGGCAAGGGGCGCAGACTTGCTACGGCACGACAGACCTGTGCGGCGATCACGGTGTTCGGTTTCAGCTTTGTTGCTGAAACATGGATTGTGGTGCGCGCTGCGCTGGGGTGAGGTCCAAGCAAAAAGGGCAGCCGGGTTATCCCGACTGCCCTTGATCTGTGACCCTCGCGCGAACCGAGGAGCTTAGAAGCTCATCCTGACGCTGGCACGGAAATTGCGGCCCATCAGCGGGATGAAATCCTTGGTGAAGCTCGCATGGCGGCGGCCCACGACATCAAAGATGTTGTCTGCTGCCAGCAGCACCGTGACATTGCGATTGGCCTCAAAGGGCCGCCAGGCGATCATCGCATTGACCAGCGCAAAGCTGTCGGTTTCGGTTTCGAACGGCGCGACGCGGTCCTGCTTGCCAAACCACTGCACTTCGCCGCGCAGATCAAAACTGTCGGTCTGCGCTTCAAGTGCGCCGAGCAACTGCAGCGGCGGGATGCGCGGCACGTTCTCGCCATTGGTAAGGTCAGCCTCGACATAAGACGCGCGCAGATCGGTCAACAGGCGATAGGAGCCGGTGTCGATCAGCGGATAGGACAATTCAGCTTCCGCACCCCAGAAATTGGCGTCCGACTGGCGGTAGCGGAAGACGGGCAGGCCATCATCCATGTCGCCCGTTTCGGCAAGGAAGATGTAATTGTCGAACCACTGGCGGAACGCCGCCACGCTGAAAGTGCCCGCGCCGATCTTGCCTCGTGCATAGGCCTCAAGCCCCCAGGCGCGCTCGACGCGCAGATCGCGATCACCAATCTCGAAGGCTTGCGTTGCAAAGTGCGGTCCGTCGGACAGCAGTTCTTCCGCGCTCGGCGCACGTTCGACGCGCGAGGCGTTCAGACCCATGCGCACGCCCTCGATCCCCTGATAGACAAGGCCAACCGCGCCCGAGAAGGTCTGGAAGCTGCGATCAAAGGGGCCATCATCATGGTGATCATGCCCATGCCCATGCCCATGTCCGTGTCCGTGTCCGTGTCCGTGTCCGTGTCCATGTCCATGTCCATGTCCATGTCCATGTCCATGTCCATGTCCATGTTCGTGGCCCATTGCGCCCGGTGAACGCACTTTGGTGAACTCGGCGCGGGCCGAGGCTTCGAGCTGGAACGGGCCGTTGCCATATTCCTGAAGCGTGAAAACCGCGAATTGATCGGTCAGGTTGCGCGGCACATAGGCTTCTGCACCCTCGGCATCGAAATCGCGGTGCATGAATTGAAGGCCCGTCACACCGCGAAGAATGCCACCGGTGTTCTGCACCAGTTCGGCGCGGGCTTCGATGCTCTTGCTGTCGAAGACAGTGCCGATCTCGCCGCCTTCAAATTCTGTGTGGGTGTAATCGGAATAGCCCGCCCGCAGACGCAAGCGCTCGAACGCCCCGCCGCCGAGGTAGATGTCGCCCTTGAGATCGGTGCGGAACTGCTGAAGGCCGATGCGCACGATTTCATCATCGCCATCTCCATGGCTGTGCCCGCCATGGCCATGCCCGCCGTGGCTATGGCCGTGCCCACCATGGCCGTGGCCGCCGTGGCCATGATCATGTTTGAGGCCGGGCCGTTTGATGACGCCGTAGTCGGTCTCATAATAGCCCACAGCGACCCCGAAGGTGCTTTGCCCCAGGATCAGGCCCAAGCCTGCATTGGCTGTCCAGCTCTCGACATCGCTGTTGGGAACGCGGCCGCGGCGGTTGGCGATTTCACGCAGTTCGGCGGCTTCCTCGAAATCGCCTTTGGCTTCTTCTTCGGCTGCTTCTTCAAGCAATTCGCCGCGCAATCCGCGCGCGATCTGGAAACCGCCGATGCGCATGTCATCGGCCTTGCGCCATGACCCGTCGACATGGAGCACCAGATTGCTGGTGAGGCCCACATCGAGCGAGCCTGCTGCGGTGCGCATGAAGCTGGCGCTGTCGATCCCTGCAAATCCATCGAAGTGGAAATCTTCTTCGGGCATGCGGGTCGGGATGCGCTTGTCGATGGCGTTCACCGCGCCGCCGATGGCCTGGCTGCCGTAGAGCAGCACAGCTGGGCCGCGCAGCACTTCGATGCGTTCAAGCGTGATCGGCTCGATTGTCACCGCGTGATCGGGCGAGGTGTTCGAGACATCCAGCGTGCCCAACCCATCGATCAGCACACGCACACGCTCGCCTTGCTGGCCGCGCAGAACTGGCCGCGATGCGCCCGGTGCAAAGCTGGTTGAGGAAACGCCGGGAAGTTTGGAGAGCAAGTCACCGATCTGTCCGTTGATGGCATCGCGCTGGATTTCGCGCGCTTCAAGCACGCTGGTGCCGGCCAGCAGATCAAGTTCGCGCAGGCCGCCCGCGCTCACCAGAATAGTGCCATCAGTTGCGGTCTGGCGGTTGTGAAGATCATCCTCAACACCAGCGCTTTGAGTCGTGGCATCGGCGGTATCAGCGGCAGCATCAGAAGCCATCGCCGGGCTGGCCAAGGCAGCCATGGCAAGGCCAAACACCATGGCCGTGGGGGATGCGGCATGACGGAAGGACAAGTTTTTCATCGGGGGTATTTCCTAGCAGGGGGAGATTGCAAAGTTGATCTCAGTATAATGAGATAACGTATCACGCCTCTATCGCTGAGCAGCTCCATTGCAAGCTCACAGGTTGCGGTTGCTGGCCGTGGATGAAAACTTGTTGCCCAAATGCCACACAGGCGATCGGGGCAGCGTCGGGGCAAACCCAGCGGCGCTTCACGCCGCACCGAGCGGCGGCGATTTCATGTGCTGGAAAACTGGAGCGGGCGAGGCGATTCGAACGCCCGACCCCAACCTTGGCAAGGTTGTGCTCTACCCCTGAGCTACGCCCGCTCACTGACGTTTACAGCGCAGTCCAAAATCAGACAGTCTGTCGGGGTGGCGGCGCGGTTAGCAGCGAGTGGCGCGGCCTGCAAGCGCAAAATTGGACTTCGTGGATTTCATCGCTCGTCTTGGGCACTCTGGGCAAATCAGCACTTCACATTGCGACGAAATTCCCCACATTGCCCAAAGGCGCACCAGCGCGTCCGCAACAATCCAAGGAGCATCCTCGTGGCCAGCATGGGTCTGAGCATTGACGAACAAAAGGCCGTGGAGCGCTTCCGCAAGGACGTGGTCGAGCCTTCGCAGACGTCCCTTGTGATCCTCGATTTCTGGGCCGAATGGTGTGGGCCGTGCAAGGCGCTCACTCCGGTGCTGGAAAAGATCGCTGCCGAATATGCCAACAAGGGCGTGGTGCTGGCCAAGATCAATGTCGATGAAGAACAATTCATCGCGGCCCAGTTTCAGGTGCGCTCGATTCCGACTGTCTATGCCATGTTCCAAGGCCAGCCGGTGGCCGATCTCACCAATGCGCGCAGCGAATCGCAATTGCGCGGTGTGCTTGATCAACTGCTTGCGCAGTTGCCGATCGAGGCAGGTGCAGGTGCAGGTGCAGGTGCAGGTGCCGCTGGGGCCGATCCGCATCGCCCGACACCCGAGCAATTGTCGCAATATCTCGCCATGGCCGAAGAAGCGCTGAGCCAAGGCGATCCGCAGCGCGCTGGCGGCATCTTTGCCCAGATCACCGAAATGGCGCCCGATAATGCGGCGGCTCATGCAGGGCTTGTGCGCGCCCTGATTGCGCTGGGCCAAGCTGATCAGGCCCGCGAGGTGATGGCCAGCATCGAGGCGGATCCCCGTCTTGCGGCCGATCCGGCGATGGCCCCGGCGCGCGCGGCGCTGGAATTGGCAGCTACGCGGGTGGATGATGGCGAATTGGCGAGCCTGCGCGCGGCCGCTGCGGCTAACCCTGCGGATATGGACGCGCAGCTTGCCTTTGCCGAAGCCGCTTTTGCCGCAGGCGCGCGGGATGAGGCTGCCGACACGCTGCTCGCCATGATTGCTGCAGACCGCGAATGGAATGACGGTGCGGCCAAGGCGCGTTTGCTCAAGATCTTCGAGGCGACCGGTCTTGAGGATGAATGGGTGGTGGCCACACGCCGCCGGTTGTCGCGCATCCTGTTCGGGTAAGGCGCAAGCGGATGACCACACGCCTGGCGATTTTCCCCCTTACCGGCGCAGTGCTGTTCCCCGGCCTGCAGTTGCCCTTGCACATTTTTGAGCCACGCTATCGGGCTCTGGTCGGAAACGCGCTGGTGCGCGACCGACGCATTGCCATGATCCAGCCGCAACGTCCGGTGGAAGGTGCGTCGCTTTACAGCGTGGGCTGTGTCGGGCGGATTGGCGAAATTCAGGCGATGGAGGATGGGCGCTACAACCTGATCCTCGAAGGTGAGCAGCGCTTTCGCCTGGTGCGTGAACTTGATGTCACCACTGCGTTCCGTCAGGTCGAGGCTGAATTGATCGCGGAGGATGAGGACGAAACCCTCACCCACGCCCAGCGCGGCGGTTTTGAACGCGAGGCGCGCCGCTTTGCTGATAATCAGGGCTATAGCGTGGACTGGGATTCGGTTGAGCGGCTTGATGATCGCTCGCTGATCAATGGCGTCTCCCAGATCGCACCGTTTGACCCGGCCTCGAAGCAGGCATTGCTGGAGGCCGAAAACCTGACGGCGCGCTGCGAATTGCTTGTGCAATTGATGCAGTTCTATGGCCGTCATGATGGCGGTGAGGAAATCGTCACGCTGCAATAGGCCAAGCGCTCCGGACACCACGTTGTTCTTAAAAAGAGAACATTTTGTCCGATAATATGTAATTTTCAGATCAATATTTCACCATTAGGCGTCAGGCTTTCCACTCCCAAGGAGCCTGCGCATGGATAAATCCACTGAACGGCCCCGCATTCAATCGCTGGCTGAACAGCGTCCGGCCACTGCGCGTTCCCCACTTCAGCTGGTTACCAACGAACTCCTCTTTGGCGGTGTGGCAGATCAGGTGCCCGCCGAGTGGCGCGATGCGCTGAGTGTGCTGATGACAGGCGAGCGCACCGAGATTGCGTGGGCAGGTGAGGTTCGGCGCAGCGGCCTTCAGCATCTGCGGCACTGGGCCAGTGCGCAGGGCGCTGGCAGTGACGCGCTGCTGTTTGCGCCGTGGCAGGGGTGGTCGCCGGCCGATCTGCAATCACCTGCTGGCGCAGCAACGTCCCCGCGCGCGCAATGGATGGCGAGCTATTTGTTCGATTGCGGCGCGGATCGACCCTTGCATCGCCCGGTGATTGATCTGATGCTTGCATCGCCCCATCCGGCAGCCTGTGCGGTGGATGAGGATTGCGGTTTGCCCTTGCCGTGGCTCAAGACGCTCAATGCAATGCTCGAGGCTGCTCGCTCTCAGGATCGTGAACGCATTGTCATCATCACTCAGCAACGCGCCGCCAGTGCGATGGCGCGGCGGTTGTTGGCCACTGGGCGCACCGGCAGCCGCACGGGTTGCCAGCTTGAAGTGGTCGCGATTGAGGATGCGCTTGGACACTTGATGTCCGGGGCGAGCGGGTGGGATGCGGTGATTGTCCTGCCCGAATTGCGCAGCATTGTGCTGGCGATCCTGGCAGAGGCGACGGGCCTTGCCGGTCCCTTCCCCTTGCTGTGGCATGATCGCAGCCTTGCAATGATTTCGGCTGAAACGCTGCGCCCGGTGCGTCCGCATCAGCCGCTTGATGCAGCGCTGCTGGTGCATAGCCTTGCGCTTGCAGCGCGCAACACGGGAATGGCTGAGCTTGCCCACCGGCTTTTTGCCGGATGGGCCCGGCTGCGCGACAGCGGCGTTGCGACCCCGTCACGCGGTTCGCATGCCCCCTATGCCACGACTCTGAGCGAGGCGGAATTTGTCGCTCGCATTCCCTCAGTTGACCGCTTGCAAGGCCGTCGTCTGCCGCTGTGGCAGGCCCTGCCAGCCTGTGATGGTCAGAAACAGGGGAACAATCCGCCCTGTGCGCCCGTTAATCTCATTCTCGTTGCTTCACAGTAGGTTTCAGCGGTAATTTCCGAGAGCCAAAACAAGAAAGGCCACGCCAGTGCCCAGCAGGAAGATTGTCGCGACTGAACTTGCCAATGTGATGCGCCAGATTTCCCACCCTGACAGGATCCGTCTGCTGCTCAAGCTGCAATCGGGCGAGCAGACCGTGAATGAATTGGCCGCCGCGCTGGAAATCCCACCCACACGGGTTTCGCAGCATCTCGGTGTGCTGCGCGCGATTGCCTTGGTCGAGACTGAAAATCAGGGTCAGAAACGCGTCTACAGCCTGCCGCAGCCCGAATTGGCGGGTTGGCTGATCGAGGGAATTGATTTCATCGCTCACCGCCTTGGCCGTGCAAGCGAACGTGACATTGCGTTTGCCAAGGAATTGTGGCTTTCCGAAGCAGGTGGCAGCGTGCCTGCTCCTGTGCCTGCGGCTGCACCGACGGCTGCGCCCGCGCCAAATGCCGCTGCGTCTGCAGCTCCCCCGCCGTCCGTCGCTTCTGGGGTAGCACCGGTTGAAGTGAAGCGGACGGTGCGCGCGGCGGTCAACTGACCGCTTGTCAGCCGCCGCTGCGGTGCCGCCAATCAACTTGCTGCCCGCGGAGCCTCCTCCGGATCGCGCATCAGCCCCGGAATGCGTGTCTTGCTCGGATCTTCGGCCCGGCGACCATAGCGTTCGACCAATGCGTGCCATTCCACAATCAACCGCCCGCCGGTGCTTTCATGCAGGGTTTCCCACGATGAGAGCATCTCAAGGCAGGCGTGATCGATGTAGTCGAGTTTGTCGACGTGGAGATGCACTTCCGAACCGAAGGGTGAGCTTTCCAGTGTGCTGCTGAGTTTCGGGATCGAGAAGAAGGTTGCCGAACCCGTCATGTGGACGTCGACGCGGTTGCGGCCCTTGTCATGCTCGACCGCAATATCAAGGTGCGAGAAAGTATAGACCAGCTTGAGCGTCGCGGCCGCAAACCCGAGGATTACCCCGGTAAGAAGGTCGATCGCCACCACCCCGATAAGGGTGACGAAATAGATCGCCAACTCTTGCTTGCCGAATTCGGCAATCTTGCGGATCTGAGCAACGTTTACCAGCTTGTAGCCGGTGTAAACGAGGATTGCGGCCAGCACCGAGGTGGGGATTTCGTTAAGAATGAACGGAAAGGCCACGACCGCCAGCAACAGCCACAGCCCGTGGATAATGGCCGAAAGCCGGGTGGTGGCACCTGCGGCAACATTGGCGGCCGAACGCACGATCACACCGGTCATCGGCAAGGCGCCAAGGCCCCCGCAAATGAGATTGCCGATGCCTTGAGCCCGCAATTCCTTGTCGTAATCGGTGCGTGCGCCCATGTGCATCTTGTCCACCGCTGTGGCGCACAGCAATGTCTCGGCGCTGGCGACAAAGGCAAAGACGACGCCGAGCAGGAGGATTTCCGGGCGCATCAAGCCGGCGAGGGCTTCTCCGGTTGGAATGTTGAGCCCGCTTGCCAGGGTTTCGGGCAATTCGACGAGGCTGATCGGGAGACCAAAAGCAATCGCAAACACCGTTCCGGTGACCACCCCGAGCAGCGGTCCGGGCAGCAGAAACAGCCGGGCGGGCCGGAATTTGTTCCATGCGATGATCGAAAGGATCGTCACCACGCCCGCCATGGCCGCAAGGTGGTGCACCGATCCGTCCACCGGAAACACTTTCATCACCGCCTGGGGGATTGCGGCCAGGTTGGCCAGCCCGCTCGAACGCGGGCTGTCATCAAGCATGACGTGGAATTGTGAAGCGAAAATCAGCACACCAATCCCTGCCAGCATTCCGTGGATCACCGATGGCGAGATTGCGCGAAACCACTGACCAAGCTTGAAAATACCCGCCGCCAGTTGCAGCGCTCCGGCGATCAATCCGACCACGCCGAGCATAAGCAGCCCGTGATCCTGCACCAGCTGGAAGACCAGCACGGCCATGCCCGCCGCAGGCCCGCTCACCTGCAAGGGCGATCCGGCGAGGCTGCCCACCACCAGCCCGCCGACAATCCCCGTGATCAGCCCCAGTGCAGGCGGCGCGCCCGATGCAATTGCGACCCCAAGGCAGAGCGGCAAGGCGACAAGGAAGACCACGATCGAGGCCAGAAAATCGCGCCCCAGCACCGCGGGAGCGGGGGCGATGGCGAAGGCTTTAGGGGAAAGCGGTTTCATGGATCGGGGCTCCGGGGCGCAGGCTGGGGTCAGGCCGTGCAGGCGTGGGGGTGAATGGTTGCGGATACGAGCTGCGAGGCGTAGTGATCTTCGACCGGCGACCACGTCTCGGTCACCTCGTCATAGGCCGTCACGCCGCCGGTCTTGATGTCATAGACCCAGCCATGCAGTTTCACTGCCTTCTGGGCGAGCGCGACCGCCACTGTCGGATGGGTGCGCAGGTGCGCCAGTTGCAGAATGACATTCTGTTCCAGCAGCATTCGCATCTTGGCCTCAGGCGAAAGCCCGCTGCCGAGCGCCTCAACAATGTCGACCGCGCCTTGTGCATAGCCAAGCCATTCGCGCACATGGGGCAGGTTGGTGAGGCCAGCGCGGTTCATCGCGCCCTTCATCGCGCCGCATTCGGTGTGTCCGCACACCACGATATGCGGGATTTTGAGCGCGCCGATCGCAAATTCGATCGAAGCCGTCATCCCGCCGGTCTGATTGGTGTGGGGCGGCACAATGTTGCCGGCGTTGCGGCAGATGAACAATTCGCCCGGTTCGGTCTGTGTCAGCATCGCGGTTTCAATGCGGCTATCCGAGCAAGTGATGAACAGCGCTTCGGGGCTTTGCCCGGTGCTGAGGCGTTCAAAAAGCTCCTGTTTTCCGGGATAGACCTCGCGTTGGAACTTGACGACGCCGCTGGCAAAATTGGACATGGGGTAATCCTTTCAGGTCGAAATCTCAGGGGGAACCGTGCTCCAGCGGGCACGCGCATCGTCGATGTGCGCGGCGTTTTCGAGCCGGTTGCGAATGTCGATGAAAGGGAGGGCTTCGAGGATCCAGCCTGCCATCTGCGGGTGGACCAGGCGATAGAAATGGGTCCGCCCGGCGCGGCGTTCCTCCACCAGCCGCACGGCCTTGAGCAAGGCGAGATGCTGCGAAATGCGCGTTGCTGGCAGCATGAGCGCGCTGGCAATGCTGCCGACGTCCTGTTCACCGCTGCGCAACTCCTCAACCAGCCGCAGCCGATCAGGATGAGCGAGCAGCTTGAACAGTTCCGCCAATTCGCGCGAAACGATAAGCCGACTTGGCATGTTCCCTCCCACATATCTGCGCAGTTTTGCAGATATGAATTTTCATAATCTGCTACATTTATAACCGAGTCAAACAGATTCGGATGGGGCGCAAGGGCCGCCAACAACGCCCGCGCAAGGCGCGTTTGCGCGCCTCGCGATCAGGCGCGCAAACAGGCGATGGACTTGATGGAACGGGTGTGACTAGGCGCCGAAGCTGCCCTTGAGTCCGTCAATCACATATTGCGCCGCCAGTGCGGCCAGCAACACGCCCAGCAGACGGGTGATGACCGCCTCGACCTTGTCGCCGAGCAGACGGATCAAAGGGCCCGCCGCCACCAGAGCGGCAGCCGTGATAATCAGCACCGCTGCCAGCGCGGTGAGCACCTGTGCGACCTTCTCCGGCTCGCCGCCGGCCTCATTCATCAACAGCATGATCGCGGCAATTGCCCCGGGCCCAGCCAGCATCGGCATGGCCATCGGAAAGACCGACACATCCTCGATTTCGGGCGCGGCAGCGATTTTCTCGGCGCGTTCCTCGCGGCGTTGAGTGCGCTTTTCAAACACCATGTCAAAGGCGATGAAGAACAGCATCAGCCCACCTGCGATGCGGAAGGAATTGAGTTCAATATGCAGCGCGGCCAGCAATTGCTTGCCGAACAGAGCGAAAATCAACAGGATGATCGATGCGATAAAGGTCGCGCGCAAGGCCATGCTGCGCGCCTGTGCAGCGCTGGCGCCCTTGGTGAGGCCTGCGTAAATCGGGGCGCAGCCGGGCGGGTCGATCACCACAAACAGCGTGATGAAGGCCGATAGGAACAATTCGCTAAAAATCATGGCGCGGCTGTCGTTGCCCCGATCGGCTGTTCAAAAGCGTTGAGCCAGCGGCCCTCATAGAAATATTCCGCAGCAATAAAGCGCGCGCCGTCGCCACGCTGCTGCCAACGCCAGCGCAAGGTGCCATCGTCTGACAATGTGGCTCCACCGGGCAAATCATCCATCACGGACAGCGCAGGCGGCGGGGGTAAGTCTTCTCCCCGGCGCGGGCAGGTGGCGATCATCCCTTGCACCGCATCCATTGCGGTTACAGTGATATTGCCCGGCTCGGGCCGGGCGGGTGGCGGCGGTTGCGGCACATCGGGCGCGGCAACGTGGTGCAGCCAGCGATAGGAACCATCGCTTTGCCGCTGCCAGATCATCGCATAATTTCCCACGATCCCTTGGGCATCGGTGAAACGCCCGGTGCTTGCGGCCAGCGCGCCGTCACACGCTATTGCAACCGCGCGGGTGTTCCACTTGATCGCAGTCGCCGGCGGCGGGGCCTGCCCGATCCATTGCTGCACCGGCGTCAGGCCGCTTGTTTCCTGCACCTGCGCCGTGGCAGCCGCATAATTGAGCAGCGCAGCGGTCGGCGTGAGTTCGCTCGCCAATTGTCCAAGTGCCACTTCGATTGCGACAATCCGGCTTGGTTGGGCAACGCCCGGAACACCGCGCAGCACCGCGTCAATCACCTTGGTGGGCGGCCCGCGTCGCTGCGGCTGGCCCATGCAGGCGGTAAGGGCGAGCGCGCCGACGACCAGACAGGCTAGCGCTTTTCTCACAAGCCCTCCGGCGCAGGCATCCCGGCGCTGTGACAGGCAGCCACCAGAGTGTTCCTCAAGAGCACAGCAATCGTCATCGGACCGACGCCACCCGGAACCGGCGTGATTGCACCAGCCACTTGTGCGGCTTCGGCATAGGCGACATCGCCCACAAGGCGCCCTTTTTCCTTGCCATCTTCAGGGGGCAGGCGGTTGATGCCGACATCGATCACGGTTGCGCCCGGCTTGATCCAGTCCCCGCGCACCATTTCTGCCCGGCCCACCGCGGCCACCACAATATCCGCGCGGCGCACCACATCCGCCAGATCCCTGGTGCGGCTGTGCGCGATGGTGACGGTGGCGTTGGCGTCAATCAGCAATTGCGCCATCGGCTTACCCACGATGTTCGAGCGGCCAATCACCACGGCTTCCAGCCCGCTGAGATCGCCGAGTTGATCCTTCAAAAGCATGATGCAGCCCAGCGGCGTGCAGGGGACAAAGCCTTCCTGCCCGACGGCCAAGCGCCCCGCGTTGATGACATGGAAGCCGTCCACATCCTTGTCCGGGCTGATCGCGGCGATGATCGCCTGCTCATTGAGGCCAGCGGGCAGCGGCAATTGCACCAGAATGCCATCGACTTCCGGATCATTGTTCAGCCGTTCGATCAGCGAGAGCAAAGCCGCCTCGCTGGTGTCAGCCGCAAGGCGGTGTTCGAAACTTGCCATCCCAGCGGCCTCGCAGGCCTTGCCCTTGGCGCCGACATAAACCTGACTTGCGGGGTCTTCGCCCACCAGCACCACCGCAAGGCCGGGACGCCGTCCGGTGTGCGCAGCAAAGCTCGCGGCTGCCTCGCCAATGCGTGTCCGCAGCGCAGCGGCAAAGGCCTTGCCATCAATCACCTTGGCTGTGGTCATCAATAGGCCCCCGCGATACCCATCAACACTCTCGACAGGATCTGCAGCAGCAGGATCAGGACCAAGGGCGAGAAATCGATCGTGCCGGTATTGGGCATCACATTGCGGATCGGACGCAACACCGGATCAAGCAGCCGGTTGATCGATTCATAGACCTGCCGGGCAAAGTCATTCGACGGGCTGATGACATTAAACGCAAACAGCAGCCCGATCACGAACTGCACGATAATCAGCATCACCAGCACATTGGTGAGCATCATCACAATATCGACGAGAACGGCGATGGCCTGCATGATTGATTGGCTTTCGTGGTTTGGCCCTTGCACATGGCGCAGGCCTTTGGGGGTTCGAATGGCGTATTAGCTCACTAATACGCCCCGCGCTACTGTCCAGTTCCCTGCCTCAAGCCCGCACCAGTGTGCCAGCCCCGCGTGCGGTGAAGAATTCCAGCAGCATCGCGTGCGGAACCCGGCCATCAAGCACCACAGCGGCCTCACAGCCCGATTGCACAGCGGCAACGCAGGTTTCCAGCTTTGGCACCATGCCGCCGCGGATAACCCCCTCATCACGCAAGCTGGCAATGTCGGCAGGGGTGAGGTCGGTGAGCAATTGGCCATTGGCTCCCAGCACGCCGGGGACATCGGTAAGCAGGAATAAGCGCGCCGCGCCCAAGGCAGCGGCAATCGCGCCCGCCATGGTATCGGCGTTGATGTTGTAGGTCGCCCCGTCTTCACCTGCAGCAATCGGGGCGATCACCGGGATCATGCCGGCGGCCACCGCGGTGTCGATCACGCTGGTGTCGACACGGGCCGGTTCTCCGACAAAGCCCAGATCAATAACCTGTTCGATCTGGCTGTCAGGATCGCGCGTGGTCCGCGTAACTTTGCGCGCGGTGACCATGCCGCCATCCTTGCCGGACAGGCCAATCGCCTTGCCGCCTGCGCCTGCGAGCCAGCCGACGAGTTCTTTGTTGATGCCGCCCGACAGAACCATTTCGGCCACCTTGGCGGTTGCCTCGTCGGTCACTCGCAAGCCATCGACAAAGGTGCTTTCCACGCCGAGGCGCGAGAGCATCTGACCGATCTGCGGGCCGCCGCCATGCACCACCACCGGATTGATGCCGACAGCTTTCAAAAGCACGATGTCTTCGGCAAAATCGCGCGCAGCAGCCGGATCGCCCATGGCATGACCGCCATATTTCACCACAAAGGTGCGCCCGGCATAGCGCTGGAAATAGGGCAGGGCCTCGATCAGCACTTCGGCCTTGCTCAGATCAAGCGACAGATCGGGGGCCGGGCTCTTGTCCTTGTGCGCGCTCACGCTGGCGCTCCTTATGCGGTGGTTCAATATCCAGCGCCCTTAGCGCCCCCGACGCGCGGCGCAAGGGCTGTGCCAGCCGGGAGCCCGGCGCCAAGGCGTGTCGCTATTGCATCCAAGTTGGCCGAGGCTTTGTTTCATGCTAGCCTAACTCCTTGAGAGAGGGGAGTGATCAGCATGGATGACAGCAAAGCCGAGGAAGGCCGCCGCAAGGGTGATCGTCGTCAATCGCAAGCGCCATTTGAAGGCGAGGATCGCCGCAAAACAGAGCGCCGATCAGGACAAGATCGCCGCGCCACTCCCCGCAGCCCGACCCAGGAATAGGGCCGGGCACGCCTGCTGCAAGCCAGCGGGGCGGGGGCAGTCTTACTTGTCCTTGTCCATCACATCGATGCTGCGCTCCGGTCCGACTGCCGCCTCGCCGGGGGGAACCGGGGTCATTTCGGTCTTGGGCAATTCCACCTCAACCCCTTCGCGGTTAGCATCGGTGACGATGAATTCACCGCCGCTTTTGTCTTCGGTGCGGGTCTCGAACGTTCTTTCGGGCTTTTCCGAACAGGCTGCCAGAACAGCCGCGCCAACCAGAGCCAGCACCGGGGCCGCCATGCGGTAAAGGGTGGGTTTCATGATCAATCTCCTCCTTCAGTGTCGATAGGCAAATGTCTCAAACGCGTGCCTTGCGGGCAAGCCTGCAAGACAGCAGCAGGCAGATCGTCGCCTCGGTCTTCCCGCTGCTGAGTGCCATAATAGCCGCAATCGGGGCCTAGGGGATTTGACGGGGATCAAAATTCAGGAAACGGAAAGGTTGCAGCTGGATTGTGCGATGCGGGATGCATAATTCAGCTATCAAAACACTCACCTCTCGCTCGCGGCGAGTTTTTATCCTTGTTGCGCTGTTGGCGATGGGGGGAGCGGGGATGGCCGTTTGGGCAACCACTGTGCCTTCCGGACCAAGGCCGAGTGCTCTGGATCGCGAGCGTGCGACCTTTCCGATCTGCAATGGTGGCCGGCGCATCACCTGCGTGGTGGATGGCGACACCATCTGGTATCGCGGGGTCAAGATCCGCATTGCCGATATTGACAGCCCCGAAATCGCCCGCCCGCGCTGCGAGCGCGAAGCGCGGCTTGGCCGTATGGCGACCGAGCGTTTGCAGAGCCTGCTGAACGAAGCGCCTTTCCGGCTTGAAATCCCCGCCGATGGCCGCGCCGAGGATCGCTTTGGCCGCGCGCTGCGTGTGATCAAGCGCGGCGATGCGAGCCTTGGTCTGGTGCTGGTCCGCGAAGGCCTTGCCACGCGCTGGGGCGGCGGGCGGCCCGATTGGTGCCGGAGCGCATGATCGCCCGGTGTTTGGCATTTGCCGGTGTTTGGAATTTGGTGGTGATCAAGCAATCGGCTATCATGCTCCTTGATATGCAACAGCGGGGCTTGGATCATGATTTCAGCGTCAACATTTTCCAACCGGGCAGGTCTGCTGGCGCTGGCAAGTTTTCTGGTGGCCGCTTGTGGCAGCGCCGGCGGCAAAGTTGTCAGCACACCGCCTGTGGCAGATGCCGAGCCTGTGCAGCTGTGTGATGCCGCTCCGGCGCAATATCACATCGGCCAAAACGTGACCGAAGCGATGGGTGCGGCCATCCTCAGGGAAACGGGCGCTCGCACTCTGCGCTGGGGCCCACCGCGTTCGGCGTGGACAATGGATTACCGGCAGGATCGGGTGAATGTGCGCTATGATGACGAGATGAAAATCATCGACGTCACCTGCGGCTAGGCACAGGCTGACAGCCGGGCACGGGTCATCGCGATGAGCGCGTCGAGATCGGGCAGGTTGTTGAGTTCCGCAGCGCTAACGAGGAGCTCAGGCTCTCCTGCTTCCTGTGCCAGCAGGATCGCCGGCAAGGCGATATCGCTGCAATCCAGATCGCGCCGAAATTCATCGCGGTAGAGGAAGAGCGTCGGCATGCCGAGCTCAGTCAGAAAGCGCCGCCATTGCCTGCGCATTGCCACCGCCCCATAGGTCAAGGCGCACAGCGAACAGGGATAGGTCGCAGGCGAGGCAAGCTTGTGCACCATATCGCCAAGGGCATTGAGCCAGCCGCCATCTGCGTTGTAAATCAGGATCAGCGTCGCGGATGTTTGGGCCATCGTGTGGTTTACGAAAGACTCGTCCGATCGGATGTGCGCTGATCCGCGCGCCCTAGCAAAAATTGGCAGGCCCCTTGCGCAAAGCGGACTTTCCCGCTGCGGCCAAGGCGGTTAGAGCGCTTGGCTATGCAAGGACAATTTCAACTCACTGAAGACCAGTTGGCGATCCGCGAAGTGGCGGAGCGCTTCACCGCTGACAACATCACGCCTCACGCGGCCGAATGGGATGAGAAACACATCTTCCCCAAAGAGATCATCCAGCGTTCGGCAGAGCTTGGCTTTGGCGCGATCTATGTTTCCGAAGAATCGGGCGGGATCGGCTTGGGGCGGCTTGAAGCGGCGCTGATTATGGAGGCGATGGCCTATGGCTGCCCTTCGACAAGCGCCTTCATTTCGATCCACAACATGGCCGCGTGGATGATTGATCGCTTTGGCGGGCAGGCGGTGAAGGCGAAGTATCTGCCTGATCTGGTCACCATGGAGAAGATCGCGAGCTATTGCCTCACCGAACCGGGTTCGGGCTCGGACGCGGCGGCGCTGAAAACAACCGCGCGCCGCGACGGGGACACTTACGTGCTTAACGGCACCAAGCAGTTCATCTCGGGCGCGGGCGCGAATGAGATTTATGTTGCGATGGTGCGCACCGGCGAGGATGGCCCCAAGGGCATTTCCTGCATGGTGATCGAAAAGGACATGCCCGGCGTCAGCTTCGGCGCGCAGGAGAAAAAGCTCGGCTGGCATTCGCAGCCGACCGCGCAGCTGGTGCTTGAGGATGTCCGCGTGCCGGTGGAAAATCTGGTGGGCGCAGAAGGCGAAGGCTTCCGCATCGCGATGATGGGGCTCGATGGCGGGCGGCTCAATATCGGCGCGTGTTCATTGGGCGGGGCGCAGCGCTGCCTTGATGAAGCGATCCGCTACACCAAGGAGCGCAAGCAGTTTGGCCAGGCGGTGGCCGAGTTCCAGAACACCCAGTTCATGCTCGCCGATATGGCGACCGATCTGGAAGCGGCGCGCGCGCTGCTTTATCTCGCCGCCGCCAAGGTGACCGACAACGCGCCGGACAAGACGCGCTTTTCCGCGATGGCCAAGCGGCTGGCGACTGACAACGGCTCGGCGGTGGTCGACCGCGCGCTGCAATTGTTCGGCGGCTATGGCTATCTGCAGGACTATCCGATCGAGCGTTTCTGGCGTGATTTGCGGGTGCATTCGATTCTCGAAGGCACCAACCAGATCATGCGCATGGTGGTGGGCCGCGATCTCTTGCGGCAATAGGCTTGGGGGCCAGCAATGACGGACGAAGTTTTAACGCAAACGCGCGGGCGGGTGGGTCATATCAGCCTCAACCGGCCCAAGGCGATCCACGCGCTGACCTTGCCGATGTGTCACGCGATGAGCGCGGCCTTGAGTGGATGGGCGGGCGATGACGCGGTTGAGGCGGTGATCCTCGATCACGCAGAAGGCCGGGGTTTTTGCGCAGGCGGTGATATTGCTTTCCTGCGCAATTCCGCCCTGAATGATGGCGGCGCATCAGGCCGCCAGTTCTTCCACGACGAATACCAATTGAACCATCAGATGTTCACGTATGGCAAGCCCATCGTGGCCTTCATGGACGGCATCACCATGGGCGGGGGAGTCGGCATTTCGCAGCCAACCAAATATCGCGTGGCGACCGAGAACACCCGCTTTGCCATGCCCGAAACCGGCATCGGGCTTTTCCCGGACGTAGGCGGCGGGTGGTATCTCTCGCGCCTCGGCCAGCGGCTGGGGCAGTTCCTTGCGCTCACCGGCGCGCGACTGGATGGGGCGGAATGCCTGTGGGCGGGCCTTGCGACCCATTATCTGCCGCATGACAAGGTGGAAGAAGCCAAGGCGCGCATTGCCGAACATCCCGACCGGATCGCAGGCATCCTCTCCGAATTGTCGGTCACCCCGCCCGAGGCGCGGCTGGCGGTCAATATCGATAGAATCGCCCGGCATTTCGCCTCTGACAGCTACGAGGATATCCTTGCGAGCCTCGAATCAGCGGCAGCTGCGGGCGATGATTGGGCCGCCAAGGAACGCGACACGCTCGGCACCAAGAGCCCGCAGACTTGCAAGGTGGCGCTGCGCCAGCTCAAGGAAAGCGCGCAGCTCACCGACTTCGCCGACAATATGCGCATGGAATACCGCATTGCCAGCCGCGTGCTCACCCGTCCCGATTTTGCCGAGGGCGTGCGCGCGGTGATTGTCGATAAAACAAACGATCCGGCGTGGAATCCCACCACCCCCGAAGGCGTGGGCGATGATCTGCTCGATGCAATCTTCGCGCCCTTGCCTGATGATGAGGAATGGAAGCCGCTCGGCTAATCACCTTCGCACCGTCATGCTGAATTTGTTTCAGCATCCATTTTGCCAATGGCAAAGTTGTTGTGGACCGAAGCATGGACCCTGAAACAGGTTCAGGGTGACAAAGGAGACAAGGCCGATGGCCGAATACGAAACCATCACCGCCGAAGCCAATGCGCGCGGCACCACCGGCGTCACGCTGCTGACGATCAACCGCCCGCAGTCGCTGAACGCGCTCAATTCCAAGGTACTCGATGAGTTGATCGACGCTTTTGCCGCCTTCGAAGCGGACAAGACCCAGCTGTGTGCGATCCTCACCGGCAGCGGTGACAAAGCCTTTGCCGCCGGCGCTGACATCAAGGAAATGGCCGACAAGCCGGCGGCCGATTTCTATCTTGAGGATTTTTTTGGCCGCTGGACGAGTGAGATCGTCAGACGCGTGAGGAAGCCGTGGATCGCGGCGGTCAATGGCTTTGCGCTGGGTGGCGGATGCGAGCTGGCGATGATGGCGGACTTCATCATTGCGAGCGATAAGGCGAAGTTCGGCCAGCCCGAGATCAAGCTGGGCGTTGCGCCGGGCATGGGCGGCTCGCAGCGGCTGACCCGCGCAATTGGCAAATCCAAGTCGATGGAAATGTGCCTCACCGGCCGGATGATGGGGGCCCAGGAGGCCGAGCGCAGCAACCTCGTCGCCCGCGTGGTGCCGCATGAGGAGTTGATCGCGGAAACCTTGAAAACGGCTGCCACCATCGCCGCGATGCCGCCGATGGCGACGATTGCGAATAAGGAGATGGTGAATTCGGCCTTCGAAATGACGCTCGATCAGGGCCTGATTGTCGAGCGCCGCATCTTCCAGATTCTCACTGCCAGCGAGGACAAGGCCGAGGGCATGGCCGCCTTCATCGAAAAGCGCGAAGGGCAGTGGAAAGGGCGTTAGTTGGACGCGTCTGTCTATCCTATGGTCGGTTTCGCCGCAGGCCTGATCGGCGGGTGGGTTAAATCAAGCGTCACGCCGGGAATGTTGGCAGCCGTGTCGGCCGCCTCGATCATCGGCATTGTGGGCATCAATCAAAGCGCGCTGCACGCGGCCGATTATGTCCAGCTTGGGATGAATATTGTGCTTGCGACGCTGATGTCCTTCGTGGGCTCGATCGCGTCGATAAAAATTCGCGAGCACCTTGGGAGGAGCAGAAAATGAAAATCGCCTTTATCGGGCTCGGCAATATGGGCGGCGGGATGGCCGCGAACCTTGTAAAGGCCGGCCATGATGTGCGCGCCTTTGACCTTTCCGAACCCGCACTTGCCGCTGCGCGTGAGGCGGGGTGCAGCACGTTCCCCACCGCGCGCGAGGCGTGCGCCGAGGCCGAGGCGGTCGTCTCGATGCTGCCCAACGGCGCAATCGTTAAAGCGGTCTATTGGGACGAGGTGATCGGCCATGCGCCCGAAGGCGCGATCCTGCTCGATTGCTCCACCATCGATGTCGCCACCGCGCGCGAGGTGATCGAAGTCACTGAGGCGCACGGTTATCAGATGGCCGATGCGCCGGTGTCTGGCGGCATCGCGGCGGCAGCGGGCGGCACGCTCACCTTCATGGTGGGCGGGTCTGACGAAGCTTTCGCCCGCGCCGAGCCGATTTTGCAGGCGATGGGCAAGGCAGTGATCCACGCAGGCGGCCCCGGCACGGGTCAGGCCGCCAAGATCTGCAACAACATGCTGCTAGCGATCCACATGATCGGGACGTGCGAAGCCTTCGCCATGGCTGAAAAGCTCGGGCTCGACCCGCAGACTTTCTACGACATGTCGAGCGTTTCGTCGGGCCAGAATTGGTCGATG
>MEDW01000005.1 GCA_001724215.1 Erythrobacter sp. SCN 62-14 | reverse complement strand
CACCACCACGATGTTGCAGGCTAGTGCCACCAGCGGCAGCAGGCGGTAATCGAGCCCCGAGAGCGCCAGCAGCGCGGCATAGGTAGAGCCGCCGCCGAACCCGACGCTCGCATAAAGCAAAGCCGTCAGCGCAAAGGCCAGCGCAAGACCCACCGGCACCGCGCCGATCATCGCCCCTTAAACTCCCGCCACGACCGCCGATCAGGGCAACGCGCGGGCCGACAGCGCGCCGACTGCGCCGTGGCAATGCTTGTACTTGTTGCCGCTCCCGCAGGGGCACGGCGCGTTGCGGCTTATATTGAGGTTGGCATAGGGGTTTTCGGGGTTCGCCCCGCCCGGCCCGAAGGCTGCGCGCGGAGAACCGGCGAGCGAGCCGAACAGCTCCGGATTGGCCTCCGAACCATCGCCATCATCCGAATTGTCGAGCCCGGTGAAGGGATCAATATGGCCGGTGAGGAAATCGGGCAGATCGGGCAGCGCCTGCGGTTCGGGCTGGGCGATGCGCAATTCGGCGCGGAACAGGATCTTGGTGACCTCCTCGCGCAAGGTATCGAGCATGGTTTCGAACAGGCCGAAAGCTTCCTGCTTATATTCGTTGATCGGCTGTTTCTGCGCAATGCCGCGCATCCAGATCACCTGACGCAAGGCGTCGAGAGTGGCGAGGTGTTCTTTCCAGTGGTGGTCAAGCTGGCGCAGCAGCACATCCTTTTCCACCATGCGCCAGATCGCCGGATCCGACGAGCTGATCTTCTCCTCCATCATCTGATCGGTCATCGCGCGCAGGCGCTCTTCAATGATTTCGGGCTCGACCTGATCTTCCTCCAGCCAGTCGTCAATCGGCGGCGTGATGCCAAAGACTTCTTCCAGCTTGGTCTTGAGGCCCGCAATGTCCCATTGTTCAGGATAGGAGCCCGGCGGGCACGCGGTGCCCACCAGCACATTCAAGGTATCGTGGCGCATATCAACCACGACATCATCAACGGCTTCGGAGTCCATGATCTCGGCGCGCTGTTCATAGACGACCTTGCGCTGATCGTTCATCACATCGTCGTATTGCACGACCTGCTTGCGCATGTCGTAATTGCGCGCCTCGACCTTTTTCTGCGCGGTCTCAATGGCTTTGGAAAGCCATTTGGAACCAATCGCCTCGCCATCGGCAAGGTTTGATTTCATCATCTTGGAAAACAGCGTGTCGGGGCCGAAGATGCGCAAAAGGTCATCTTCCAGGCACAGGTAAAAGCGCGAGAGGCCCGGATCGCCTTGCCGCCCGGAACGGCCGCGCAGCTGATTATCGATGCGGCGGCTTTCGTGGCGTTCCGTGCCGAGCACGAACAGGCCGCCGGCCTGCTTCACCTTTTCCTTTTCCTCGGCAACCTCGGCCTTGATACGGGCGATGGCGGCATCGCGCTCGGGGCCTTCGGGCATGTCGGCCAATTCTTCCTGAATGCGGAATTCGACATTGCCGCCGAGCTGAATATCCGTGCCGCGGCCCGCCATATTGGTGGCAATCGTCACCGCGCCAAGGCGTCCCGCCTGCGCGACAATCCCGGCTTCCTGTTCGTGGAACCGGGCGTTCAGGACCGAATGCTTGACCCCTTCCTTGTCGAGAAACTGGCTGAGGAGTTCGGATTTTTCAATCGACACCGTGCCCACCAGCACCGGCTGGCCGATCTCGTTCTTCTCCTTGATCGCTTTGGCAATTGCGGCGAATTTATCGAGCGTGTTCTTGTAGAACTCGTCTTCCTCGTCGATCCGCTTGACCGGCAGGTTGGTGGGGATTTCGACGACGCCGACCTTGTAGATATCCCAGAATTCCGCCGCTTCGGTCGCGGCTGTCCCCGTCATGCCGGAGAGCTTCGGATACATGCGGAAATAATTCTGGAAAGTGATCGAGGCCATGGTCTGGTTTTCCGGCTCGATCTTGACGCCCTCCTTGGCTTCCACCGCCTGATGGAGGCCATTCGACCAGCGCCGCCCTTCCATCATGCGCCCGGTGAACTCGTCGATGATGACAACCTTGCCATCCTTGACGATGTAATCCGTATCGCGCTTGCGGGTGAAATTGGCGGCCAGCGCCTGATCGAGGTGGTGGACGACCTGCGTGTTTTCAACATCGTAAAGATTGGTGGTGGCGAGCAGGCCCTTCTCAATGAGGAGCTGTTCAACCTGTTCCAGCCCATCTTCAGTGAGCTGAACGCGCTTTACCTTTTCATCAATGTCGAGCCAGTCTTCCGGGATCTCGCGCGCGATGGCATCCAGCGCGACATAGAGATCGGACTTATCCTCGGTTGGCCCGGAAATAATCAGCGGCGTGCGCGCCTCGTCGATGAGGATCGAATCCACTTCATCGACAATCGCGAAATTGAACGGGCGCTGCACCATCTGCGAGCGCTCGTGCTTCATATTGTCGCGCAGGTAATCAAAGCCGAATTCGTTGTTCGTGCCATAGGTGATATCGGCATTATAGGCATCGCGCTTGGTGTATTCGTCCATGCCCGGCACGACCACGCCGACTGTCAGGCCAAGCCAGTTGTAAAGCTTGCCCATCTCGATCGCGTCGCGCCGGGCGAGGTAATCATTCACCGTGACAACATGGACGCCCTTGCCTTCGATGGCGTTGAGATAGACCGCCAGCGTCGCCATCAGCGTCTTGCCTTCGCCCGTGCGCATTTCCGCGATTTCGCCGCGGTGGAGCACAATCCCGCCGATCAGCTGCACATCGAAATGGCGCATGCCGAGGATCCGCTTGGACGCCTCGCGCACCGTGGCGAAAGCTTCAGGCATGATGTCATCAAGGCTTTTGCCATCATCGATGAGGGCGCGCAGCTTGCCCGTCTGGCCCTGCAATTCCTCATCGGAAAGCGCGCTGACCTGCGGCTCCAGAGCGTTGATCTGATTAACAATCTTGCCAAGCGATTTGACATAACGATCATTCGAAGAACCGAACACGGACTTCATGAGAGCATCAAACATGGGAATGCCTTTGATATGGGTGCAGCCCACCTGGGGGCCGTGAATTCATGGGGAAGTCAGCGCACGCAAGGTGTAGCGCGCGGGATAAGCGGATGGGATTGTCGCCAAGCGCCTATTCGTAGGCGCGCTCAATCCCCATCAGCACCGGAAGGCGCAAGCTGGCCGGAACCGCCGGATCATAGGCCGCAGGCTCGCCTGCGCGGCTGGCGCGGGCGTTGGCAGGCAGGCTTTCGGCAAGCGCAAAATGCCCTTGCTCGCTGCGCGCAGCATCATCAGAGGCGCTGGCCGCAATGCTGGCATCACACGCCAGCGCTTCGGCCAGCGTCGCCTGAGCGGGCGCGCCAAAGGCGGCAAGCCCGGTGAGCAAAGCCAGCAATGCAAAGAATTGGCGCGTCATGACTTGTTACAGATAGTGACTCTGAGCGCCCGCGTCCACTCACTTTGCCCGATTTACTGTGCGCGGTCTCGCGACTAGAGGGTTTGCCTATGGACCTGACGCCTTCCCCCCTCGCCCGCCCCTTCCCCGCCATGCCCGCGATTGCAGGGGTAACTTTGTGCGTGGCACGGGCGCGATACAAGGATTGGGACCGCTGCGATCTGACACTGGTGGAACTGGCGCAAGGGACCAGCGTGGCAGGCGTTTTCACGCAAAGCGCCTGCGCTTCATCAGAGGTGGAACTGGGCCGCGCGAACATCGCACAAGGCGCAGCGCGCGCGCTGGTGGTTAACGCAGGCAATTCCAACGCTTTCACCGGCTATCGCGGGCGCGAGGCGGTGGAGCAGATCATGGATCAGGTGGCCGAGCATCTCGGCTGCGCGCGCGAGGAGGTGTTTGTGTCCTCGACCGGGGTGATCGGTGTGCCCCTACCCAAGGACAAAGCGCGTGCCGGCGTTGCTGCGGCGCTTACTGCCGAGCCGTGCGGCTGGGAGGATGCCGCGCGCGCCATCGGCACGACCGACACCTTCACCAAGGGCGCGCACGCCAGCGCCATGGTGGGCAACACGCGCGTCGAGATCGCAGGCTTCATCAAGGGGAGCGGCATGATCGCGCCCGACATGGCGACCATGCTCGGCTATATCTTCACCGATGCCCATGTCGCGCCCCACTTCCTGCAAGAACTGCTCAGCGCCGCCAATGCGCAGACTTTCTCCTGCATCACGGTGGACGGCGACACCTCGACCAGCGACACCGTTATGGCCTTTGCGACGGCCAAGGCGGATCATCCGTGCATCGAAAACTGGGAAAGCCCCGGCGCCGATGCCTTTGCCGCCGCGCTGACTGCCGTGTGCCGCGAACTCGCGCAATTGGTGGTCCGCGATGGCGAAGGCGCATCCAAATTCATCACCATCCGGGTGACGGGCGCGGTGTGCGATGACAGCGCGCGCCGGGTGGGCCTTGCCATCGCCAATTCGCCGCTGGTTAAAACCGCGATTGCGGGCGAGGATGCCAATTGGGGCCGCGTTGTCATGGCGGTGGGCAAGGCGGGCGAACCGGCGGACCGGGACAAGCTTTCCATCGCGTTCGGCGGAGTGTGGACAGCGCAGAATGGCTTGCCGGTCGAAGGCTATGATGAAGCGCCCGTTGCCGCGCACCTCAAGGGCGAGGACATCGACATTCTGGTCGATCTTGGCCTTGGTGAAGGCCGCGCGGCGGTGTGGACCTGCGATCTCACCCACGGCTACATCGCAATCAACGCGGATTACCGTTCATGAGCGCGGAACTCAGCCCGCTTGATGCGGAAATCCGCGACCTGCTGCGCTTTGCCGCGCGCCGTTCAATGCTGCCCCGTTTCCGCGCGCTCGAAAGCGGCGACATTGCGATGAAGGGCGAGGATGATCCCGTCACCATCGTTGACCGCGAGGTGGAAGCCTTCCTCTCCGAAGCCCTCACCAAACTCGCCCCCGGGGTGGCGATTGTCGGCGAGGAAGCCGCCCACGCTGATCCTGCCGTGCTCGATCACCTTTCGGGCCAGTGCTGGATTATCGACCCGCTCGATGGGACGGCGAATTTCACCGAAGGCAAGGAGCCATTCGGCATCATCATCGCGCTGGCAGACGCAGGACGCGCGGTCGCAGGATGGCTCTATGATCCTCTCAAAGACCGTCTGTGCCACACGCGGTTAGGCGAAGGCGCGTTCGTGAATGGCGAGCGTATCACCGCACGCACCACCGGGCAGACCCCGCCGGTCACCGCGGTGAGCCGAATTTTCCTGACGCCTGAACAGATCGAACAGGTCGATACCAAGCTCGCGCCGCATTACACGCTGGTCGACATTCCGCGCTGCGCCGCTGAACAATATCCGCGTCTTGCGCTGGGGGAGAATGACATCTCCAGCTTCAAGCGCACGCTCGCGTGGGATCACGCAGCGGGCATCTTGTGGCTCAATGAAGCAGGCGGCAAGGCCGCGCGCCTTGATGGCAGCGAATATCGCGTCGATGAACACAATAAGCCGGGCTTGATTGGCGCATCAAGCCCGGCCTTGTGGGATGAATTTATCGCCCGCGTGATGGGCTGAAGGCTGCTTAAAGCTCGCTTTCGAGCCAGCCCTTCAGCTGCCCCTTGGGCGCAGCGCCCAGCTTCTGCGCAACCGGCTTGCCATCCTTGAACAATACCATCAGCGGGATCGACTGAACGCCCATTTGCGCTGGGATATCGGTGTTTTCCATGATGTCCATCTTGGCGATGGTGACCTTGTCGGCCAGTTCCTCGCTGATTTCTTCCAATGCGGGCGCGATCATCTTGCAAGGGCCGCACCAGTCGGCCCAGAAATCGACCAGCACCGGCTTGTCGCTGCCCAGCACATCGCTGGCAAAGCTGGCATCGGTTACGTTGATGGTGGCCATATTCATTTCTCCTTATTGGCGCGGGCGGCGCCATGTGTTGCTTGCCTATGTAGCGCGGCTTTCGCCTCACTCAAGTTCTGGCGGCAGATAGGATTGCTGAGGGTTGTCCAAGCCCTGCTTGTGCGCGGCGATTGTGTCTGGAGCGAGCACGAATAATCGGGGCGCGTGAGTATAGAGCACGCCCGCGCGCACGGCCCGGCCCGGATAGATCGCTTCCAAAGCCGCCACATAGGCCGCCATCTGACGCTGGGTGGCAAGCGGGATCGCAGCGGCGCTGGCAGGCGGGCGGCGGGTGGTTTTGAAATCCACCACCAACACTTCATCTGTGCGCACCAGTAATCGGTCGGCCGTGCCTGCCACCACAATCCCGCCAACTGTCGCGGCAAGCGGCACTTCGGCCAGCGCCTCGCCGCCAAAGATCGCGGCAAATTCGGGATGGGCCAGCACCGCCAAGGCGCTTTCGAGCATTTCGCCGCGCGTATCCTCGGCCAAGTCACCCGCCTGCCGTGCCAGCCAGCCTTGCGCAGCGGCGGCGCGTTCGCTTTCAGTCAATTCGGGCAGGCGTTCGAGCAGCTTGTGAATAAGGCTCCCGCGCCGCGCAGCTTGTCTCGCCACATCCGGGGCAAGCGGCGGGTCGGCCGAGGCATCTTCGCCCGCAGCAGAAGGCGCAAGCGGGCGCGGCGGGCGCGGTTCGGGGCCAATCGGGCGGGTTGCCCACGCGGGCAGGGGCTCATCCTCTCCGCCCGCAATGCCCGTATCTACCTGCACCAGCGGCGGCGCTCGTGTGCCCCATTCCTGCCGCGCACCCCACAAGGGATCTGCCAGCGCTTCACCTGCGAACAGTGGTGCAAGCTTGGCATACCAGCTATCGTCATGCGGCCCCTTATCGCGCCGCGATTTGCCCAGCGACCCGCCGATAAACAGCGCCTCTTCAGCGCGCGTCATGGCGACATACATCAGCCGCCAATGCTCCTGATCCTGCGCGATCTTGGCAGCATCTGCCGCTTCTGCCACCGGCCCACAACGCTCCGCCTTGGACAGCGGCGGCAGCGGCACGCGGCGCGGGGCCTCTCCCGCCGCGGCCTCACCCAAAGGCGCATCCACCAGCGATAGCCCACGCGCTTCGCCGGGTTCGCCCGTGGCATCGGCAAGGATCACGATGGGCGCTTGCAACCCCTTCGATCCATGCACGGTCAGCACCCGCACCTGCCCTGCCCCGCCATCAGAATCGCGCTTCAATTCGCCCTCGCCTGCGTCAAACCATTGCAGGAACCCGGCAAGGCTGGGCACAGCACCCGCCTCATAGGAAAAAGCTGCGTTGAGCAATTCGTCGAGCGGATCATTGACCTCCGTCCCCAGCCGCTCAACCAGCCGTGCGCGGCCTTGCCATGGGCCTGTCAGCAGCCAGGCAATCAGCGCCTGCGGGGTTTCATAATCGGCCCGGCGCAACAGATCGCGCAGCTTTTCGGCGGTGGCGATAACTGGCACAGCCGCATCGGCGCGGCGCAGATGCTCCCACAGGCGCACTTCCCGCCCGCGCGGCACATGGGCGAGCAGATCCTCCTGGCTCCACCCAATGAGCGGCGAGGCGAGCAGATTGGCAAGGCTCAAGTCATCCAGCGGCTGCGCTGCAAAACGCAAGGCCGCCAGCACATCCTTCACCGCCAGCGGCGCGCCGAGCCTCAGCCGGTCAACCCCCGCCACCGGCACGCGGCGCGCCTGCAATTTGGCGACAATCTGGCTGGCAAGCTCCTTGCGGCGGCGCACCAGCACCATGATATCGCCGGGGCCAGCATGGCGCGGGCTCCCCCCCTTGGCGAGGACGAAGGGCTCTGCCCCCTTTACCCAACGCTCGATCTGTTCAGCGATCTTGCTGGCCAGAACGGTATCCTCGTGCGGCAGGAAATCGGGCCCGGCTTCCTCCTCCTCCTCGCCTGCAAATTCCGCGTCATCCTCGGGGCTGTCATGGGGCGCAACCGGATGCCACAAAGTCACCAGCCCCGGCCCGGAATAGCCAATATGCGGGCGCGGCGGGGTGTCGAGCCCGAACGCCTCATGCCCCAGCCCTGCAATCGCTTCGTTGACGAAATCGAGCACGGGCTGCGCGGTGCGGAAGGATTGATCGAGTTCGAGCGCCCGCCATGTCGGTGCGCGGGTATTGATGCAAGCCTCTGCAATGCCGCTTGCCGCCGCCGTGATTTGCGCCTCAACAATCCCCTTGGCGCGGGCGAAGTTTTCCGGGCTTGTCCCCTGAAAGCCGAAAATCGCCTGCTTGTAATCGCCCACAGTAAACAGCGTGCGGATGCGATCTCCGCGCGCGCCTGCGCCGCTGAAAAAGTCACCGATCAGGGCAAAGATGATGTCCCACTGCGAGGCGTTGGTGTCTTGCGCTTCGTCGATTAGGATGTGATCGAAATGGCGATCAAGCTTGTAGCGGATCCAGTCCGATGCGGCCTGCCCCGATAACAGCCGCGCGGCCTTGCGGATGAGGTCGGAGAAATCGAGCACGCCCTCGCGCGCCTTGGCCTCGCCCCATGCCAGCGCAAAGGCGCGACCGATGGTGAAAGCGTCGCTGAGGTAATCGGCGAGCGCCAGCAACGCGCGGCGCGCTTCGACTTCAGCGAGGGCTTCGGCGATGCGTTCCTGACCTTCTGCAAAATGCGGATAGGTCTCGCGTGGCTTCTTGAGGTTGAGCATCGGCATTCCGTCAGACCTCAACAAGGTTCCGCGAAAACCCCCTGCTGCCTCAATCCGCTGTTCAAGGCCCATCGCCAGCCACACGCCCATGAAATCAAGGCATTTGTCGGCGGTTTTTGTGCCCCATTCGACGAGCGGCGCGATCATCGCGCGCACCGCGTCATCAGGAAACACTCCCGGAGCGAGGCCTTCATTGGCCCAAGCCCCATCCGCATCGGCGGGAATGCCAATCAAACGGCGCACCCGATTATCGACAGGCGATTGCCAGCCTGCCGGCCCTTCCCACAATTCCTCGGCATCCGCGCAGGTCATCAGCCAGCCGAGCAGCGCGCCCGGTTCCTTTCGGCGGGTAAATCGCTGCACTGCCTCGGTCAGGCGCGCGTCGCCCCGTTCAAGCACTTCGGCCAAAACCTCGCGCGCCAGCAGCACGCGTTCGCGATCTTCCATCGCGCGGGCTCCGGGGATGAGCCCTGCTTCTTCAGGGAAATTCGCCAGCAGCCATTGGGAGAAGGCGTGGATTGTGTCAATCCGCAAACCCCCGCCGGGGCAATCGAGCACGCTGGCAAACAGGCTGCGCGCGCGCGCCTGCGTGTCGGGGCCCATATCCGCGCCCAGATGCCCCAACTCCTTAGCCAGATCCGTCGCAGGCAGACGCACCCAGCGCGCCAGCACCGCATTGATGCGATTGGCCATTTCGGCAGCGCCCGCCTTGGTGAAAGTAAGGCACAGGATCTGCCCCGGCTCCACCTCTGGTTGGAGCAGCAGCCGCAGCACCCGCGCGGAGAGCACCTGCGTCTTGCCCGTCCCTGCCGACGCCGACAGCCAGACATTGTCAATCGGCACAGCAGCGGCGCGCTGATCGCCTTTGAGTTCATAGACCAGACCGCTCATGCCGCGCCTGCTCCCGCGCCGGGTTCGGACAGGCGGATCACCCATTCTTCGAGCCGCATCAGCTGATCGTAATCATTATAGCCCTGATAATCGGGATTGAGCCGCGCGGTGAAAGGCTCTGATCCCAGGATATAGCGGGCAATCGCTTGCCCGAGCTTTTCCTCGTGATGGGGCAGGAAATCATTCGGCTCCACCCCGATTTTCTTGCGGCCTTCCTTCATCGGCACTTCAATATAGCCAAAGCTCTGCTTGCCCTTGGGCCGCGCAAAAGACCAATATTCGAACTTGGTCGCATCGCCGCTGATGACGTCGCCTGTGTCCTTGTCGGCAAACTTTCCATCGCGCGCGATCAGGCCGAGCAGGCCGAGTTGCAGCGCATAGCCTGCCTCAACCTTCTTGGCGCTAGGCGGCGCGCCGGTTTTGTAATCGATGATGGCAAGGCTGCCATCTTCCAGCCGGTCAATCCGATCAGCCCGGCCATGAACGGTGACGCCCGAAACCTCCATCGCGCCCCAAATCTCGGTCGCGATGGTGGTGCGCCCTGCTGCTTCTTGCGCGGCAATCAGCTCCTCAAATGTCTCAAGCGCGGCCATGAGGCGCGGTTGCCATAGCGCGCGGAACAGCGGGTGGACTTGCTCCTGAGCGAGACTGCTTTCGGCAAAGGGAATCAGCGGCAAATCGCGCTGGCCCGCCGCGCGCGCCCTGTGCCATTTGTCGAGGATATTGTGCATCAATGTGCCGCGCAGTGCCGGATCGCTGAATGGGTCTGCGCCCAAGGGATCGAGCTTTTTCAGCGACAAAATCGCCTGCGCGTAGAATTGGTAGGGATCGCCCAGCAGCCGATCGAGCGCGGTGGCGCTGATGCTGACGCGCCGCAATTCGGATGGTGGCAGCGGCGCCGGGCGCGGAAAAGGCGGCGCAGGCGGTTGCAACCGGTCCAACCGCTGGGCGAGCGCCGGGATCGCCGCCTCGCGGTGTTCGCGCGCCAGATCATCGCCCAGCAGCGCTTCGACCCGCAAGAGAAAGCGCGAAGGCAAGGTCGGCCCTTCGGCATCGCGCAAGGCGCGGCTTAGCACGACTTCGGGCGCGCCAAGGCAACCGGCGAGATCATGGGCGGCAAGGCCAATGCGAAATTCCGCCCCCGGAATGCCAAGCGCGCGCAATATATCAGGCGCAAGCAGCGCATCGGCAGAGGGCGTGCCCGGCCATGACCCTTCGTTAAGCCCGCCGCAGATCATCAGATCAGCGCGCGCCATGCGCGCTTCGAGCAAGCCATAGATGGCAACGCGCGGGTGGCTGCCATAGGGCGGGCGCACCGCGATTTCATCCATCGCATCACGCAAGACGCCCGCCATATCGCGCGGATCCAGCATGGTTGCACACTCGCGCGCATCCATGCGCAGCGCCTCGATCATGCTGGCCAACGCGCGGCCATCCTCACGCGCCCAGACATTCTCGCCCCCGAGGCTTTCAGCCACGCTTGCCAGCACATCGAGCGCATCTGCCAGCGCAATTGCGCCTTCGGGGACAATGAGCGGGGCAATCAGGCTCTCCGCCTCGGCCCACCAATCGGCAACCTTGGCTTCTGCCGCAATCGCACGCAGCGGAGCAAGGCCAGCAGGCGGGGCTGGCCCGCGCAATTTGCGGTCAAAAGCGCGCAAGGATTTAAGCCACACCCGCCGCGCTTCGGGATCGCCCGCGCGCACCAGAGGGTGTGCCAGCGCGCCAATCAGGACCTGCGGTGAAAGCCCGCCTGCCATGATTTCGGCGAGTAACCCGATGAAACGCCCCGCCGCCGTCAAGGCCAGCGGTCGGCCCGAGCTATCATCAGCCGCGATGTTCCAGCGCGCGAGATGCTGCACCACCCGGCGCGCAAGGCCGCGATCGGCGGTGACAACCGCAATGCGTTTGTCGGGCACGCCGAGCCCTTCGCGCACCAGCAAGGCGATGGCTTGCGCCTCTTCCTCGATGCTGGCGCTTTGCATCAATCGCACGCCTTTAAGGCGGCGCTGATCGGCGGGCAGGCTTACCCACGAACGGCTCGCCTCAGGCGGCAGGAACAGCGAGGAAATCGCGCGTGTCCGGGCAGGTTCTGCCGCTGCCATGCCGCGCCTGTGCCATGGCCGCACTTCTTCGCGCGCCACGCCCATGCGGTTGAGCAGCAGCTTCAAATGATATTGCGGATGGGTGTTTGCGTCCTTCGCGGTGAAAGCGTCGCTGCCGGGTTCAGGCGCTGCCCCTGCCCGGCCCAATTCCTCCCACGCGGCCTCGTCCATCGCAATATCGAGATCGGGCAGGATCACCGCGCCATTGGGCAGATCGGCAATCACCCTGAGCAGGCGGGCCAGCGCAGGCGCGGCGCTGGTCACGCCAGCGGCCACAATCGGGAGCCGAGGAGGCTCTGCCCGCCAGCGTTTGGCGGCGCGTTCAAACAGCAGGTTGCGGCGGGTGGCGGCATCGACTTCGCCGGTTTCGGCAAGGCGCGTTTGCCAGCGCGCCTCAACCCGCGCGAACAGGCGGATCGAGCGCTGCCAATGCCCGGATAGATCGCCCAGCCGGTCCAGCACCGGCTCGCTCAAAAGATCAGCGGGCGTTTTCTGCTCAACCAGCAGCCGGTCAATCGTGCGCGCCATCTCGCGCGCCAGATTGAGCCGCGCACGCCCGGGCAGGGGCTCCTCCTCGCCTGCCTCGGCCAATTCCTGTTCGATCAGCGCAGCGAGTTCGAGCCAGCGCCTTCCGGGATCAACCGCAGGGGGAATATCGCCCGCGCCAAGCGGATCGAGCAGGCTGCCGAGCGCCTCATCGAGATCAAGATCGCCCACCGTCACCATGCGCGGCATCAGCAGGCCCTGTTCGCCCTGCTCGCCTGCGTGGCGGATGAAAGCCTCCGAGATGGTGCGCGCCGCGCGGGCCGAGGGAACCAGCAGCGTAAGCCGCGCAAGGCCCACGTCATCCTCACGGTAACGCGGCACAAGTCCGGCCACCAGCGCATCGGCAAAGCCGCGGTGAGCGGCAATGGTGTAGAGATTGGGGCCGGTGCTGCGCTCAGCCACGCCCCAGCGCCTCCTCGGTCGGGCCAATCGCTTGCGGCGTTCCCACTTCAAACCACAGCCCGGTAAAAGCGCGGCCATAAAGCCGCCCTTCGGCAATGGCGCGGTTCCACAAGATGTTGGTGGAAAAGGCCCCATCAGGCGCATCACGCATCAGGCGGTGCGAGACTAGCTGGATGCCGGAATAGATAAACGGCGCAATCCGCGCCGGCTGACGGCGAGTCAACCGGCCCAGCGCATCCATATGGAAATCGCCCGGCCCGTTAAAGTTGAACGCGCGCGCATGAGGGACCAGCAACAGCAGCGCGTCCATTGTGTCAGGATCCCACGCCGCGGAAAGATCGGCAAAGGCGTTTTTGGGGCCATCAAGCCAGATATTGTCCGAATTAAGCGCAAAGAAGGGATCGGGCAGCAGCGGCAGAGCCTTGGCCATCCCGCCGCCGGTTTCGAGCAAATTGGCACGCTCATCCGAGATCTTCACTTCTGGTGCACGGCGCGCAGTGACATGGGCCTCCAGCGCATCGGCAAGGTAATGGACATTTACCACCGCCTTGGCCACGCCTGCATCCGCCAGCCGATCCAGCGCGTGATCGATCAATGCGCGCCCCGCCACACGCACCAGCGGCTTGGGCTGGGAGGCAGTGAGCGGGCGCATCCGCTTGCCAAGGCCAGCGGCCAGCACCATCGCAGTATCGCTGGCAAGGGGCGGCTTGCTCATGCCGCGACCTTGCCCGACGCGGCGCGGATGGCGGCGGGGATATTGGCATCAAACCAGCGCGCCACGGGGCCAAGCGCGGGATGCGCCAGATCGCGTTCCAACGCGGCCCAGACCCGCGGGATCAGGCTGAGATATTTGGGCTTGCCATCGCGTGCGTTGAGGCGCGTGAAAATGCCGACAATCTTGGCGTTACGCTGCGCGCCCAAAAGCGCGTAATCGGCTGCAAAATCATCGCCCCTGATGCCCATGGCGCTGCAATAATGCGCCAACATGGCAGCTTCGAGTGCTGGCGCAACATCGCGCCGCGCATCCTGCAACAAGGAGACAAGATCATAGGCCGGATGACCGACCAGCGCGTCCTGAAAATCGATCAAGCCTTGGGGCGCGCCCGGCTTGCCGCCAAGCAGCATGATGTTTTCAGCGTGATAATCGCGCAGCACGGTGACGCCCGGCGATTGGCGGGCAAGCAGAGGGGCAAGCGCCTCGCCCCATGCCGCATCATAAGCGGCGGCATCGACTTGAAGGCCCATCGCCGGGCAATACCATTCGGTAAACAGCGCCGCCTCCCGCGCATAAACCGCCATATCATAAGGCGCGAACGGCCCTGGGGCCACGCGGTGCAGCGCCACCAGCGCATCAATCGCGGCCGTGTAAGCCGCCGTTTCATCGCTGGGGTGCGCATCAAGCCAATCGCGCATCCGATCATTGCCGAAATCTTCGGTCAGCACCCAGCCTTGGGCAGCGTCTTCGGCCAGAATGGCTGGCGCGCGCAGGCCGTGATTGGTAAGCCAATGGGCGACATGAAGGAAGGGCGCAGGGTCTTCATGCGGCGGCGGCGCATGCATCAACATCGCTGTCTCGCCTGAGGCGGCCCGCAGCCGGAAATAGCGCCGGAACGAAGCATCGCCGGGCAAAGGCTCTACCGCGGCCTCGCCCCACCCGGCGCGGGAAACGAATTCGGACAGGCCATCGGGCAAAGCGCTCATGGCATTCGCCCTAGCCAATCCGCCCCGCCCCGCGCAATCGCCACGCGTCCGGTTTCGCCCGGATTTTGCGGGACGCCAAGCGTGATCGCAAGGCAGCCCGGCTCATGCGCAAAGCCGCCTGCGTGATCGGGCCATTCGGCAATCAGCACCGCGCCTTCGCGGTAATCATCGAGGCCCAATTCCTGCACTTCATCGGGGCTGTCCAGCCGGTAGAAATCGGCGTGCACGACAGCGATGCTCAAGGGCGGCGCGTCGTAGGCTTCGAGAATGGTGAAGGTTGGCGAAGGCACTTCGCCTTCGTGGCCGAGCGCATGGAGAATACCGCGCGCGAGCGTGGTCTTGCCCGCGCCCAGCCCACCCGACAAGGCCACCACGTCGCCCGGCCTCAACCGTGCCGCAATCGCTGCGCCATAGGCGGCAACGCTTGCCAGATCAGGAAGAGCCTTGCGCACTTCCATCATGGCAGCCTGATCACCGCGGTCGTGCCCGAACCCTTGCGGCTGGTGATATCCAGTTCGCCATCATGGGCCTCGATCAACTGGCGTGCGAGCGGAATGCCCAGCCCGCTGCGGCGCTGCGGCTTGCCATCAGGGCCGATCACCACGCCGCTGCCCGAAGCCTGTTTCAGCTCCTCGGCGCTCATCCCCCGGCCATTATCAGCAAGGCAGATTTCAACCTTCCAGCGCGCCTGATCCGCTGGACGGCGAATTTCGATGACGATCTTGCCGCCCTCGCTGGTGCCGCCGATCGCGTTATCGATGAGATTGCCGAGCGCGCGGCCAAACTGGCGCGGATCAATCTCGACGATGCGCCCGCGCCGCCCTTTCAGATCAAGGCTGAGCCCGCCGCCAATAATCGCGGCCTCGCGCTCGCGCACCAGCCGCGTGAGGAATTCCAACAGGTCAATCCGCTCCTTGGTGATGGGCAGCAGCCCTGCCTGGCTTTGCGACAGATCGAGGACATTTTCGACCTGTTCGGTAAGGCGTTCCACCGCGGCGAGAATGGCATCGACATATTCGCCCGCCTCAGCGCGCATTTCTCCTGCAGCCCCACTTTTGAGCAGTTCGGCATAGCCACCGATCGTGGTGAGCGGCGTGCGGAATTCATAGGACATATTGGCAAGAAAGCGCGCCTTGACGGCATCGGCTTCCTCGAGGGCAATCGCCCTCTCGCGCAGGGCCTTTTCGGCTTTCTGCGAATCGGTGATATCCAGCACAGTCAGCAAGCCATTTCCATCAGGCAGGGGCACGCCGGCAAAGCGCAAAGTGCGCCCATCGGCCAATTCCACGAGGCCGCCCTTCTCGCGCCGGTCAAGCGTTGCTGCGCGCACCACTGCGCCAATCTGTGCGGCTTCTTCGGGACGCACCAGATTCTGGCCAATCGCGCTGAGCAAGGCATCGGCGCTGGGGTGGGTATCGAGAAACTCGCTGGTGAGCCCCCATGTCCCTGCAAAGGTGCGGTTCCACAATTGCACCGAACCATCCGGCGCAAAAATGGCGAGCGCTTCAAACAGGCTGTCGAGCGTTGCGGTGCGGGTGCGCAGCAGCGTGTCGCGCACCGCGGAAAGCGCAAGGCTTTCGGTGCGGTCTTCGGCCAGCATCACAAGGCCGCCATCGGGCAGTGGCTGCACCACAACGCGAAGATGCGTGCCGCCGGGCAGCGGCCAGGCTTCTTCCTGCATCTCGCTCAGAGCGAACCACTGCACTCGCTCGCGCCGCCATTCGGGGAAATCGCGCACTTCGGGCGTCCGGCCCCGCTCGCGCGCTTCGGCAAGGAAGCGCTCGAAATTGGTGCGGGCATCCAAGGCGTCGCCCGGCAGGGCAAACAGGCGGCGGAACGGACGGTTCGCAAAGGTGAGCTGTTCGCGGGCATCAAATTGTGCGACGCCCACTGACAGCTGATCAAGAATAGCGCGCTGGGCATCGCGAAAAGCGCGAAAATCGCGGGCGACCTGCTGCTGTTCCTCGATGTCGATCGCATAGCCTGCAACACCTTCCTTGCCGATCGGCAAATCGCTCACGCGCAAGGTCCGGCGCGCGCCGTGGATAGTGGCCGCCACGATCCGCTCATGCTTACCCTGCTGTTCGGCCGCGCGCCGGGCAATCTCGGCGGGCGAGCGGCCCTCTTCGGGTTCGAGCAATTCGATCTGGCCTGCCACCGCCTCAGCTGCGCTTGCCGCACCAACCGCATCGACATAGGCCTGATTGACAAGTTGCAGGCGCATATCGGAGCCGCGGAACCACATCGGCACAGGCGCTGCCTCGATCAAACCGACGAGCGCTGCAAAATCCCCTTCAGCCCGGCGGGTTGCAGCACGCAGCCGCGCCATTTCAGCATGGCTTTCGGTAAAGTCAAACACCCACACCAGCGCAGCGCCCGAAGGCGAGACTCGCGGATCCGCCAGTGTCCCATGCAGTGCCAACGAGCGTTTTGAACGCGGCGGTGTGAGGGCAAGTCGGAACGGCGCAGCGCTTTTCTGGGTCGCTTGCACCTTGGCTTGCAAAAGCGCCACCTGTTCAGAGGTCAGGCCACCACTTTCCTCACCCCCCTCACCCATCGCCAATTCAGAAAGATATTTGGGCATCCGATCCAGCCCGAGCATGCGGGCAAGCTTTTCAGGCGCTTCGATCCGGCCATCTACCCTTACCAGCAGCGGCACGGCAGGGGCGACATCAAGCAAATGCTGCAAACGCTTCTGCGTGGTCTTGAGCGAGCGGGTGCGCCGCATCGCCGCGCTGGCGCGCAGCATCACCACCGCCGCGGCCAGCGTCCAGCCAGCCAGCAGCAGCGCAATTCCCACCAGCGCTAACCCAGAGATTTCCATATTATCCAGCTATGCGGGGCATCGCCCGGATGCAATCCCGGATGAAGGCCCCAGATACAAGAAGGGCTTGGTCGCCCACCCCAAAAGGGATGCGCCACCAAGCCCCGAATGTGCGCTGTTCAGGTGCGCAGATCAATAACGGTAATGATCCGGCTTGAACGGGCCAGCCTGCGGCACCCCGATGTAATCGGCCTGCTTGCTTGAAAGCTGCGTCAATTGCACACCAAGCTTGGCAAGGTGCAGCGCGGCCACCTTTTCATCAAGGTGCTTGGGCAGAACGTAAACGTCGTTGTCGTATTCGTCCGACTTGGTGAACAGCTCGATCTGCGCGAGTGTCTGGTTGGTGAAGCTTGCGCTCATCACAAAGCTGGGGTGGCCGGTGGCGCAGCCGAGGTTCACGAGGCGGCCCTTGGCGAGAATGAGGATCGACTTGCCATCAGGGAAGGTCACGAGATCGGTGCCCTCCTTGATTTCCTTCCAATCATAATTCGACAGCGCGCTGATCTGGATCTCGCTGTCGAAGTGGCCAATGTTGCACACGATCGACATGGGCTTCATGTTCATCATGTGCTCGGCGGTGATCACGTCTTCGTTGCCGGTGGCGGTCACGAAAATGTCGGCACGTTTCACCGCTTCTTCCATGGTGACGACTTCAAAGCCATCCATCGCCGCCTGCAGCGCGCAGATCGGATCGATTTCGGTGACCATCACGCGCGCGCCGCCATCACGCAGGCTCGCTGCCGAACCCTTGCCGACATCGCCATAGCCTGCAACGCAGGCAACCTTGCCCGCGAGCATCACGTCGGTGGCGCGGCGGATCGCGTCGACCAGCGATTCCTTGCAGCCGTAAAGGTTGTCGAACTTCGACTTGGTGACCGAATCGTTCACGTTGATCGCGGGGAAGGGAAGCTTGCCCTGCTTGGCGATCTGATAAAGGCGCATCACGCCCGTGGTGGTTTCTTCCGAAACGCCCTTGATCGCCTTGACTGTCTTGGTGAGATAGCCGGGCTTGGCGGCGATGAAAGCCTTCAATGCACGCTGGAATTCGATTTCCTCTGCGTTGGCAGGCGCGGGCATTTCTTCACCTGCTTCGATCCGCGCACCCCACAGGGCGAACATGGTGGCATCACCGCCATCATCGAGGATCATGTTGCAGGTGAGATCAGGGTCGGCCTCGCTCGACCAATCGAAGATGCGGCCGACATAGTCCCAATATTCGCCCAGCGTCTCGCCCTTGATGGCGAAGACCGGAATACCGCGCGCAGCAATCGCGGCGGCGGCGTGATCTTGGGTTGAGAAGATGTTGCAAGTCGCCCAGCGCACTTCAGCGCCCAGCGCCACCAGCGTTTCAATCAGAACGGCGGTCTGGATCGTCATGTGAAGCGAGCCGGTGATGCGCGCGCCCTTCAAGGGCTGGCTTGCGCCATATTCTTCGCGCAGGGCCATCAGGCCAGGCATCTCGGTTTCCGCGATCATGATTTCATCGCGGCCAAACTGAGCCAGAGCAATGTCCTTGATGATGTATTCGTGGGTCGGGGCAGCGGTGGTTGCGGCAGTGGCCATGGGGGTATCTCCGAGCGTGGTCTCAAAATATTGCTTTGGCCCCTAGCGGCAGGGCGAATGAGACGCAAATATAAACTTATCTTTATATGTCTATTTGTTGCCTGCCCGCAGCGAGGCGCTATAGGGTGAAGACAAATCCACCCCAAAGAAAGGATGCCTTGCCCATGACCATTTCCGTTGGCGACAAGCTGCCCGACGTCACTCTCGTGAAAGCCACTGCCGAAGGCCCGCAGCAGGTCTCGGCCGCTGAATTCTTCGCGGGCAAGCGCGTGGCGCTGTTCTCGGTGCCGGGCGCTTTTACTCCGACCTGCTCGGCCAAGCATTTGCCGGGCTTTGTCGAAAAAGCCCCTGATCTCAAAGCAAAGGGCGTCGATGAAATCGTCGGCACGGCGGTGAATGATGCCTTTGTGATGAGCGCGTGGAACGCGGCGGCAGGCTCCTCGGACATCACCATGCTGGCCGACGGCAATGGCGATTTCGTCGAAGCGCTCGGTCTCACCATGGACGCATCAGGCTTTGGCATGGGCAAGCGCGGCCAGCGTTTCTCGATGGTTGTCAATGACGGCGTGGTCGAGCAACTCAATGTCGAAGCGCCCGGCGATTTCAAGGTGTCGAGCGCGGAATATATGCTCGGCCAACTCTGAAACACTGGCAACCCGATTGAAAAAAAGGGGGTGTTTGCGAACCGGCGCAAGCGCCCCCTTTTTGCGTCAGGTAAACGGCGGTGCGCCCCATGCAACCCAGGCTGCAAAGCCTGCTGCAAGCGCAATCGCCAGTATCGCCCTTACCCATGGCATAGGACCAATCCCGCTTACTCCCGCTATCGGCGGGCGATCCCCGCCAATCATCGGGCTGAGCAGATCATCGCCCTTGACCGCATAAAAGGTGATCGCGCTCAGATGGAGCGCAACCAAGCCCACCAGCACCCAGAAAAATGTTTCGTGCAATCGGGTGATCGTGTCAGCGGTCATGACGCCAACGAGCGGATTGAGCGGCCCTGTCATCCCGTCATAGGGATCGCCGGCAAACAACCCCATAGTGACCTGCGCCAGCATCGCCGCAATCAGCGCCAGCGTGCTCCATCCCCCCAGTGGCGAATGGCCAATATGGTGGCTGGCTTGGGTCCATTGGCCGCGCAGATAGGCAATCACTGTGCGCGGCCCTTTGACAAAGCTGGCGAAGCGCGCTGTCTGCGGACCAAGAAAGCCCCACAGCACACGAAAGGCCAGAAGGCCAAGCAGGACCAGACCAAGCCGACGATGCAGCCCCCACTGCGAGTTTTCCGCCGTGTACCACATGGCAGGAACCAGCAGCGCAAAACTCCAATGGGTGAGCCTGAGCAGCGGATCCCACACCGTGACATCGCGCACCGCCGCAGGGCGCGTGGCAGGCGGGCTATTCATGCAAGTCGCCTATTTCTTGTCGAGCCGGAAGTTGTCGTGGCACCCCTTGCAAGCACCACCCATAGCCATCGCCTGCGCACCCACAGCCGCCTTGTCTCCGCCGCTTGCCAGAGTCATCAGACTGGCGCTTTCATCGATCAATTTCTGGCCGGCCGCTTTGAATTCCTCAGGCTTTTCCCAGATCGCGGGCAAGGCTTCGGTGTCATGGCCGTCACCCATTCCGGTGCCGGCCGGGAACAGGGTTTCGATCTTCTGGGCGAGCGTGTTGATTTCACCAGCTTGCGCCGAGATCACCGCGAAATCGGGTGCGTCTTTTTCCAGTTCGCCGCGGATCGCCTTGAAGGAATCGGCGATCGTCTTGAAATTCTTTTGCCGCTCGGCGATCTCAGCAGGCTTCCCGCCCGCATCGCCCGCACCATCAGCCGGTGCTTCACCCGAACAGGCAGCCAGCAATCCTGCAATCGCAGTGCAAAGAACGAGGCGCGGGGAAATATTGCGGATCATCGAAGGGTCTCCTTGAAGCATTTGCGACGGGTGCTCGCCGGCACAGGGGGCATCCTATGCCGGATCGCATCCAACCGCAAACTCTCAAAAAATCCGCAAGATCAATAGCCCATCAGGCTGAGCACTTCCTTGCGGCTGCGATGATCATCCATAAAGCAGCCGAGCATCCGGCTTGTCACCATCTCGACGCCGTGGGTCTTGACACCGCGCCCGGTCATGCAACCGTGCTGCGCCTCGACCACAACAGCCACGCCGTGCGGTTCAAGATTGTCCCAGATGCACTGCGCGACCTCGGCCGTGAGGCGCTCTTGTATCTGCAAGCGGTGCGCGTAGCCGTGCAGGACGCGGGCAAGCTTGGAAATGCCGACCACCTTGTTCTTAGGCAGATAGGCAATCGACGCCTTGCCGGTGATCGGCGCCATGTGATGTTCGCAATGCGACTGGAAGGGGATATCCTTCAGCAACACGATCTCGTCATAGCCGCCCACTTCCTCAAACTGGCGGCTGAGATGGATGGCGGGATCTTCCTTGTATCCCTCACAATATTCGAGCCACGCGCGCCCCACCCGCTTGGGCGTATCGAGCAACCCCTCGCGTGCTGGATCATCACCCGCCCAGCGCAGCAGCGTACGGATCGCCTCCTGCACATCCTCGGGCACTTCGGGCTTGCCGAGTGGGTTTTCAGGATCGAACTCGTCGTGATCGTGCGTGCAGATGTAATTCATTATGATCAGTCTTTCTCAGCATCCAGCGGGCGAGCACCTGTTCCATACGTAAAGCGCGCTCTCCGCATAAGCAAACCCACTGAGCGGGGCAGCGTTCCCGGCGATTGCGATCTGGTTAATTTTCGCCGGGCATTTACACATAAGAACACAATTTCCAAATCCATCCCCTTAAGGCGCAGAAAAGTGCGCCCCGCTGCGGCGGCTTGAATAAGTATGCGCCCCCTTGGGGTTTGCCCGTGCCTGCTGCTAGACCTAGAACACCGCAGCGGTGGGACACAAAGGCAAGCGCATGACAGAGCTGGTTACAGTCGACATCGGCGGCACGCACGCCCGGTTCGCGATGGCAAAACTGGGCACAGATGGCACAATCAGCCTTGGCGAAGCGGTGACGCTTCACACCAAGGATCACGCCAGCTTCCAGACCGCCTGGGAGGCGTTTCGCGATATGTCTGGCGGCAGACTGCCGCGGGCAGTCAGCATGGCAATCGCAGGGCCCGTTGGCGGTGAAGTGATCCGTTTTACCAACAATCCGTGGATCATCCGGCCAGCACTGATCGCCGCGAAACTTGATGTCGATCGTTTCACTCTGGTCAATGACTTTGCCGCTGTTGCCCACGCGGTCGCGCGCGCTGATAGCAGCCAGTTCCTGCATCTTTCAGGCCCTGATGCGCCTTTGGGGGCAAGCGGCACGATCAGCGTGATCGGCCCCGGCACTGGCCTTGGCGTGGCCCATATCTGGCGCGATCGGCACTCTTACCGGGTGCAGGCGACCGAAGGCGGGCATATTGATTTTGCCCCGCTCGACAGCATCGAAGACGCCATCCTTGCCCGCCTCAGAAAACGCCATAACCGCGTGTCGGTTGAGCGGGTGGTGGCAGGCCCGGGCATCGTCGATATCTACCAGACGCTTGCAGCCATCGAAGGGCGCAGCGTGCCGGAACGCGATGCGGTGGAGATCTGGACAGCGGGGCAGGATGGATCGGACAGCCTTGCCGCCGCCGCTGTCGACCGCTTCTGCCTTTCGCTGGGTTCGGTGGCAGGTGACATCACCTTAGCGCAAGGCGGATTTGCCGGTGTGGTGATTGCCGGCGGACTTGGCTACCGCATCCGCGAGACGCTGCGCACTTCGGGTTTTGCCCAGCGCTTTTGTGCCAAGGGCCGGTTTGAAAGCATGATGGCCAGCATTCCGGTCAAGCTGATCGTCCACCCCCAACCCGGCCTGTTTGGCGCTGCTGCCGCTTTTGCAGGTGAGCATGGACACGCATGATGAAAACTCCCGCTGACCTTACTGAACGCCTTGGCGAATTGCATCGCCGCACGGCTGAGACGCCGCTGTTCAATCCGGTGTTCCAACTGTCGCTCGATCTCTCGCGCGCGCTGGAAAGTAGCTCGTTGACACTGGCTGAGGTCGACAATCTGGTAAGCGCGCTTGAAGGAGAGGGGCTCAAGGCGCGCGCCGAGCATTTGCGGCGGCTGGTCGGGCCGTTGGACGGAGCGCTTGGCGCGCTGGTGACGGATGAGGCAAGCGATTTCGAGGCCTTTCGCGCCCGTTGGGAACGCCCGCAGATCCATGCTGTCTTCACCGCCCACCCGACCTTCCTGCTCACCGAAGCGCAGGCCGCCGCCGTCGCCGCGGCAACTTCGGCGAGCGGGCCGATTAACGAGAGCGTCTGCGCGGTGCCGGGCGTGCGGCGCGCCGTCAGTCTTGAGGATGAACACCGCGCCGCCATGGCCGCAATCACCCGCGCACAGGCTGCTCGCGATGCAATTGTGGCGCGGCTTCTTGATGAAGCGCGCCGCCGCTGGCCGGACAAATGGCGCGCTTTGCGGCCCATGCCGCTGCGCTTTGCCACCTGGGTGGGGTATGACATGGATGGGCGCACCGATATTGGCTGGCACACCTCGATTGCCTTTCGTCTCTCCGAAAAGGCCGAAAGGCTCGCCAGCTATGCCGCGAGCCTCGCCGAAATCGCTTCGGCACACCCCCTTGTCGCCACCCTGCAAGCGGCCAGCGATTTCGCTGCTGCGCGGGCCGGTGATTTCCAGCAGGATGTCTCAGGCGGAGCAGCGCTCGCCGCCGCAGCCAACGCGCTGACGGCCAGAACGCCCGAGAATATCCTCACCCTCGTCCCACTGATCGCGCAGCTGGAAAGCGAGGCCGAGACCGCTGATGACGCGCGCGCCGCTGCGCTGCTGACGCTGGCTGCTGCGATGCGCGCCGATGGGCTCGGGATGGGCTGGATCCACTTCCGGGTGAACGCCAAACAGCTCCATAACGCGATCCGCCGCCGTCTGCCCGATGGCGAAACTGGCGTTGATCTCGCTAGCAAAAGCGCGCTCAGCGTGCTGCGCCAGATGGTGGACGAGGCGCAGCCGCTGCGCACCAATTTTGCAGCGCTCGCCACAGAAAGTTCCACCGCGATCCGCCAGTTCATCGCCATGGCGCAAATCCTGCGGCATATTGATGCAGATAGCCCGATCCGGATGCTGGTGGCAGAGTGCGAACAGCCTTCCACCATGCTTGCCGCGCTTTATTTCGCGCGATTGTTTGGCGTGGCGGACAAGGTCGACATCTCGCCCCTGTTCGAAACCGAGACCGCATTGGAGCATGGCGGGCGGTTCCTCGATGCGCTGCTGGCAGAGCCTGCCTATCGTGACTACGCGCGCGCTCGTGGCCGCGTGGCAATCCAGACCGGTTTTTCCGACGCCGGACGCTTTGTCGGACAAATCCCGGCAAGCCTTGCCATTGAACGCCTGCAAGGCCGCTTGGCCGAAGCAATGGCGGCCAATGGCCTTGCTGATCTGGCTGCGCTGATTTTCAACACCCATGGTGAAAGCATGGGGCGCGGCGCGCATCCTGCAAGCATCACCGACCGGCTCGAATGGCCCTTGTCGCCATGGGCGCGGCGGCGCTTTGCGCGCGCAGGCATCCGGCTGGAGCCTGAGGCGAGTTTTCAGGGGGGTGATGGCTATCTGTTGTTTGCCACGCCCGAACTGGCGCTCGCCACGCTCACCCGGCTTGCCGAATTGCGCCCGGCAGAAACCGACACTGCCGCCCCGCCCGATCCATTCTATCAACGCACCGATGTGAGCCTCGATTTCTACCGCGCAATTCGCGATCACCAACGCCACCACCTCGAAAGCCGCACCTATTCGCGCGCGATCACCGCTTTCGGGCTTGGCCTCTTGAACCCCACCGGCAGCCGCGTCTCGCGCCGCCAATCGGATTTGAGCGCCGACCGCGAGATGAGCCTGCGCCAGATCCGCGCCATTCCGCACAATGCCATATTGCAGCAATTGGGCTACCCGGTGAATGTCATCGCCGGTGTCGGGAGCGCAGCGGACGCCACTCTCGAGGAAGTGGCCGCGCTGCTCGGTGAAAGCCCGCGCGGGCGGCAAATCGTCCGGCTGGTGCGCGCCGCCAATGCGCTTGCCAGCATCAAGACAGTGGCGGCCTTTGGCGAGCTGTTCAATTCGGCCTATTGGGCCAGTCGCACATATCGCGGCACCGAACCGCATCTGGCAGAGCCTTGCGCCGCTTTGGCCGAATATCTCGTTGGCGATGATCGCACCGGCGTGTTCCGGCGGCTGGCCTCACGCCTTCGGATCGATGCGATCAAGCTGCACCGCCTGCTTGATCTCCTGCCCGAAGACCCCCTCCCGCCCGAGCGTGAAGCGGTGCGTCGCCGCATCGGAGTGTTGCAATCGCTGCGGCTTGCACTGTTGCAACATATGTTCCTCAAAGCGGTTGCGATCCCCGCCTTCTCCCGCGCCAATGACATCAGCCGCTCCGATGTTATCGAGATGGTGATGACCTTGCGCGTTGACGAAGCGCTGGCTCAATTGCGCCGCGCCTTTCCCGTGCGCGTGCCGGGGCCAAGCGATTTCACCCTTGATGAGCCATCCGATTATCCCGACGGCGGCGAAGAAGGCTATGGCGCGATTGAGCGCGATTACATCGCCCCCATCGAGGCTGCGCACCGCCTGTGCCTGAGGATTTCAACCGCCATCGCCAATGAATTCGGTGCGCATGGTTGATTGTCGAAGCCCCTGGAGGGGCCTGCCTCGCGAGCTAGCGCGACCGCACTCATACGCGCGCTGTGCTCGCCCGCGCCACCAATGACACTGGCACTCGCCTTCGTTTTTGCGCCCCCGCGCCGAGAGCGGCTTCGACGAGCGCCGCACCCGCCTCAGCCGGATCAGGGCCGATCGAGGTCAGCGGCGGACGGCTGAAGCGGCCCGCCAGGAGATCGTCAAACCCCATCACCCCGATGTCGCGCGGCACGATCAGATCGGATGCGGCAAAGGCATCGAGCGCGCCCAAAGCCATCGCATCGCAGGCGGCAAACACCGCATCAATCCTGTCAGGCCGCGCCGCCAAGAGGTGCGCGGCGCGGCGGCCTTCTTCTTCGCGTGTGGGGGATTTGGGCGGGACGATCAGGATCGGCTCGCGCCCCGCCTCGCGCATCGCTTCGGCATAGCCTTCATAGCGTTCGGCAAATTGCCGCTGCGGCCCGTCGAGCGCGCCCATAAAACACGGCCGCTGATAGCCAGCCGCCAGCAGGTGCTCAGCCGCCAGCCGACCGGCAGCGTGATTATCCGAACGGATCCAGTCCAGCTCTTCAAAAGGAGAGCCCCAATAGACCACCCGGCGCTCCTCTGCATCGAGGGAACGGAAATAGTCCCACGCAGGCCGGTTGGTGGTCGTGCCGATCACCACCAGGCCGTCGGCTCGGCCATGCTCCTGATAATGGCCAAAAAAGGTGCCCGGCTGCGCCTGAAAGGACACCAGCGTTTCAAAGCCGCGTTCAGAAGCGGCAAGGCACACGCTGCCGAGCAGAGCATAGGCAAAGGGGTTGATTTCGCCCGCCGTCTCACCCGGACGGCAGATCACCACCACCGCCAGCGTGCCCGTCGAACCGCGTCTGAGCCGTGCTGCGCGTTCATCGACGAAATAGCCGAGTTCTTCGGCTGCCTTCATCACCCGGTTGCGGGTCGGCTCAGCGATGACGCTGGAACCCGACAGCGCGCGGCTGACGGTGGACTGGCTCACACCCGCCCGCTCGGCCACGTCGAAGGATGTCGGTCGCCTGTTTTTCTCTAAGGTCATGCAGCCCCGCTATCGCCTATGCTCTAGAACCAGGCGCGGCGTGCTAGCAAGCCCCCTGCCTCATGCCGCCCTGGCAGGGCAATAGCGTTCAAGATAGGCCGCGTGCGTCGGCATATGCTCGACAAGATAGCGGATCGAGGCCTCCATCTCGTCCAGCTCCTTTTTCAGATCAGGCCCGCCGAAAGTGTCAGCCATCGCATTGTGCCCGCCCATCGCGATACGCTGGCCCATCATCACCGCTGCCCAACTGGTTTCGGTAAAGAGCTCGTCCTCTTCGCGGAAAATCTGGCCATTGGCCCGGAACAGCTCCACCTTTTCGGTCAGCGTTTCGGGCACCGCCATGGTGCGGCAATGGTTCCAGAACGGCGTGTCGGAGCGTTCGGTCGCGTTGTAATGCAGGATCAGAAAATCGCGGATGCGGGCATACTCCTTGCCCGTGAGGCGATTGAAAGCATCGACCTGTGCAGGGTTGATGCCGTCCAAGGAAAGCAGCGAGACCAGCTTGTTGATGCCGGTGTTGATGAGGTGAATCGACGTCGATTCCAGCGGCTCCATGAAACCCGCCGCCAGCCCCAGCGCGACGACATTCTTGTTCCAGAATTTCTTGCGGCGACCGGTCACGAACCTCAACCAATTGGGATCGGCCTGAGGTTTACCCGCGATATTCGCCAGCAGGATATCGAGCGCCTTGTCATCGGCCATATATTCGCTGCAATAGACATGGCCGTTGCCGTTCCTGTGTTGCAGCGGGACAGTCCATTGCCAACCCGCGCCATGCGCCATTGCGCGGGTGAACGGCGGCGGGGGCGAACCATCCTCGCGCGCGCAGGGCAGCGCCACGGCGCGATCGCACGGCAGATAGTGGCGCCAATCCTCGTATCCGGTCTGGAGCGCCTGTTCGATAAGCAGCCCGCGAAAGCCCGAGCAATCGACAAACAGATCGCCCGCAATAACGCTGCCGTCAGTGAGCTGAACCGAGGTAACATAGCCGCTTTCCCCGTCGAGCGCGACGTGCTCCACCCGCCCCTCGCGCCGCACCACGCCGCGCTTTTCCGAAAGCTGGCGCAGGAAACGGGCATAGCGGCCGGCATCGAGGTGATAGGCGTAATTGATCGGCGGCAAATCCTCGCGCGCGTAATCCTGCGTGCGCGCAAACTTGCCGAAATAGGCGGCCATGGTTTCAAGGTTGAAGGCCTGAATGGGGCGCTTGTCACCCAATTCCTGAATCCGATGCCAGATCTGGTGAAAGGCAATCCCGCCCATCTGATAACCATAGGCGCCGAAGGGGTGGATGTAGCTGTCGCCCATCCGCCCCCAGTTCACAAACTGGATGCCGAGTTTGAAGCTGGCCTGACAGGCCGCCATCATTTCGGCCTCGTCCACCCCGATCAGGTTCTGGAATTCAACGAAAGGCGGGATCGTCGCTTCGCCGACGCCTACTGTACCGATCTCCTCCGATTCGACGAGAGTGATGGCCAGCCCACGAGCGCCGATCATCTTGGAGAGCGCTGCTGCCGCCATCCATCCCGCAGTGCCGCCGCCCACAATCACGATATGCCTGATCGCCATAGCTCTCGCGCCTCTCTCCTTGGCTTGTGTTGCACATTTACACATGTCTGCACAAAATTGTGAACGTTAAAATTGCGCTTGGTAACGATCACAATGTGAGTTATTGCGTCATCAAATAGTCACGGACGAATCCGTGCACAGGGGCAAAACAGGGGAGAGATCATGGCACACCAGCTCATCAACACGCGCGCCCGGTCGTGGCGTAGGCTTGCGCTTGGCACAGCCTCAAGTCTGGCGATCATCGCCGTGGCCGCGCCTGTCATGGCGCAGGAACAGGACGCAGACGAACCCGACAACGAAGAGACCGAAGGCACAATCATCGTCTCGGGCTTCCGCGCATCGCTGGCTTCGGCGCAGAACATCAAGCGCAACGCCGACACCTTTGTGGATGCGATCACCGCTGAAGATATCGGCGCACTGCCCGATCGTTCGGTCGCAGAAGCCCTGCAACGCGTTCCCGGCATCAATATTGGCCGGTTCGAAAAAGCCTCCGACCCCGATCGTTTCTCGGTCGAGGGGACCGGGGTGATCATTCGCGGCCTGCCGTTTGTGCGATCAGAACTCAATGGCCGCGACATCTTCTCGGCAACTGGCGGACGTGAACTCAGCTTCAACGATGTCTCGCCCGAATTGCTGGGCAAGGTTGAGGTGTTCAAGAACGTCACCGCCGACATGATCGAAGGCGCCATTGCCGGCACCGTCAACCTTGGCACCCGCCGCCCGCTGGACCGCCCCGGCTTTCACATCGGCGGCACGCTTGAAGGCAATTACGGCGATCTCGCGCAAGAATGGTCGCCTGGTATCTCGGTGCTGGCGTCCAACACCTTTGAAAGCGGCATCGGCACTTTCGGTCTGCAATTGGGCTATGCCAATTCAACGCTGATCAACCGCACTGACGCCTCGCAGATCACCGATCCTTGCTACCGTGCAGCAACGCTTGATGGACCATGCCAGCGCGCTGTAGCGGTGGGCGATGGCGGGTTTGGCGATACACCCAATTTCGACGCCAGCAATTTTCCGCCCGCAGGCAGCGTGCTCGTTCCCAAGGGCGCCGGCGTTCGCACCACCAGGGTCGAACGCGACCGGCAGGCCTATTCGGCTGTGGGTCAATTCGAGAGCAATGACCGCAGTTTCAAGGTCACTGTGGAATGGCTGCGCGCGGACGCAGGATTTGCCACCGACGAGGCCGCGCTGCTGGCGCAGGTCAATGATGATGCGCTGTTCCCGATCCAATATGCAGACCGCCCGTGGCAGTTCGACAGCCGCGGCATCTTCCAGCGCGGGCTTCTGACGCAAAGCAATGCAGGCGGCTATGCGAGCCCATTCGGCGGCATCCCGATGGAAGCGCTGCGCTTTCAGCGCGGCCTCAAGACCCGCACCGAAGACATCTCGATCGATATTGACTGGGCCGTAACCGATCGGTTCCGGGTGAATTTCGAAGCGCAGCGGATTTCCTCCGACCTGACGCGCAACTCGATCCTTGGCGCGATGAATACCTGGGCCGATATTACGCTGGATGCGACCGGCCGCACGCCAAAGGTGGAATTCCTCGCCCCGCGCGGTGCGCCGTCCGACATTTTCCTGACGGGCCAGAACACCTATTACTGGTTCCTGCTCGACAGCATTGAACGCAACGAAGGCGATCTCGATTCGCTGCGCTTTGATGCCGAATATGATCTCAGCGATGATGGCTTCTTCAAGCGCGCCCGCTTTGGTGCGCGCTGGGCTGAACGCAACCGCACCACCCGCGACACCAATTTCAGCACCTGGGGCAACCAGTCGGCGCCGTGGGCAGGCCGCGCGGGCTGCTTGCCGTGGGGCGAAGGACCGGGCTGCGGTGCAAACGGGCCAGGGCCGTTTGGCAATGGCTTTATTCCTGGTCGCCTCTACACCGGTCTGCCAGGTCAGGAATTCGCGGTCGGCGGCGGGGCCTTTGTCGATGATTTCCCCGCCTTTGCACAAGTGCGCACGCCCTTTGCGCGCGGCTTCCAGCGCGGCGTGGCGCCAACCCCGATCGCCAATGGAGCTGCCTGGTTCTTCGGCGGGGACGATTTCCTTGGCGAATACCTCTCCGGTACATCGGCACAACAAGCCCGCGCGATCAATGATTTCTCGCAGACACCCAACCCGTTCTTCGGGGTAAACAACCGCAATTTCACCAATTCGATCACGGGTGAAGTGACCGCTTGCGATCCCTTCTGTGAGCCGGAAATCAACACCGTTACCGAAATCACCAAGGCCGCCTATGGGCGGATCGATTTCGGCCATGAATTCAAGAATGGCTGGAACCTCGTCGGCAATTTCGGCGTGCGCTATGTCCAGACCAAGGTGCGTGCAGGCGGGCTTGTCGGCTTCCCCAATGGCGCATTCTTCGATGATCCGCTGTCAGGCGGCAATGGCGATGGTATTGTGCAGGTCGAAGAGGTGCAGCGCGCCTGTCAAAACCCCGTGCCCGGCATCGAACTGGGCTATTGCTCGCCCGCATTTCCGGCATCGCGCCTCGCTGAATTTGCCGCAGCGCACACCGGCGAAATCCTCAATGATGATCAGAACATTACATTCGATCACTGGCTGCCAAGCTTCAATGCCAAGCTGGATGTAGGCCGCGGCCTGCTGTTCCGCTTTGCCGTGTCCAAGGGCATTTCGCGCCCTGACCTGCAGTTGTTCCGGTCGGGCGGAGCGATTGTCGACAACACCGGAAACCTGCTGCGCGAAGGGACGCTGGCAAACGGCCCGCTGTTCCAGATCTTCACCGGCAACCGCAATATTCGTCCGGTAGAATCGTGGAATTACGATCTGTCGATGGAATGGTATTTCAACGCGGTCGGCCAGTTCACTGTTTCGCTGTTCGCCAAGGACATTCAAGGCATTGTTAACAGCGGCTTTGATCTGGTTCCCTACACCAGCCCCAGCGGGACCACGCTGGATGTGCTGGTCAATGGCCCGGTCAATGCCGATGGCGGGACATTGAAGGGCTTTGAAGTCGCCCATCAGCAGACCTACACTTTCCTGCCCGGTCTGCTCAGCGGGTTTGGCAGCCAGTTCAGCTACACCCATGTTGACGCCAGCGATTTTGGCAACAGCGCGCTGATTGGCGGGCTTGGGCCCTTTGCGGCCGGACAGCCCTTGAACGGGATTTCCAAGCACACGGTGAACGCCACGCTGTTCTACGAAAAGGGCAAATTCTCTGCGCGCACGGCCTATAACTGGCGTTCGGAATTCCTGATCACCCAGCGCGATGACATCTTCCCCTTCTCACCGATCTGGCAGGAAGCATCGGGGCAAATGGACGCATCGATCTTCTATTCGGTGACCAAGAACCTGAAGCTCGGCATACAGGGCGTAAACCTGCTCGATGAAGTCACCCAGACCAGTCAGGTGGTGGATTTTGACGGGACGCGGATCACCCGCTCGGCGTTCCGCAATGATCGCCGCTTTACCTTCCTTGCGCGGTTTGATTTCTGATCGCGTGAGCTATGACCTGAGCATTTGGGGGCAGGCCGCTGGATGGCAAGGCGGCCTGCCCTTTTTTCATTTGCCCCCTACAAAAAGGCCCGCCCCCGCATGACCCGATTTGCCCCGATTTCCGCCCTTGGTGTTTGCGCCTTCGCCCTTGCCGCTTGCGCACAGAGCTCTGACGAACGCCCTGTCAAAGTCATCGAACAGGTTGAACGGCCCGCGCCCGGCACAGCGCGCGCGCCTGCTGAAGAAACCGGCTGGCAGCTGGTGTGGGCCGATGAATTCGACGGCACGGCAATTGATCGCACCAAGTGGGACTTTGATGTTGATTGCTGGGGCGGCGGCAATGACGAACGCCAATGCTACACCGACCGCGCGGATAATGCCCGGATCGAGGATGGTCGCCTTATCATCACCGCGCTGAAAGAGAGCTTCACCGGCCCTGCCCTGCCTGCCCACATGCGCCAAGCAGGCGACACCAAGACCGCCACCAAGCCTTTCACTTCGGCCCGCATGGTGACGCGGGGCAAAGCCGCTTGGCAATATGGCCGCATCGAAGTGCGCGCAAAACTGCCGCAGGGCCAAGGCACCTGGCCTGCAATCTGGATGATGCCCGAAGACAACGCCTATGGCTCATGGGCCGCATCGGGCGAGATTGACATTATGGAAGCGGTCAATCTGGGAGTGCCTTGCACAGATTGTCCCGGTGGTCGTGAGAACACCATTCTGGGCACGCTGCATTTCGGCGGCAACTGGCCCGAAAACGCGCTCAACAGCAGCGAAATGCACGCCCGCGACGTTTTGGAGGGCTTTCACACCTTTGGCGTCATCTGGGCGCCGGGCGTGATCGAATGGACGTATGATGGGCAGGTTTTCGCACGCAAGGAGGCTGCCAGTTGGTGGAGCGTCAATTCGGACGATCCCTTCGCGCCCTTCGACAAACCCTTTCATCTCATCCTCAATCTGGCGATTGGCGGCGGATTGGCCGAAGAACGCGGCATTGGCGGGGTTGACGAAAGCGGCTTTCCCAAGACATTGGAGGTCGACTGGGTGCGCGTGTGGCAATGCCTACCGACGCACTCGCAAGAGCCGAATTGCAAAAGGTAAATTGTCACCATGCCGAGGCGCAGGCAGGCTGTCACGATCAAGCACGTTGCAGCGGACGCCGGAGTGTCGCTGCAAACGGTAAGCCGCGTCATCAATGATGCGCCCAATGTGCGCCCGGAAATGACCAAGCGGGTCAAGGCATCGATCGAGAAATTGGGCTACATCCCTTCAATCGCTGCCCAGCGCATGAGCGGATCGCGCTCCTACCTTATCCTTGCCCTGAATGACCGGGCGCGCACCATTGCCGATTGGCAGGCGCGGCGCGGGTCGGATTGGGTCGATCAGATGCTGCTGGGGGGGATGCTGAAATGCGCAGAACATGGCTACCGCATGATCTTCGAACTGGTCGACACGCATAATGACCATATAGAGCGCGAGTTGAACGCAGCGCTGGTGGCGCTTCAGCCTGATGGCGTGATCCTCACCCCGCCCCATTCGGACAATCCGCTCATCACCGCGCTGCTGGCCAAGCACAAGATCCCCTTTGCTCAGATCGGCTCGCTGGGCGAAGGCGGCGGCATTCCGCTTATCATGGGCGATGAAGAAGCCGCGCGGCTTGCGACGCGCCACCTGATTGATCTTGGCCACACCCGCATCGGCTTTATCGCTGGCGCTGGCGAATATGCGCTAAGCGGCTGGCGTGAGGCAGGCTGGCGCGCCGAAATGGCAGCCAGCGGGCTTGGCTGCGATGGCCTGTGCGAGCAAGGCAATTTCAGCTACGCATCGGGCCTTGCCGCCGCGCGCGCGCTGCTGGAACGCAGCCCCCGCGCAACCGCTATCATCGCCAGCAATGATGAAATGGCGATGGCCAGTCTCGAAGTGGCTGGAACACTCGGATTGCAAGTGCCGCGCGATGTGTCGGTCATCAGCTTTGACAACACGCCAATGGTGGCGCTCGGCCCCACGCCGCTGACCGCCATTGATCAACCCATTGCCGCCACTGTCGCGCGGGCTGCCGAATTGCTGATTGCAGCAGCGCCGGGGGATGCCGCGCCTGAGCAGCCTGAAATCATTCACGGCCGCCTGATCGAGCGCAGTTCCACCGCAAGCGCGCCCGGCAGTGAGTGATCCCGCCCGCCCGAAAGGGCAAAGCGCAAGGTTTTTCGTGCTCTACGCGCTCGCTTTGGCAGGGGGCACGATTGCCTATGTGCCGTTCATCGCGATCCTTTTGCCAATGCAGGTGGCCGGCCTTGCGGGCGAGGAAGCTGGGATCACGTGGCTAGCCTATCTCACCTTTGCAGGCGCTGTCACCGCCAGCCTTGCAGGGATTGGCGCAGGCTGGCTGAGCGACCGGATGAAAACGCGCCGACCGCTCGTTCTGGCCGGCCTTGCAGCCTCTTCGCTGACGCTTGTGACGTTTGTCTGGGCCGAGACTTTTATCACGCTTTTGGGTCTGCTGGTGCTGTGGCAGATCGGACTCAACCTCATGCTTGCGCCCTTGATGGCATGGGCAGGCGACTGCGTGCCCGATCACCAAAAAGGCCAGCTTGGTGGATGGATGGCGCTAGCCCCTGTGGCAGGCGCACTGGCGACCACGCTGATCACTTTGCCCGGCATGGCAAGCCCCGCCGAACGGCTCTGGTGGGTAGCCGGCATGGCGGCAGTGCTGGTGGCGCCGGGAGTGCTGCTGGCGATGCCGCGGCCGGTCCCCGAATTGCACAGCCCTGCGCCCTTGCAGACAAACGGCCTTGCAACGCTTGCTGCCAGTTTTCGCAGCCCAGCGCTGGCGCGGATGTGGGCGGCGCGGCTGCTCATGCAGCTTGCCCAAGCCGCGCTGTTTGCCTTTCTCTATTTCTGGCTGCGATCACTCGATGAAGGCTTTGCCGAAGACAGCATTGCACAGGTGTACAGCGCGGTGCTGATTGCCTCGCTGCCGATCACGCTCGCCGCCGGACGCTGGTCGGATCACACCGCGCAGCCGCTTGCCCCTCTGCCGGTGCTGGCGGTTATCGCAAGTGCGGGGCTGGCTGTGATGGCGCTGGCGAGCAGCCCCTTGTGGGCAATTGCAGGCTATGCAGTGTTTGCGCTGGCCGCAGCGGTCTTCCTCGCGCTTCATTCCGCGCAGACCCTGAGAGTGCTGCCCGATCCCACGCGCCGGGCAGAACATCTCGGCTGGTTCAATCTCACCAACACCGCGCCCGCCCTCATCATGCCGTGGCTGACGCTCGCGGTGGAGCCTGCCTTTGGCTTTGCCGGATTGTTCGCAATCCTTGGCGCCTCAGCGCTGGCGGCTGCCGGATTGTTGGCAGGAATTTCCCGGCACGCTGCGCCCGAAATGCCTTGAGGCTTGCATTTGCCGCGCGCTCATGCAACAGATTCTGATAACGTTCACAGAAAACAACAGAACGAACGGTCAAGGGACGGGAGAATGACGATTTCCATGCGACACGCAATGACTTCGCTGGCAGCGCTTGCAGCCGTTCTGGCGGCAAGTCCACTGGTGGCAGAGACGCAGGAAAATATGGCGGTTGCCGCACAAACCGATCACGCGGCCGCAGTCGAAGCGCTGCTGGCAAAGATGAGCCTTGAGCGCAAGGTCGCCCAATTGATCATGCCCGATATCGCCGCGATTACGCCGCGCGATATGCGCCGTTATCGCTTTGGCACGGTCTTGAACGGCGGCAATTCCGGCCCCGGCGGTGATGATCTGGCGCCTGCGCCTGAATGGCTCAAACTGGCCGATGCGATGTGGCAGGCGTCCACCGCGCCGCTCCCCAAGGGTGAGCCTGCCATCCCGATGGTGTGGGCAACCGATGCCGTCCACGGCCACAATAATCTCGGCGCCGCGACGATCTTTCCGCACAATATCGGCCTTGGCGCAACGCGTGATGCGGCGCTGATGCAGCGCATTGGCGAGGTGACGGCTGCGGAAATCGCGGTCACCGGCATTGATTGGACTTTCGCGCCCACGCTGGCGGTGGTCACCGATGATCGCTGGGGCCGCACCTATGAAAGCTTTGCCCAAGACCCGGCGCTGGTGGCCGAACTGGGCCGCGCGCAGGTAATCGGCTTGCAAGGCACACCCGGCACGGCAGGGTTCCTCGATGAAACCCGCGTGATCGCCACGGCCAAGCATTTCTTCGGCGATGGCGGCACAGGCGGGCTTGATCGCGGCGATACGCGCGGCGATCCGGCGGAGCTCGCGCGCATCCACGCATCGCCCTACCCGCCCGCTATCGAGGCAGGCGTGCAATCGGTGATGGCGAGTTTTTCGTCAGTCAATGGCGTCAAGATGCACGGCAGCAAGGCGCATCTGACTGACATCCTGCGCGGGCAAATGGGCTTTGATGGCCTCGTGGTGGGCGATTGGAACGGGCACGGAGAGCTGGACGGCTGCACCAACACCGATTGCCCGCAATCGCTGCTGGCGGGGCTCGATGTCTATATGGTTCCCGAAGACTGGAAGGGCCTTCACCGCTCCCTTGTGCGGCAGGTCAAGGATGGCACCATCCCGATGGCGCGGCTCGATGAAGCGGTGCGCCGGGTGCTGCTCGTCAAACTGCGTTACGGCGTGATGGACAAGCCCAAGCCTTCGGCGCGCAAACTGGCGGGGCAGTGGAACCTGCTCGGCGCGCCCGAACACCGCGCCGTGGCGCGCGAGGCGGTGCGCAAATCGCTGGTTCTGCTGAAGAATGACGACGTGCTGCCCTTGAAGCCCAGCGCCAATCTGTTGGTGGCAGGCCTTGCCGCTGACAGCGTGGCGCTGCAATCAGGCGGCTGGTCGGTCACCTGGCAGGGCGGCGGGGAACTCACCAACGCCGATTTCCCCGGCGCAACCTCCATCTATGGCGGGATTGCCGAGGCGGTTAAGGCTGCGGGCGGCACAGCTACATTGTCAGAAGATGGCAGCTATTCGGCCAAGCCTGATGCCGCGATCGTGGTGTTTGGCGAACAGCCCTATGCCGAATTCGTCGGCGATCTCGAAGACCTCGCCTTCCGCGACGAGGAAGGGCTTGAACTGCTGAAGAAATACCGCGCAGCCGGCATTCCCACAGTCGCGGTGTTCCTGTCAGGCCGGGCCATGTGGGTGAACCGCGAACTGGCCGAGGCGGACGCTTTCGTTGCGGCATGGCTGCCGGGCAGCGAGGGCGCTGGCATCGCCGATGTGCTGATTGGCGATGTGGGCGGAGCGCCGCGCCATGATTTCACCGGCAAGCTTTCGTTTGATTGGCCCGCAGGCTGCGCGCCGGGAGCCCCTGTGCTGGCGCCCTTCGGCTTTGGCAGCAGCTATGCCTCCCCTACTGCCCTGCCCGCGTTCGATTCCGCCTGCGACCTGCTCAACCCCGATCCGGCGCGCGGCCTTGCGATCTTCAAACGCGGGCTCTCGCAAATGGTCACCGCCAAGGCCGATGGCACAGCGCTTGCCAACCTCAAAGGCCGCAGCCGTTCGGGCGCGCTTAATGTGGCGGCGTTCGATATCAAGGCACAGGAAGACGGCCGCCGGGTGCGCTGGACGGGCGCGGGCGGCCTCGCCTTTGGCTGGGCTCCGCGCGCCGTTACGCCGGGCGCTGGCCTTGCGATCCGTTACCGGCTTGATGCCATTCCCAAGGGCACGATCAAGCTTTCCGCCGATGGCAGTGAGACGGTGTTGGACTTGACCTCAAGCTTCAATCTCGCCTCGGGCAAGGGCTGGCGCTCGATGCAGGTTCCGCTGGCGTGTCTTGGTGCCGAGGAACTGGCCGGGATCACGCTCACCAGCAGCGCAGCCTTTGAATTCGAGTTGGAAACCATCGCGCTTGTGCCACAAACAACCGGGCAGGAGTGCCGCGGACCGTTCTAAGACGGCTGCGCTGAAGGGGGAGAAAATTACACCATGGCAATGGCACCCGACATGGCGACAGTGACGCCGGTGGATGATGCAAGCGCAGACCGCGCGCAAGTCGATGCGCCGGGGCTCAATTATTTCGTCTTTGCGCTGTTCTTCATCTTCGGCGGGATCACATCGCTGAACGATGTCATCATCCCCAAGCTGAAAGAGCTGTTTACGCTCAGCTTTCTTGAAGCGAGCCTGGTGCAGTTCTGCTTCTTCATCGCCTATGCGGTGGTCGGCATTCCGGGCGCGATGCTGGTGAAACGGCTCGGCTATATGCGCGGCGCGGTGGCCGGATTGCTGACGATGATGGCGGGCTGCCTGATGTTCATCCCTGCAAGCCAGACCGCATTGTTCCCGATGTTCCTGTTTGCCTATTTCGTGCTGGCAAGCGGCGTGGTGCTGGTGCAGATCGTCGCCAATCCGCTGATCAGCGTGCTCGGCCCGGCGCGCACCACGCATAGCCGGCTGACCTTTGCCCAAGCCTTCAATTCGCTTGGCACAACGATCTTTCCCTATTTCGGCGCAATCCTGATCTTGGGGAGCCTTGCGGCGGTTTCCGCCGATCAATTGTCGGGTGCAGAACTCGCCGCCTATCGCACGGCGGAAAGTCAGGCGATTGTGAACGGCTATCTCGGCCTTGCCACTGCGCTTGCCGTTGTGGCGGGCGTCGTTTGGCTGTTCCGCAACCGGCTGAAGGGTGAAAAGCATGAACGCACCAGCTTGGCCGATGGGCTGGCGCTGCTGAAACGTCCGCGTTTCGGCTATGGGGCAGCGTGCATTTTCCTCTATGTCGGCGCCGAAGTCGCCATCGGGACGTTCATCGTCAATTACCTGATGCAAAGCCACGTGCTCGCCATCCCCGAACAGGACGCGGGCAAGCTGATCTCGCTCTATTGGGGCGGCGCGTTGGTGGGGCGCTTTATTGGTTCGGCGGTGCTGAGGATGGTGAGCCCCGGCCTGACGCTGGCGACAGTGGCGACGGGTGCGATCACGCTGCTGGCGATCTCAGCCAATTCCACCGGCGCGGTGGCGGGCTATTCGCTGCTGGCCGTCGGCCTGATGAACGCGATCATGTTCCCGACGATCTTCAGCCTGGCTTGTGAAAAGCTCGGCCCGCGTGCAGCCGATGGTTCGGGGATCATCAACGTCGCCATTTGCGGCGGTGCGGTGATCCCGGTGCTTTACGGCGCGCTCGCCGATGCGACCAGCCTTGCCTTTGCCTTGGTGCTGCCGGCGGCGTGCTATGCGATCATCGCAGGCTTTGGCGTGTTCGCGCGCAAGCCTGCGTGATTACACGTGCCACCTTCGGTGGCGCAGACCACCCGCCCCATGGGCTTTTTCTTTGGCCCACCCGGCCACCAAAGCATAATGGCACTATTGGTGGCAGGGTGGGCCAAAGGCGAGAACGCGGGGCGGTCGGTCCGACACGCAGCAAATCTGAATAAGTATGCGATAGGCTGGCACATCACCCCCCTCGCGCCTAGGTAGGCAGCGATGTTCGAGGGAAGGTCTGCTGCATGAGTTTCACCGCTGATCGCCTGCTGCTGTTCGGCGCAACCGGAGACCTTGCCCAGCGGATGCTGCTCCCCAGCCTTGCGGCGCTGGATGCTGATGGGCTGCTCGCCGAAGACCTCACCATCATCGGCACGGCGCGCAGCGAAATGGATGATGCCGCCTTCCGCGATTTTGCGCGCGGGGCGCTCGAAAAATTCCTGCCTGCCGAACGCCAAAGCGGGATCGACAGCTTCCTCGAACGCTTGTTCTATCAAGCTCTGGATGCGACTGCGATGGCAGGGTTTGCCGATCTCGCAGCCAAGGTCGGCACGCCTGCCCGCGGCCTTGCAATCTTCCTCTCGACCGCGCCGAGCCTGTTCGAGCCCACCATTCGCGGGCTGCAATCGGCTGGCCTTGCGGGCGATAATGTGCGGATGTGTCTGGAAAAGCCATTAGGCACGGATCTCGCCTCAAGCTGCGCGATCAATGATGCCGTAGCAGCCGCCTTCCCGGAAAACCGCATTTTCCGCATCGATCACTATCTTGGCAAGGAGACGGTGCAGAACCTTCTGGCGCTGCGCTTTGCCAACATCATGTTCGAACCGCTGTGGAACGCAGCCCACATTGATCACGTCCAGATCACTGTGGCCGAGACGGTGGGCCTTGAAGGGCGCGTTGCTTTTTATGATGACGCAGGCGCCTTACGCGACATGGTGCAAAACCACATGCTGCAACTCCTCGCACTGGTTGCGATGGAGCCGCCTGCTCATTTCGATGCAACCGCCGTGCGCGATGAAAAGGTGAAAGTGCTGCGCGCGCTGCGCCCGGTGGCCAGTGGCGAGACTGTCACCGGGCAATATCGCGCAGGAGCGATTCTGGGCGAGGCCGTGCCCGGCTATGACGAGGAATTGGGCAAAGCATCGCCCACCGAAACCTTCGTGGCGATCAAGGCCCATGTCGACAACTGGCGCTGGAAGGGCGTGCCGTTCTATCTGCGCACCGGCAAGCGCCTGCCCAAGCGCGTCACCGAAATCATCATCCAGTTCCGCGCTGTGCCCCATTCGATCTTTGCCCAGCCAGATAGCAAAGGGAACGGCGCCGTGATGCAGCCCAACCGGCTGGTGATTGGCATCCAGCCCGAGGAGAACATCACCTTGTCGCTGATGGCCAAGGTTCCCGGATTGGATCGCGAGGGCATTCGGCTGCGCCAGGTGCCGCTGGATATCGCGCTGCCCGATGCCTTTACCGGCACAGTGCGGCGCATCGCCTATGAACGCCTGCTGCTGGATCTGGTGGAAGGCGACCAGACGCTGTTCGTGCGCCGCGACGAGGTGGAAGCGCAGTGGGAATGGGTCGATGCAATTCGCGCATTGTGGGAGGCGGAAAACCTCACCCCCAAGACCTACACCGCGGGAAGTTGGGGACCAAGCGCGGCGATAGCTCTTGCCGAAAGAGATGGAGTGACGTGGCATGAGTAACCTCAACGATACCCTGCACAAGGTGACGCGGCGGGTGATCGCCAATTCGAAAGCCTCCCGCGCCGCCTATCTCGATCTGATTGCGCGTGAGGCCGACAATATGGGCGAGCGCAGCGCGGTGTCGTGCTCGAACCTTGCCCATGCCTTTGCAGGAGCTCTCGAAGATCAGGCCGCGCTGGTGGCGGCAAAAGGCCCCAATATCGGCATCGTCACCGCCTATAATGATATGCTGTCCGCCCATCAGCCCTATGGGCGCTATCCCGACCGGCTGAAAATCTACGCCCGCGAAGTGGGCGCGACGGCTCAGGTCGCAGGCGGCACGCCCGCGATGTGCGACGGGGTGACGCAGGGCGAGACGGGGATGGAGCTTTCGCTGTTCAGCCGCGATGTGATTGCCCTGTCCACCGCGGTGGCGCTGTCCCATGCGATGTATGATGGCGCGCTGATGCTGGGCATTTGCGACAAGATCGTGCCGGGCCTTTTGATGGGGAGCCTTCGCTTTGGCCACTTGCCGACGATCTTCGTCCCTTCCGGCCCCATGCCCTCGGGCATTCCCAACAAGGAAAAGCAGCGCGTGCGCCAGCTTTACGCGGAAGGGAAAGCGACCCGCGCCGAACTGCTCGCCAGCGAGATGGGCAGCTATCATTCGCCGGGAACCTGCACCTTTTTCGGCACGGCCAATTCCAACCAGATGATGATGGAGATGATGGGCCTGCATATTCCGGGCAGCGCCTTCATACAGCCGGGTACGAAATTGCGCCAAGCGCTCGACCGAGAGGCGGTGCACCGCGTGGCGGCGATTGGCCCAAAAAGCGATGACTATCGCCCCTTGGGCCGCTGTGTTGATGAAAAGGCGATCATCAACGCCGCCGTGGGCTTGCTGGCAACGGGCGGATCAACCAATCATGCGATCCACCTGCCCGCCATGGCGCGCGCGGCTGGCGTGATCTTCGACTGGAATGATCTTTCGGAACTTTCCAGCGCCGTGCCACTGATCGCGCAGATCTATCCCAATGGCTCAGGCGATGTGAACCATTTCCACAATGCAGGCGGCATGGGCTTTGTGATTGGGGAATTGCTTGAGGCAGGCCTTGCTCACCGCGATATCCTGACAGTGGGGCGCGGCGACTTGTCGGATTATGCGCGCGAGCCGGGGCTCGAGGACGAGGCGCTGGTGTGGCGCGAGGTGGGACCCAGCATGGATGACACCATGCTGCGCCCGGTCGCCACTCCGTTCAAGCCCGATGGCGGGATGCGGCTGGTCGAGGGCAATCTGGGCCGCGCCTGTTTCAAGACTTCGGCAGTCGATGAAAGCCGCTGGACCATCGAAGCGCCGTGCCGGGTCTTTGAAGATCAGGCGAGCGTTGCTGCCGCTTTCAATGCAGGCGAGCTCGACCGCGATGTGGTGGTTGTGGTGCGCTTTCAGGGCCCGCGCGCCAATGGGATGCCCGAACTCCACAAGCTGATGCCGCCCTTGGGCGTGCTGCAGGATCGCGGGTTCAAGGTGGCGCTGGTGACAGACGGGCGGATGTCGGGGGCAAGCGGCAAGGTTCCGGCTGCAATCCACTGCACACCCGAGGCACTTGGTGGTGGGCCGCTCGCGCTCCTGCAAGACGGAGACATGGTGCGCCTGTGCGCCCACACCGGCACGCTATCGACCGATGCCGATCTGTCGACCCGCACCCCCGCGCCCGATCCCGCGCCCGAAATGGGCACGGGCCGCGAGATTTTCACCATGATGCGCCGCTTTGCCGATGGCGCGGAACAAGGCGGCAGCGCCATGATGACAGTTGCAGGACTTTAACGCCATGCCCACGCCCAGCATTGACGACCTGATGCGCACCGCGCCCGTGATCCCGGTGATTGTGATCGAGGATATCGCCCACGCTGTCCCGCTGGCCGAGGCGCTGGTGGCGGGCGGCTTGCCGGTGCTCGAAGTCACCTTGCGCACGCCTGCTGCGCTGCCCGCCATCGCCGCGATGAAACAGGTTGCAGGTGCGATCGTCGGTGCAGGCACGGTCACCAATCCTGATGAATTGGATGCAGCATTGGAAGCGGGCAGTGAATTCATCGTCTCGCCCGGCCTGACAGAGCCTTTGGGCAAGGCCGCTATCGCGAGCGGCGTGCCGTTCCTGCCGGGCATTGCCAATGCAGGCGACATCATGCGCGGCATGGACATGGGGCTTAATCGCTTCAAATTCTTCCCTGCCATGGCGTCAGGCGGCTTGCCTGCCCTGAAAGCGCTGGCAGGGCCATTTGGCAATGTTCGCTTCTGCCCGACCGGCGGGATCGGGCCGGACAACGCGGCCGAATGGCTCGCTTTTGATGCCGTGCTGTGCGTGGGTGGCAGCTGGGTTGCGCCCAAGGGCACGCCCGATGGGCCTGCGATCACCACCATGGCTAAAGCCGCGGCCCGTTTGCGCCGGACCTGATCTCTTGCTGCGCCGCCGCGAAACTCCTTTGCGCAAAGGTGAGCAACGGCTACACCCGCGGCGCCCATGACCCTCACTGAAGTCTATCTGATCGCGCTGCTGATCATCTTCGCGCTGCCTTGGCTAGCGTGGCGGCTGCTCCGCATGGATTACTGGGCGCCGCTGGTGGTGGTGCAGATTATCGGCGGCATTCTTCTCGGCCCCGGAGTGCTGGGGGCGATCTATCCGGAATACTACGCCTTTGTGTTTCGGCCCGAAGTGATCCATTCGCTCAATGGCGTAGCGTGGTGGGCGGTTATGCTGTTCGTGTGGGTGGCAGGGATCGAACTGGATCTCGCAACCGCGTGGAAGCACCGCGCCGAAACCGGAGTGACGGCGAGCCTTGCATTGGGCGTACCGCTGATCATGGGCGCGATTGCGGCGGAAATTCTACTGCAGTGGCCGGGCTGGCGCGGGGTGCAGGGGCGCGACTGGCAAGTCGTGCTCGGCATTGGCATGGCCTGCGCGGTGACCGCCCTTCCCATCCTTATCCTGTTGATGGACAAGATGGGCATCCTGCGCCGCCAGATGGGCCAGCGCGTGCTGCGCTATGCCAGCCTTGATGATATCGCGATCTGGGCCGTGCTGGCGCTGATCCTGCTCGATTTTGAACGCATCGGGCGGCAGGGACTGTTTGTTGTGGGCTTTGCGCTGGCGGCATGGGGAGTGCGCCGGATTATGGAGCGCCTCAACAAGGATGAACGCTGGCCTGCCGCGCTGATCTGGCTGATCGCCAGCGCGCTGGCCGCCGACTGGTCGGGCCTCCATTACATGGTCGGTGCTTTTCTGGCTGGCGTCGTGCTCGAAGCGCGCTGGTTCGGGCACGAGGCGATGGACCGCTTCCGCGCTGTCGTGCTGATGACAATCATGCCGGTGTTTTTCCTCTCCACAGGCCTGCGCACCGCGTGGGAAGGCGGCGGGGTTATGGTTTTCGGCGCGGCGCTGTTGCTGCTTGTGGCAGCGGTCGGCGGCAAGCTGTTGGGGCTGCGCATTGCCGGATGGATACTTGGCTGGACGCGCAACGAAGCAAGCCTGATTGGCTGGCTGTTGCAGACCAAAGCGCTGATCATGATCATCTTTGCCAATATCCTGCTCGACAAGGCGATCATCACCAATACGACCTTTACGGCGCTGCTGCTGATGGCGGTGATGAGCACCATGCTGACAACCCCGATGGCGACCCCACTGGCCAAACGCGCCCATGCGCGCATGGATGATGAGGCTTGAATGTGATGCGCGATCTGGAATTGGTCGCCGGCGCAGACGATGCTGCTATTGCTCGCTGGATTGCGAGCCGCCTTGCAGCCGCGCTGGCCGCGAGCGAGGGCGCGGTGGCGATCTGCCTGCCGGGCGGATCAACCCCCTTCCCGATTTTGGCCGAGTTGGTGAAGCACCCGCTCGATTGGGAGCGCGTCGTCGCATACCCCGGCGATGACCGCATCGTTCCCGAAGATCATCCCGCCAGCAACACCGGCAAACTGCGCGCGCTGCTGGAACCTCAGGGCGCGCGGGTTCAGGCGCTGGCGCTCGACACCGCCCCGCCCCATTTCGCGCTGGTGTGGCTGGGGATGGGCGCGGACGGGCACATTGCCTCGCTCTTTCCCAACACCGATCCGCGCAGCGATGATCCTGCCCGCGTGCGCCGCCTCACCCCCGATCCGCTGCCGCCCGAAGCGCCATTTGATCGCATCACACTTACTATCCCAGCGCTGCTCGAATGCGATGCGATGATGTTCGTGATCCGAGGGCGTGATAAGCGCGCGGTTTTGGACGCAGCGATTGCAGGCGAACACGATCTGCCGGTTGCCCGCCTGCTGTCGGCGCGAGGACGTTTGCCGGTAACCTGTTTTGTTTAAGCGCTGGCGCGGATTTTAAGCTGCGGGGGCAGGACAAGGCTTTCCGTCTCCTCGCCCGCCAAGCGCCGGAGCAACAGATCAACCAGGCCCCGCGCGCCTGCGTGAATATCCTGCCTTATAGTGGTGAGCGGCGGGACGGTCTGGCTGGCAATCGGCAGATCATCAAAGCCGACAATCCGCACCTGCTCGGGCACGGCAAGCCCGCGCGCGCGCAGTTGGGCCATGCAGGCAGCGGCGATGGTGTCGGTGGCAGCGAAAATCCCGTCGACCTCGCCTGCGTTCCCGGCAAGATGGGCTGCGATTTCCTCGCTCAACTGATCGGGGGCAAGATGGGTTGGCAACACGCGCAAGGGCACGCCCAGGCGCATCGCCACATCGCGCGCGCCGGCATAGCGCGCGGCAAATTCAATCGGCGCGGTGTCGCCGAGAAACGCAAGGCTAGTGGCGCCTGCCGCGATCAGGCGTTCAGCCGCCATGCGCCCGCCAAGCCGGTTATCCGTCCCGACGACACAGTGCCGCTGGCCTTGCGTGTGATTGCCCCACACCACCATGGGCAGATAGCCGTCGGCGACCTCTTCGATGCGATCAAACTGATCGGACTGGCCGATCACGATCACCCCATCCACCATGCCGGAACCAATGTAGCGATCGAGCCAGTCTTCATCATTCATCGGCACAACCCGGCGCAGCATCAGGTCATATCCCTTGTCGGTCAGTTCATCCGCCAAGAGGCCCAACAGCGTCATGAAAAAAGTGTCGGAAATCTGCTGGCGCACATCATGGCCAAGCGGGATCGCAACCCCGATCACGCCGGTTTTCTGGCGGCGCAATCCGCTTGCCATCTGATTGGGGCGAAAGCCGTGCTCGCGCGCCAGAGCCTCAATCTTTTCGCGGGTGCGCGCGTTGACGAGGCTCTTGCCCGCCAACGCACGCGACACTGTGCCGGGCGATACCCCCGCCAGCCGCGCCAGATCGGTGATGGTGCGCACGCCTGCGCCCCGGCCTTTGGTGTCGCTCTCGCCCATTGTTCTCGTCAGCTTGCAGGCGCTGCCGTGCCGCTTTTGACGCGGTGCCCAGCATCAACCATGAGCGTAGCAAGCGCGCCTGCCAGCATCAATCCGCCGCCCAGCATCAACACATTGCGCGGATCACCCCCCAACAGCGGGCGGTAGATCAGCGGCATGGTGATGGTCTGGATCAGCATGGGAATAACGATGAACATGTTGAAGATGCCCATGTAAATCCCGGTTCGTTCGGCAGGGATGCAATCGGCCAGCATGACATAGGTGTTGCCCATCATGCCGGCCCAGCCAATGCCAATCCCCAGCATCAGCACGAACAGGGCGGCGGTGTTTTCCACACCCGGGATCATCAGCATGGCAATCCCCGATGCGGTAAGGCAGCCTGCGTGCACCAGTCTTGCGCCTGCCCGCGCGATAATCGGGATCAGCGCCAGCGCGCCTGCAAAAGCGATGAAATTGTAAAGCGCGCCTGCCTGCTGGGTGGTCAGCGTTGCCTCGCGGAAAGCCGCGCTGGAGGGATCGGCCGTATCATAAAGCGAGCGGGCAACCGCAAAGGTGATGTATTGCCAATAGGCGAACATCGCATACCACTGGCACAGCATCGCCGCGGCCAATTGCCGCATCGGGCGCGGCATGGAACGGATCGCATCGCCAATCTCAGCCAGCGTCGCGCGCACGGTGAGCGGCTTTTCCGCCATGGCGGTGCGTTCTTCCTCGCTCAAAGGCAATTCCGGCACGCGCCACACCGACCATACAATCGTGGAGATCGAGAGGATCGCGCCAATCACAAAGGCAATCCGCACAATCACCGGAATGCCATTGGCATCAAGCACGTCCTTGGCCACGAAAGCGGTGAGCAGGCTCGGCGCAAGATAGGACAGGGTTTGCGCAAGGCCAGTAAACGCGCTTTGCGTGAGGAAGCCGACGCTGCGCTGATCGGCCACCAGCCTGTCTGCGACATAGGCGCGATACGGCTCCATCGTGATGTTGTTGCCTGCATCCAAAATCCACAGCAGGCTTGCCGCCATCCACAAGGCGCTCGACATCGGCATCAGGAACAGGCTGATCGAACAGATCACCGCGCCAATCAGGAAATAGGGCGTGCGGCGGCCATGGCGCGAGCTTGTCCGATCGCTCATCGCGCCGACAATTGGCTGGATGATAAGCCCCGTCATCGGGCCTGCCAGCCACAAGAGCGGCATCGTCGCCTCATCCGCGCCAAGGAAGCCATAGATTGGCCCCATATTGGCCTGCTGCAAGCCAAAGCTGAACTGGAGGCCGAAAAAGCCGATGTTCATTTCGACGATTCGCAGCAGTGATAACCGCGGCTTAGCCTGTGCCATGCCCCTCGCCTCCCATGTGCGCGCGGGTCTTAATCGCCGCGCTATGGGCTTAGGACTGACACAGCAAGACGCAAATTGCAAACGTTTGCAAATTCTACTTGCAATCGTTTGCAACAAAACTATGCGTGAGGTTGCAACAGGCAAGAAAATTGCCAAGCAGGGGAGAACAACGATGGTGAAAGTGCGTTGCGCGCTGGGCGCGAGTGTCTTGGCTCTTGGCGCAAGCGGCCTTGCTGCAAGCCCGGCACTGGCTCAGGATAATGCTGACGGTGCAGACAGCGGCGAGATCATTGTCACCGCCACCGCGCGTGGACAGAACCGGCTTGAAACCTCAATCTCTGTCAGCACGCTCAATGAAGACACCATCGTGCGGCTTGCTCCGCCCTCTTCGGCCGATCTCATCCGCCAGATTCCGGGTATCCGTTCCGAAGCATCAGGCGGCGAAGGCAATGCCAATATCGCGGTGCGCGGTCTGCCCGTATCAACAGGCGGTGCGCGCTATATCCAGCTTCAGGAAGATGGCCTACCGATTCTCGAATTTGGCGACATCATCTTTGGCAATGCCGATAATTTCCTGCGCGCCGATCGCAATGTTGCCCGCGTCGAAGCGGTGCGCGGCGGTTCAGCATCAACCTTTGCCTCGAACGCGCCCGGCGCGGTCATCAACTTCATCTCCAAGACCGGCAAGCAGGAAGGCGGCGCCATTCAGGCCAGCGTCGGATTGGATTTCGAAACCTACCGCATGGATTTCGACTACGGCTCGCGCCTCGCCGATGATCTCTATTTCCATGTCGGTGGGTTCTATCGCACCGGCGAGGGACCGCGCGATATCGGCTTTAATGGCTTTGACGGCGGCCAGATCAAGGCCAACATCACCAAGGAGTTCGACAGCGGCTATATCCGTTTTTACGGGAAATACCTGAATGATCGCACGCCCACGATCCTGCCCATGCCGGTGCAGGTGACAGGCACCAATGCTAGCCCCAATTATCGCGGGATTGCTGGCTTTGATCCGCGCCGCGATGCGCTTTACAGCCCCTTTATCACGCAAGCCGTGACGCTGGATGGGAGCAATAATCCCACCAGCTTCAACATCAATGATGGCCTTTCGGTTCGCAGCGCGGCTTTTGGCGTGGAAGCCCAGTTTGACATTGGTGCAGGCTGGCAGGTCACCAACCGCTTCCGCTTTGCCGATAATTCAGGCAGCTTCACCTCGCCCTTCCCGGCAGAGGCAGGCGCTGCACAAGCCATTGCCGATGGGCTTGGCGGGGCAGGCTCAACCATCCGCTTTGCATCGGGGCCCAATGCAGGCGCGCTCGCCAATCCGGCGACGATTGGCGGCAATGGCCTGCTCACCAATGTCGTGATGTTCAATGTGCGCCTGAACAGCCTCGATAACATCACCAATGATTTCCGCATCAGCAATGATTTCGATCTGGGCGGCGCGCGGCTCGCCTTTACCGGCGGTTTTTACGCCTCGCGTCAGACGATTGACACCGATTGGCTGTGGACCAGCCAGGTGCAGACCGTCGAAGGCGGCGGGCGCGCGGTGCTGGTGGACATCCTCGATGCCGATGGCAATGCGGTGACGCAAAACGGGCAGGCAGGCTTTGGCGCGAGCTTCTTTGGCAATTGCTGCCGGCGCAATTACGACGTTGATTATTCAACCTTTGCGCCCTTTGCCTCGCTGTCTCTGGAAATTGATCGCCTGACGCTCGATCTCAGCGCAAGGTATGATTTTGGCGATGCCAATGGCTCGATCACCGGGGCTGACAGCGGCTTTGGCAATGGCGTCATCGGGTTTGATTTCGACAACAACGGCATCATCAGCCCCGCCGAAGCGCTCACCAGTCAATTGCCGCTGGGCCAGGCTCGGCCCGTCAATTACAACTTCGGCTATCTGTCCTATTCGCTGGGCGCAAACTACCTTGTGACCGATGAATTGGGTGTGTTTGCACGCTACAGCCGGGGCGGCCGCCACACTGCTGATCGCAGCCTGTTCTCGCCTGCTGTCAGCGCAGTCGACGGCAGCCTGCCGGGCGGCGACAGCGGGGTGATCGCGCGGGTCAATCAGGCGGAACTCGGCGTCAAATACCAATCGCGCGGGATCGCGGTTTACGCCACCGGCTTTTATGCGCGCACCTCGGAAACCAATGTCGATATTGCTCCGCTGGTGCTGTTCGACACCGAATTCGAAGCCTATGGGGTTGAGCTTGAAGGCTCCTACACCACCGGACCGTTTTCGCTGTCGGCGGGCGCAACCTGGACCAAGGCGGAGATTGTCGATGCGCTCGACATCACCACGATCGGCAACACGCCGCGCCGTCAGGCCGATCTCGTCTATCAGGGAACCGCGCAATACAGTGACGATCTGTTCACCATCGGTGCAAACATCATCGGCACAACGGCCAGCTTTGCGCAGGACAATAATGGCCTCAAGCTGCCTGCCTTTGCTCAGGTCAACGCCTTTGTTGCCGTGCGCCCGATGGACCGGGTGGAAGTGGGCCTCAACGCCACCAACCTGTTCAACAGCTTTGGTTTTACCGAGGCGGAAGAGGGCCTGATCCCTGCCAATGATATTGTTCGCGCGCGCTCTATTCAGGGCCGCACGATCCTTGCTTCGGTGCGGTTCGACTTCTGAGTTGCAGCGCACCCAACCGGCTGGCCGCCCGCCCCTTCCTCTCTCCCTTGGGCGGCCAGCCTCTTTGTTCTGATCTGGCTTGAGGCATAGGCGCGCCATGACAACTTTGTGGACACCGCAGCATCTGGCGGCGCAGGAAACCTCCGGCGCAGCCACTATTCCTCTGGTGCTCGTCCCCGCTCGCTCGCGGCTTGATGGGGCCCGCGTCTATTGGGATATGTGGCCCCTGCAAGGGCCGGACGGGAGCCCTGCGCGCCTTGCAGGCCGGGAGATGTGGATGGCGCTGACTGCGCCTCACCGCGGTGACCCGGCGCTGCGGCATTTTGAGGCCAAGATCCACTGGATTGAGCGTTTGGATGGCGAGTGGCTCGATTGCGGGCCGGTGCTGCCCGATAGGGACGTTCCGTATGAGCGCGAATGGGCCGGCTCTGCGCTGCTTGATAATGGCGCGGTGACTTTGTTTTTCACCGCTGCTGGCACAGCGCAGCGCGCAGGCGGCTATCAGCAAAGCCTGTGGGCCAGCTCGGCCCGGCTCGGGCCAGATGGCTGGCCGACCGATTGGAGCGCGCCTGCTCCGCTGATCGCAAGGCCCTCGCCCTTTTACCAATTGGCCGATGCTCATGATGGCGCACCCGGCACGATCAAGGCGTTTCGCGATCCAGCCTATTTCCGTGATCCGGCAGACGGGGCGGAATACCTCGCTTTCACCGCATCGCTGGGTGGTTCTTCAAGCGCCTTCAACGGCGCCTTTGGCCTTGCGGTGAAGCGGGCAGGCGAATGGCAATTGCTGCCCCCCATCATCACCGCCGCACCTGCCGTCGCCAGGGTGAGGGCGATCGCCTGCATGGCCCTGGGCCGTTGGCGCAGCACGACCATTCCCCATATCGGCAGCATCAGACCGCTCATATTGCCGAATATGGTGGCATTGGTGACTTTGGTGTAGAGAATGCCGATATGCCACGCCGCCAGATCCGCTGCGAAGAAAAGCCCCGACCAGATCAGCGCCGACCATTCGCGAATCGTCGGCATCGTGCGGCGCAACCGCGGCAGGGCGAGGATCAGGAGAAATGGCAGGGCCAGCGTCAACCGCCAGAATGCCGCCGCTACCGGCCCCACATCGGCCATCCGCACCAGCACCGGGCCGAGTGGCAGGATGAGATTGGCCAGTATCAGTGCTGGAAATGCAAATTTGGGCATGCCTGCACGGGCATTGGGGGTTGAACTGACCATCGCGGCTCCCTAGCTGGCTTTCAGCTTTACGTCCCGTTGCAATTTGCAACTTTTATAAAGGGAATTTTCATGTCCAAGCTGTTCGAGTCCGTCCAGATCGGCGCCATTGGCGCACCCAACCGCGTCGTCATGGCGCCGCTGACCCGTGGCCGCGCGACTCGCGATCATGTGCCGACCCCTATCATGGTTGACTATTATCGCCAGCGCGCGGGCGCTGGGCTGATCATCAGCGAAGCGACGGGCATTTCCCGCCAGGGTCTGGGCTGGCCCTATGCACCGGGCATCTGGTCGGACGAACAGGTCGCGGCCTGGCAGCCGGTGACGCAGGCGGTGCATGACGCGGGCGGGCGGATCATCGTCCAGCTGTGGCATATGGGGCGGCAGGTCCATAGCAGCGTCACGGGCGAACAGCCGGTGTCGTCCAGCGCCACCGCTACGGCGGGAGAGGCCCATACTTACGAGGGCAAAGCGCCGTTCGAAACGGCCCGTCCATTGACGCTTGAGGAAATTCCCGGCCTGATCGACACCTATGTCACCGCCGCGCGCAACGCGATCCGCGCCGGTTTCGACGGTGTGCAGATCCACGCCGCCAACGGCTATCTGATCGACCAGTTCCTGCGCGACAATGCCAATTTCCGCACCGATCAATATGGCGGCAGCATCGAAAACCGCGTGCGCTTGCTGGCGGAAGTCACACAGGCGGTGGTCGACGCGATCGGCGCGGACAAGGTGTCGGTACGCCTGTCACCCAATGGCGACAGCCAGGGCGTCAATGACAGCAATCCCGGCCCGCTTTTCGCCCATGCCGCCGAAGTCCTGAACGCGATCGGCATCGCGTCGCTCGAACTGCGCGAACCGGGGGAGAAAGGCACGTTCGGCGCAACCGACGTGCCGCGCCAGTCACCGCTGATCCGTCAGCATTTCAAGGGGCCGCTGATCCTGAACAGCGATTATGACAAGACACGGGCGCAAGCGGATCTGGACAGCGGCCTTGCCGACGCGATCAGCTTCGGTCGCCCGTTCATGGCCAACCCCGATTTGGTGGAGCGACTGGAAAGCGACGCGCCGCTGAACCCGATCAAGGGGATGGAAACCTGGTATGGTCCGGGCGAGGATGGCTATACCAACTATCCCGCGCTGGAGCAGCAACCGGCCACCGCCTGATCGAAATGAACCCGTCGCCCCATGGGGGACGACGGGTATTTCCCGGCCGTCCGGGGCCATGGTCCATCCGCTCTGTCATTGCGCCCCCCGCGTGCGGGGGCGCAAACAGCCTAGGCCCCGAAGCGCTCGCGCAGGGCCAGCATGGCGATGGCCGCCTTGGCCGCCTCGCCGCCCTTGTCCTTTTCGGTCCGCTTGGCGCGGGTCAGCGCCTGCGCTTCATTCTCGACCGTCAATATGCCGTTGCCGATCGCAATCGCATCCATGCTGAGCGCCATCAGGCCGCGCGCGCTTTCGTTCGACACCACCTCGAAATGATAGGTTTCGCCGCGGATCACGACGCCGATGGCGATGAAGCCGTCATAGCGGCCGCTTTCCGCCGCCAACGCAATCGCGCCGGGGATTTCCAGCGCGCCCGGCACCGTCACCACCTCATATTTATGCCCTGCATCGTCCAGCGCAGCCTTCGCGCCTTCGATCAGCAGGTCGTTGAGATGGTCGTAGAAGCGGGCTTCGACGATCAGGAACTTGGCCATGATAAATCCTTTACAGCTCGATCGGACGCTGCCCAACCACGGCCAGGTCATAGCCGTCAAGCGCGATCAGGCTGCGATGGCTGTTGGTCAGCAGGACCATGTCATGCACGCCCAGTTCGGCCAATATCTGCGCGCCCGCGCCATAGTTGCGCAATTCGTCCATATCGCCGACGGCAATTCCGGCATTTTGCTGGAGCATGCGGGTCAGTATGTCGGGTTCGTCGCCATGCAGCAGGACGATGATGCCCGCCCCTTCCGCGCTGATAATCTCCATCGACCGTTGCAGCAGGCCAGCGCGCGAACCTTGCTTGCCGAACGTATCGGTCAGTGGCGAAAATTGGTGCATCCGCACCAGCGTTGGCGTGTCCGGGTCGACATGGCCCTTCTGCAAAACCAGTTGCTCGGTCCGCGTCGCCTTGTTGTAAAAGCTTATCGCCTTCCAGTCGCCGCCCCACTGGCTCTGGAACGTGGTTTCGGCGCGGCGTTCGACGATATGGTCGTGGCGGCGGCGATAGGCGATCAGGTCACGGATCGTGCCGATCTTCATCTTGTGCCTGGCGGCAAAGGGGATCAGGTCGTCCAGGCGCGCCATCGTGCCATCGTCCTTCATCACCTCGCAAATGACGCCGGACGGGTTCAGGCCCGCCAGCCGCGCGACGTCCACCGCCGCTTCGGTATGGCCCGTGCGCACCAGCACACCGCCATCCTTGGCCACCAGCGGAAAGACATGGCCCGGCGTCACAATATCGCCCCGGCCCTTCGACCCGTCGATCGCGACGGAAATGGTGCGCGCGCGGTCGGCTGCGCTGATCCCGGTCGTCACCCCCTCGCGCGCCTCGATCGACACGGTGAAGGCGGTTTCATGGCGGGTGCCATTGTTGCGGCTCATCAGGCTCAGCCCCAGTTCATCGACCCGCGCCTTGCTCAGCGCCAGGCAGATCAGGCCGCGCCCGTGGGTGGCCATGAAATTGATCGCGTCGGGCGTCGCCATCTGCGCCGGGATCACCAGATCGCCCTCATTTTCCCGATCCTCGTCATCGACCAGGATGAACATGCGGCCATTGCGCGCTTCATTGATGATTTCTTCCGGCGACGCGAGCGCGGTCCCGCCCTCGCGCTTCAACAGATAGGCTTCCAGCTTGCCCAGCGTATCGGCGGTCGGGTTCCAGTCCCCCTCGCCCAGCTTGCGCAGCGAATTGGCGTGCAGCCCCGCCGCACGGGCCAGGCCGGATCGCGACATGCCACCCTCGGTGACGAGGCTGCGGACGGTATCAATCAGGGTAGAGGACATGGCAGCGGACTCCTTCCCGAACGCCGGGATGATCCGCATATCACATTACAATGTGATTATTTCAAGAGGCAATCACATTGTGCGCGTGCGAAGGCTCATCATCCGGTCGAGATAACGGGCCAGCACGTCAATCTCCAGATTGAACGCACGCCCCTGCGGCAGCGCGTCCAGAGTCGTTTCAGCGGCGGTGTGCGGAATGATGTTCAGGCCGAAATGCACGCTGCCATCCGCCTGATCCTCGACATTATTCACCGTCAACGAAATGCCGTCGAGCGTGATCGATCCCTTGGCCGCCAGCGCTGCGGCCAGCGTGGAAGGCGCGGCAATGACCAGCCGGGTCGAATCGCCTTCGGACGTGGCCGACACCAGATGACCCACGCCATCGACATGCCCGGTGACGATATGCCCGCCCAGTTCGTCCCCGACCTTGAGCGCGCGTTCCAGGTTGAGCCGACCGCCCTCGACCCACAGGCCCGGCGCGGTGCGCGCGACCGTTTCGGCCGACAGGTCGACCGCGAACCAGTCCGCGCCCTTTTCCACCACGGTCAGGCATGCACCCGAACAGGCGATCGACGCGCCGATCGCCACCGACTCCATGTCATAGGCGCTGCCGATCACCAGCCGCAGGTCGCCGCGCTGTTCCGCCTGGCGGATGGTGCCAATGTCGGTGATGATGCCGGTGAACATAGGTCGAAATCCAATTGTCCGTTCACCCCGAGCGAAGTCGAAGCCCCGCTCAGCCCGAACGGGATGAGTTGGTCGTTCCTCTAAGCGCTCGACACCGCCTCGTAAACCTCCAGACGATCAACGCCCAGCCGCCGTTCGTCGGTCAGCCGCCAGCGGCCATGCGCATGGGCCAAGTCCGCAAGGCCAATGTCGCCGATTCCTGCCAGCCCCGCACCGATCAGGATCGGCGCGCGATACAGCAGCAACCGGTCGACCAGCCCCGCCCGCAAAAAGGCCGCAGCCGTTTCCGCCCCCCCCTCCACCAGCAGATGATCGACCCGGTCGAGCGCCGCTATCTCTTCGGGCGCGCCGATCCGCTCCCAGCCGACAGGCGCGTCGCTGCGGCTCAGCAGCACCCGGCGCGGCGAACGATCCTCCAGCCCCGCCAGCCGCACGTCCAGCCCCGGCGCATCGGCGCGCAACGTGCCGCCGCCGACCACGATCGCATCATGCCGGGCGCGTTCGACATGGGCGTGGGCGCGCGCGTCAGGCCCGGTGATCCAGCGGCTGGACCCATCCGCCAACGCGATCCGCCCATCGAGCGACAGGCCCAGTTTCAGCGTCACATGCGGCCGCCCCCGCGTCTGGCGCAGGACGAAGCCCGCCATCGCGCGCGCCGCTTGCGCCGCCATCAGCCCCATCTCAACCGTCACGCCGCGTTCGCGCAGCCAGGCCGCACCCTGCCCATCGGTGCGCGGATCAGGATCGCGCAGCGCGATCACCACCCGCGCGACGCCTGCGCGCGCCAGCAGGTCGGCGCAGCGCGGCCCGCGCGGGGACAGATGAAAACAGGGTTCCAGCGTCACATAGGCGGTCGCGCCATGGGCTTGCTCCATCGCCTGCGCCAGCGCCTGCGCCTCGGCATGGGGTCGCCCCCCCTTCTGGGTCCAGCCCCGCCCCACGACCCGATCGTGCCGGACGATCAGGCAGCCGACATTGGGATTGGGGGTGGAAAGGCCGCGCCC